>DASQPN010000020.1:0-55556 GCA_035643915.1 Terriglobales bacterium | reverse complement strand
CTCGTGTCTCAAAATGCATTGGATGGTCGTGTCAGGGCCGCCAAGCTCTTTTGAGGTTGGTGGCGAGGCCGCGCCATTATGCTTGCCAGCCTTTCCACACCAAAGCGCGCGCTTTCAGAATCGGACGGATCACCCGGTCGGACAAATTGTCGAGATCGAGTGCGCTGCCAGCTTGTCAGGAAAGATGAAACACGAAGTTTGGTAGGTCTGATCGCGTCGAGCAGCAAGCGAAGTGGGATGATGATAGGCACGAGTCCCCGGGCTGTCCGCCGCGGCCACTCTTTGTAAGCCGTTACGATTGGATATGGCTCAAAGCAGCTTGCCCAAGCCCAAATTGCCTCGCACTACGCGTACCAGACGCGGGCGTGCGAAGAAAACGCGAGGGCCAAGGAACCTCTCCGGAACCCCCAAAACACTCCCCAAAACGTGCTACTATGGCGCTGATTGCCCAACAACATACGCAAGACCGGGTCGGTTCGTAATCGGCAGGTCGGCGGTTCGCGTCCGCTGGTCGGCTCCAGGTTTTGCGATCTCCGGTGTGTTCCTATGTGTACTTGCTAACTGGAGGCGCCATGCGCAGGCTCGTAGGTTTTCTCTTCATGTGCGTCGTCATGACGTTCGCTGTTGACAAATCCGTTTACGACTTCACGCTGAACTCCATTGATGGCCAGTCCGCGTCGTTCGGCACCTACAAAGGCAAGGTGTTGTTGGTGGTCAACGTCGCCAGCCGTTGCGGCTTTACCCCGCAGTATTCGGCATTGCAGTCGGTGTATGAGAAGTACAAGGACCGCGGTCTGGTCATCGTGGGTGTCCCGGCCAACAACTTCGGCGCGCAAGAGCCCGGAACGAATGACGAGATCAAGACCTTCTGCACGCGCAAGTACAACGTGCAGTTTCCGATGATGGCAAAGGTTTCGGTGAAGGGCTCCGACATCACTCCGCTTTATCAGTACCTCACAGACTCCTCGATGCATCCCAAGACGGGCGGCGAGATTAAATGGAACTTCACGAAATTCCTGTTCGACCGCAATGGCAACGTCGTGGCCCGCTTCGAGCCGGAAGTTACGCCCGACTCGCCACAGGTGGTTGCGGCCATTGAGCAGGCACTGGGGAAATAGGGTGTCCGCAACGCAGTTCCGGCGCTCCTTTCGAAGGTCTTGCCAGGGGCACGGCTGGTCCGTGCGTGTTCCACCGCTTCTGCACAATTCCCGTTGCAGTGTTCAGGGAGATTCCCGGGCGGGGTGGTTTCCTCTTGCCAACGCGGAGGTAGCTTCCGGATAATGGAATCAGGAAGACCGTATACAACCGTGTACCGATACAGTCGAGCGGATCTGCTTCGTATTCTGCGGCTCACGGCGCGTCAGTTGGCGAGTTGGGAAAAAGCCGGACTGGTTGCCGCCGCTGAGGGTTACTCGTTCTTCGACCTGCTGCAAATCAAGAAAGTGCGCGACCTGTGCGCGAAAAAAGTGCGCCCGGCAGTAATTCGCCAGTCACTCGAAGCCATGCAGAAGCAGGTGGCGGGCATGGAGAACCCGCTCCTCGAGGCGGGCTCGTTCTCCCACCGCCATCGCGTGACGTTCCGGCACGAGGGCAAGCTGCTCGAACCGATTGCCGGACAGTTCGTCTTTGATTTTTCTGCGGAACAGAAGGGCATTTCCAGAACCCCAGTCATGCCGCTGCGGCCTGAGCCGGCCGATCCTGACGTTGCCGAACTGTTCTCGCGCGGTATCGCGCTCGAGGAGGATCCGCACACGCAGGCAGAAGCGATCGCGACCTACTTGAAAGTCATCGAGCGCGAACCCACGCACGCGGCGGCGCATATCAATATCGGAACGCTCTACTACAACCGTCAGGACTATACGCTCGCCGAGAAACACTACCGCGCGGCCATTGCATCCGATTCGCGCTACGCGCTCGCCTACTTTGATCTGGGTAACGTGTTGGATGAAACCGGACGCGTGCAGGACGCCGTGCAAACCTATAAGACGGCATTGCAGCTGGCGCCCACCTACGCGGACGCCCACTACAATCTCGCGCTTGCGTTTGAAAAGATAAAGCAGCCCCGCAACGCCCTGCCGCACTGGCGCGCCTACGTCAAGCTTGATGCGACCAGTCCTTGGGCAATCCATGCCCGCAATCAGATCCAGCGCATCCTGCAGAGTGATGGGCTCAAGCTGGTGTACAGCAAGCGAAGCTGAGGGCTTCCGGCCGAACCATCTGGACCGGTTCCTGACTGGTTTCGAAACCATCCAGGCATTCCCCGTAGGTGCTAGAATTTCAAGTTTGCCATTCCCCTCTTGAAGGTATCCGTATGCCGGAAGCCATTGCGCCCGCCGCCAATCCTCTGCCCCTCACGACCCTTACCGAAGACGAGATTCTCTTTCGCGACAATGTTCGCCAGTTCGCAGAGGAGCGCGTTCGTCCACTGGCGAAAGAGATGGATGAGAAGGCTGTTTTCGACCCGGATCTGATCCACCAGTTCTTTCAACTTGGTTTGATGGGTATCGAGGTTCCGGAACAGTACGGCGGCGGGGGCGGCAGATTCTTCGAAGCCATCCTGGCGGTGGAGGAGCTTTCCCGTGCGGATGCTTCCGCAGGGGTTGTGGTGGACGTGCAGAACACGCTCGTCAACAATGCCTTGGTCCGCTGGACCACCGAAGAACAGCGAAAGGGTTATCTGCCGCGGATGGCGGCGGACACGGTGGGCGCGTATGCGCTGAGCGAAGCCGGGTCCGGCTCCGACGCGTTCGCGCTCGAAACCAAGGCGGAGCTCAAGGGGAGCGACTATGTTCTCAACGGGCGCAAACTCTGGATCACCAATGGCAAGGAAGCCGGTGTCTTCATTCTGTTTGCGACCGTCGATCCATCAGCTGGCTACAAAGGCATCACGGCCTTCATCGTTGAGAAGGAGTTCCCCGGCTTCACGGTCGGCAAGAAAGAGGACAAGCTCGGCATCCGGGCCTCGTCGACCTGCGAACTCATCCTGGAAGATTGCCGCGTGCCGAAGGAGAACGTGCTGGGTGAAGTCGGCAAAGGATACAAGATCGCCATCGAGACGCTGAACGAAGGTCGTATTGGCATCGGTGCGCAGATGCTGGGCGTGGCCCGGGGCGCCTGGGAATATGCCTCGAAGTACGCGCAGGAGCGCAAGCAGTTCGGCAAGGCGCTGGCGGACTTCCAGGGTATCCAGTTTCAGATCGCCCAGATGGCGACGGACATCGAAGCGGCCCGCCTGCTGGTCTACAACGCGGCGCGCATGAAAGATGCCGGCGTAAACTTCGTGAAAGAAGCCGCCATGGCCAAGCTGTTCTGTTCGCAGGTAGCGGAGCGCGTGACCTCGCTGGCCATCGAAATCTACGGCGGCTACGGCTTCACCAAAGACTATCCGGTCGAGAAGTACTGGCGCGATTCGAAGATCGGGAAGATCTACGAAGGCACTTCCAACATGCAACTGGCCACCATTGCCAAGCTGGTAATGGGCGGCAAATAGGGTCGGTTGTACTGGCAACTTGTCGGGGAAAGCGCGGACCTAGCCCAGCGCACAAGTTTCCCGGCTGTCCCCGGACCCCTGCTGGGCGCCGCTTTTGGCCCGCTCCAGTCACCCCAGTAACAAGGCTGGTTACCTTTATGTGCAGCGAGTTGCAGTTGGTTGCTTCCTCCCCGCCCCCGGGTTAGTGCCTAAACTATTGTCCAGCAATGGCTTGGGGAATTTTCCGTCATTGGCGTAGTAGCTGCAATTCCAGAGGCGCCTGCTGTTGGGGCGAATACTCGGGGGCGCACTTGACGACACTGTTCGGTACTCCGGAAATTCAACCCAGACGGAAGCACACCATGCTTCCGGTCCTGACCATTCTGTTTCTGATTTCCTACGGTCTGATGACCCTGCTGATCGTGGAACAAGGGAACACCATTCAGTCGCAGCGCTCGTTGATCCAGCAGTTGCTGGGCGACAGCACGGAATTGTCCGCCATGAAGGGCAAGGCCAGGCAGGAAGAGCAAGCGGCGTTTGCGCAGGCCCAGAAGGCCCAGACGCAGGCGCAGACCAATCCCGAGGTTCAAGCTCCGTCGACCCAGGCAGCACCAGCGGAGAAGGCTCGCACCGCTAACAAGGGCGGGAAGGTACAACGACCCGAACCGGAAAGACCGCCCGTGCCGGCCTCTGATATAGCAGACGCACGTCGAAGTCTGATGTCGATCTGAATGCCCGTTTCCCAGGGCCCTGTGAGAACGTTATGAAGGCACTGACCCTAGCGTTGTTGTTATCGTTACCCGTCCCGAGGTTCACGCCACCGGCCCACCCACCCGTGGAGACAGCGACCCGACGTCCCCGGAAAGGTGGGCGGTGGTATTTCGCCGCTACCGGACACGCAGTCTATTGTTACGGTCCGGTTATGTACGTGACCGAAGCCCAGGGTGGGCTGAAGCGCGTGGCCACCTTCTGCCAGAATGACCAGGCGATGGTGACACTGAAGGACTGAGCGAGGCGCGCCGCTGCGAACCTGCTCCCAAGCGCTTTTGGAATCCCACATCTGTGCTTGGAATCCTGTAAATTGTTTTCATGCCCAAGTTCGAGAGGCATCTGTTCATCTGCTGCAATCAGCGGGAACCTGGACACCCGCGCGGCTGTTGCGATTCTGCCGGGCAGGCCCAGCTTCAGTTCCTCTTCAAGCAGAAACTGGCGCTTCGAGGATTCAAGAAAAGGGTTCGTGCCAACATGTCGGGATGCCTCGACCAGTGCGAGCACGGCCCCACCGTGGTGGTTTATCCGGATGCGGTCTGGTATGGGCGCGTGACGGCGGCAGATGTCGATGAGATCATCGAGTCGCACATCGTGAACGGGAAGCCGGTTGAACGGCTGATGCTCCCGGAAGAATGCATCAATAGTTCGACCTGCGCGCACCGGGCTCCGAAGCCCCAGCCCTGAGCCACTGAGCCCGTCCTAGTGCGGATGCCCGCTGTGCGCCCTCATTTGCGGCCTATCCCGCTGAGAGACCGCTGCCTCTGTTCCTGGATTTCTTGGTTCGCGGCGATGTAAGAGGAGCGGTTCCGGCCGGTATAGGGGTGAGCCACGCGACTCCTGGAGGGCGTGTGCGCAGGCCCCCGCGTGGGCCGCTAACCGGAGTTCGAGCAGTCCACGATTGCCGGTTTCTTCCCTCCGCACAGACCACCAGTTCACCGGGTATTCTCCCGCGCCGTCCGCTCGAACAGGAACTGCGGAATCGTGTGCTGTTTGGGATCCGCCCTGGCCCGCTTCGATGACCAGATGCAGTGTCTTCGCATGGTTGATCTTTGCCCAACGCGCAGGAGCATCGTGCCGGGCGTCGATCCGGGGGGAGTTTGCGATGTCATACTGTGGGTGACCTGGCGCGTGAAGTGCTCCCGCAGGACGAACAACACGAACCACGATTCCATCTCGGGCAGCAGAATGATAGGCGCTCAACTTGAACGTGCGAGCGGAGAGTAAACTCCGCAGACTCCATTCCACTAATTCGCTCCTACCGATATTAGAACCTATGACACCGAGGCTACCCCGACTTTCGCAGTTCGAGGCTGCTGAGTGAAGTAAGTGCTTTATATTCAAAGAAGGCTACTCAGAGGTCTTCACTACAAGACGGGGGCTACCGGCTGGCTAGGAGGCAGCTTCTGCAGCTGAAAAATTCGCCCTGATCCGTGGGGGCGGCTGAGTTGGCAACACCAGTTTGAGTTTCTCCAGGAGGATTTTGGTGTCCTTTTCCGGCTGAGTGTAGCGCGGCAGAATCAACCAGCGTCCATCGACCGTGGGTATCCATACGTCGATCATTTGGATGGTAGCCAGCTTTTCCATCACCGCCGTTGGGGTCAGACCTGGCGCAAGCAGCCACAATCGGTTCTTGAGCGTGACTTGCAGGCAGTAGGCCAGAAAAGCAACCAGGATGTGTGCATCCACACGATGCTCCAAATGGTGATAGATGGGGCGAATTCCCAGCTCGCTCTTCAGCGATCGAAACGCAGATTCGATCTGCGTCAGTTGCACGTAGCGGGTCCAAAGCACAGCGGGGTCTGCGCCAGTGAGATTGGAGCGCAGCAAGTAGTGGCCATCGCGTAGTTCGGCCTCTTGCAGTTTGTTCTTGTCCACCGTAAAACGAAAGGACTCGCGCGTGACAGGCTGCTGAGCGTCGGGAACTTGGATCTTCACAAAGCTGAAGGCACGGCCAGCTGCGGTCTTGGCAGCGCCGATGCGCATGAGCAATTGATCCCGCGAAGGCAGGCTGCGGCGCATCGCACGCAGCTTACGAAGTAAGCGGGCCAGCCGTCTCCGCCGCATGGCGATCTCTTTGCGTTGCCGGCCTTCGCTTTTAGCCAGCACATAGAGTTCGCCGTCCTGCTCAAATAGTTTCACTTCCACCGAGTCGCGGACCTTATGCCAGGGCAGATCGAGCCACTTCTTTTCGTATTGCTTGATCTTGCTTTTCCCGGTTCCCACCAGATAGGACACTGGCCGAGCCGGATTCCTCATCTCCGCCAGAATCGCTTCGCTGGGGATGCCGCGATCCATCACCCACAGCCGTTTCGCTTGGCCGTAGGTGTTTTCGATCTGGTCGAGAAATCCGCGCAGGGTGGTGCGATCGGAAGTATTGCCATCCATGACTTCGTAGGCCAACGGGAAACCATCCGGGGTGATGACCAGTGCAATCACGACCTGCAAACAATCCGGCCGGCCATCGCGACTGTAGCCGTGCTTGGCCTTTGGGTTCTCTTCCATCTCGCCTTCGAAATACGTGCTCGTCAAGTCGTACAGCAGTACCTCGAAGTCGGCATGAAATAAATCCGCCCACTTCTGCTTCAACCACACGAACAGCTCCGGCTTGTGCTCCAGGATCCGATCCAGACAGCGGTAGAGCCGGTCTTTCTCCGCCACCGCAAAATCGACTCCCAGCAATTCGTCCATCGCGCTGCTCAGAAACCATTGCCGATGCAACCGCCACTCGCTACCCGGATCGATCCACCGATTCACCACCAGTACCTGCAACACCTTCTCCCAACGCACCGCTTCTCGTCCGTCCGGCAGGCGTTGTTGCCAGAAACCATCCAGGCCCAACTGACGCCACAGTTCGCACGCCAGCCAGCAGTTGCCGAACGCTCGCGCTCGCCGTAATTCCAGTCCGCTCAGTTTCACTTGCAGTCCATCCACCGCATCCGGGGGAATTTCCCGGTCTTCCGGAAACAGACTCAGCGTGAGCGAGCTCTGCCGATCTTCGTCGAACACCTCCAAGCTCTTGCGCCAGGCCCCCGCTTGTTGGTCGTTGACTTCGCCTAAGTACAGAACCGTGCGCTGCGCCATCTTGCCCGAGCTCAGCCGATGACTCTCTACGATGCTGAAGTAGCGATGATCCTTCCCATCCTTCTTTCGCCCTGTGCTCCGCAAAAACATCTCATCCGCACAATGACAGAAAACCCCTCCAAGCGGAAGTGGGTAGGTCTTCACTACAGCGCTTTGCGAAATCTTGCGTTGCGATTACGGGGGCTTACGCCCCGCGCCAGGGAAAAATCGTCCTGAAGTGCGAAAGTTGGGCTACCGTGGTCGCGCGACCCCGGCACGACAGGGTGGCGCATGTTCAACCTCGCTTTAAAACCTGCACCCCATGCAAGACCTGCACGCCATGCGCTTCCACTTGGTGAACGCGCGCATGCAGTCCTGGCGAGGGTTCAATGGGGAAGGGTGGGATGGTAGACGCGAGTCTAGCGCTGCCGCTGGTCTGCTCGACGCGACCGAACTCGGATGGAAACGAGACCGCGCCTGTGAACCCAGGGGAATCGACGGCCCTCATCGCGCGGGGTTCGACGTGCCGAAGGTTCCCTCCAATGTGCCGACGAGTCCGCAGACCGCAGACCGATGGATAGGAGTGCATCGGGCGCGAATGCCGGATCATGAAGGGCAACGACATGATGCGGCCGCAATCGTCATCCTGCCGTATGCAATGAAAGGAAGACCGCGAACCTGAGAACCGATCACAACGAAAAGGCCACCCGGCAACTGGGCGGCCTTTTCTTTTCAAGGGAGAATAGTTCTAACGGAAGGCAAAGTCCGCCAAAACTTTCTGGCGAAATCTTATGAGCCGAAAAAGGGGGGTGTCAAGGGATTTCTCGATAATAAATGTCTTTGTTTTCAGCTTCTTACAAAGTAAGGCAACAGTCGCGTAAAGTGTAGCATTTTGAGACGATCACCAGTGAGAGACCTCTTAAAGTGCATCAATTGAAAGACTTACCCTTGGCGGCAAGCTCTTTTGGAGTTCCAGGCCTAGGACTCCGCGGAGCCGTGCGACACCCGCACCCTGCCTGATGGCTCCCGCGCCGCCTCCTCGAGATGCAAGGCGATGAATTCCGTTTCTCCGTCCGAGGCGCGCCGCGGCAGCAGGCGCGGTAACAGCATGCGTACTCCTCCGAACGCAAAACCGGCGACCAGAGTGAGCCCCATCAGAATTCCGCAGAGGATGATGACGTTCCACAACAGGTTCGCGAGGTTGTTCTTCTTGTCGAAGAATGTGTTCTCGTTCCAGGTGACGTCGGCATCGTAGTGAACGGAAGCGAGCAAGGATTTTGCTTCGCTTTGCGAGAAGGGTCCGGCGGCGATCGCAACGATAGGACCGCTGCGCTTGTCGGAGAAGGTGCCCACATCGACCACGGGGGGAGTTCCCGCAGGCTGCTGTCCATGGGGCGCGTGGGCAGCATCGATGCGGCGCAGGTGTTCGCCGGCGATCTGCGGCGTGGGATAGGAGATCAATACCAGCGTTGCCTGGCCGCCCGAACTCTCATACGTACCCTGGATCAGTTCCGCGCCTTCCCCAAAGTCCACCAGCTGCGCGGAGATCGGCGAGCCGATCTTGTCGAGCGCCAATGGACCCAGGATGTACTTGGCCGTGTTCTTCACGTAGGACTGCTTCGGAAGATAGGTTGGAAGCGAGGGCAGATTGCGCGCACCGCCCGGGGGCAGCGGAATATTGTCAGCCAGTTCGCGAAGCTCGGCGGCGGACATCGCGCTCAATTTGTCGAACCGTGCGTCCACCAGCACATTGCCGCGGTAAAACAACACGCGGTTGTTCAGCGAACAGGCCTGGTCACCAATCTTCTCGTTCAACATCTCCGGCTGCTTGTAGAACGTGAAGGCCCCATAGGCGCCGCTGGTGTCGGCAAAGCGTGCCGCCCGCAGACTGAGCGTGCGCCCGTCGTCGCGAGTGTAGGTGCCGGAGGCAACATCGGTGAAGCCGTACTCCTGCAAGATTCCCGGATTGGTGGGATCTGCCATCGCGGGGTCGTTGCCGGTCAGCACTGACTCCCTGATCTGCCAGCCCCCGAATGCTTTCGGAAGGATGGGGAGGGGGGTCGCTTTCAGGGCTGGAGGCTGCGCAGGGAAGGCCGTGGCGGCCAGAAAAAACAGCAGAATCGGGATTAGGATTCGATAACGGATCATGGGGATCGACCTATGGAGATTAAGAAGAACCGAATAGCGCCTCTGCCTCTTATTAGACTACAGGCGGGCCCAGAAAGTTTCCAGAGAACGCGCAGGGGATGAGCCGTTGCGGGTACCGAGCAGCCTGGGAACGTACGCCCTCCGACCACTCCTTCCTCAGCACTCGCAACCCGGTACTGGTTTACTGTCCTTCGTTCTTGGCGACGCGGCTGGCGACCTTGACCCCGCTCAGCCCACTCACATACTTGGCAATGCCGCGATAGAGTGATTCGGCGATGCGCTGGCGGTACTCGGGGGTCTCAAGCTTGCGCTCATCGGTAGGATTGCTGACGAAGGAGATCTCGGCAAGAATCGATGGCATATTGGCGCCGATCAGCACGATGAACGGCGCCTTTTTCACGCCCCGGTCGCGGATGCCCGAGTTCTTCGTCGCCAGCCCGCTGTGCAGGGCCTGCTGCACGTTGGAGGCGAACTCACGGGATTCTTCGATTTTCTCTTTCAGTGCTATTTTCTTCACCAGGTCGCCCAGTTCGTGGATCGACTTCTCCGAAACCGCGTTCTCGCGCGCCGCGACTTCCAGGGCATCGGGGGATGACGTGAAATTCAGGTAGTAGGTCTCCACACCCCGCGCGCTCGAATCGCGGCTCGAGTTGGCGTGGATGGATACGAACAAGTCCGCCCGCTCCTGGTTCGCGATGGCGGTGCGCGTCTCCAGCGGGATGAAGGTGTCGTCTCTGCGGGTGTAGACCACCTCCGCGCCCATCCGGGTCTCAAGCAACTTGCCCAGGCGCCGGCCTACATCCACCACCAGGTCCTTTTCGAGCAACCCATCGGGACCGATGCTGCCCGTGTCGTGGCCGCCATGGCCCGGATCGATCACGATCTTCCCGATCTTGAGTCCCAGGGCCCGAATCAGCGAACGATCCCCAGCGGCCGTCGGCCGCGCCTCGCGGGCATCGATGTCTGCCGTGCTGCTGGCCCCTTTGCGCTTGCTCTTGCCGCGGGTCGTGACCAGTTTCCTCCTCGGCGGAGTCAGCTCGTCGGTTGAGTCCTCGACCGACGCATCGGCGACCGATGATTTCTCCGGGGGCAGCTCTGGCCTCAAATCTTCGACGGAACGGGCAGCCGGTGCTCTTTTCCGCTCTGGGGGATCGTCATCGCCGGCTTCGATAATCTTCTTGACGGGTGTCTTGCCAATGGTGACGGTCCGAACCGTGGGCTTGGTGTTCTCGAGCCTGGCCTCGGTTGCGGTATCGGGCGCGGTTGAGTCGTCGCCGGGCTCCGGCCAGAGGGCTGGCTCGACCTTGGTTGCCGATCCAGTGCCTCTACCGTTCGCGGTTCCCCGGGCGTCGGTCTTGGCGTCCGCGGCCGCCGAGGCGCCCTTGCTCGCTCCGGATTTGCCCGACTCCTTGCCGTGAACGTCGATGATCAGACGCGAAGGATTTGGCAACAGAAACGCGTCGTAGTCAGAAAGATCATCGACTTCGAGCACGACGCGGGTCTTGCCGGGCTTGAACTGGGCTACGCGAATCTTCTTCAGGAAGCCGTCGTCCACGTCAAAGCTTTTGCCCACCAGGGTGGAGGCGAGCTTGGTATCGTATAGGTCGAAGAAAATCCGGTCGGGATGGTCGATGCGCCGCGAATCGAACTTGACGTCCTGCTCCAGATCGATGGCCACGCGAGTATAGTCGGGCGTCGACCAGTGCCGAATGCTGGTGACCCGGGGCAGCTGGCTGGAGCCACTGCCGGTGTCAGTTCCCTGATCTTTAGCCGCATCCGTGTCTTGGTCGTTCGCGGGGTCGGCGATTGTTTCCGTAGGGATCGCCGGCTTGGTGGACTTTGCGGCCGATTCCGCCGCCCGCTGATATTTTTCCGCCTCGCGCTTCGCAGCTAGTTTCTGCAGGCTGGCCGCGTCCCGCTTCAACTCGGCGATGGCCTGTCGGGCGTCGTCGGCCAGACGGTTACGCGGATAGCGCCGCAGGAATTCCCGGAACGCTGCGTGGGCTTGGTCGGGATCGTCCAGATCGTCCTTGTAAATCTCGCCGATCGTAAACAGCGCGTCGAAGCGGTACTTGCTGCCGGGATATTCGCGGCGCAGGAATTCATACTGCCGGATGGCGGACTCGAGGATCTTGTTTTCTTCGAAGCGCCGGCCCATCTCGACCTGCAACTCGGCCACCGCAAGCACGCTGGGATCGGCTTTAGAAGAAGTAGGAGAACCGAAGTAAACCCGGCGGTAGGAGTCGATCACGCGCTGGTAGTCCCGGCGGCTGCGCTCCTGGGCGGGACGTCCATTCAGCGCTTCGCGCATACGCTCGGCCCGGGCGAAATGGTCCCGCGCCCACGCGTCACTGTGCCGGAGGCGAGCGTGAACCGGCAGCCCCGAGAGCAGCAATCCAAGCAATGCCGCACCCAGACGCAACCCGCGCTGGCTTCGATGTAGGGTCTTCAACGTTTCCAGCCGTTACCGTGTGTTCGAAAAACCGCTTACCAGAGAGGCGCTAGTACCACCACACAGATGCCAAACCGCTAGTCAGTGTTGCTGATATACAGCACACCACGCGCATCTCGTTGAACCCGAACGGGATCATGGACCACGCTCCCCAGGATGTGGGAGCCTGATTCCGAACTCCCGTAGTAGAGGTTGGTGATCCGCTTCACGTAATTCTGAGTCTCGGAGAAACGTGGGATTCCCGAGCTGCGCGCCACGGCGCCCGCGCCCGCGTTGTAAGCCGCCAGGCTCAGCTTCACGTTGCCGCCGTAGCTTTCGAGCAATTGCTTCAGGTGGCGAACGCCGGCGTCCACATTCTGCTGCGGGTCGAAGGGATTCTTCACGTGCAAAGACCGGGCGGTGCTGGGCATCAATTGCATCAGCCCCATCGCGCCCTTGCGGGAAACGGCATTGGGATTGAAATTCGATTCCACCTTGATGACCGAACGCACCAAATTTGGATCAACGTTATGCCGGGCCGCAGCCTGGTCAATGGCCGCGTCCACGTCCTGCTGGGTAAACGCCTGGCCGCTGCGCAGAAAATTCGCCGTTACGGAAGAACCGTTCTCGGGGCTTGATTCCTGGTGCAGGTATTGATTGACTTCGGCCGCCGCTGATCGGGCCCTACCCATCCTCGCGGGAGGAACAGGTTTCCAGCGACTCTCCTTCGCGCTCCAGTAGGCCAGCCGATTCGGCTGTGCCCCTTGCGCTTCCGCGCCCTGCCTATTCTTGGGCGACCGGCTCACCTCCACGTACTCATTCACGTAGATTTTGCGGCCGTTGTCGTCGGTGGTGGCGACCAGTTGCGTGGCGGAACCCTCCTCCGCCGATGCCGCTTGCGCAGGGGGCGTGATGAGAGAAAAAGAGGTCGCGATTACGGAACCCGCCATCAGAGCGATTTGCAGGTGCTTTCGCATATCCGGGATTCATCCTCGTTCGAAAGACACGAAGTCCTCGCTGTTAGCCACCCGGAACCTGACGGGAGAAAACATCAACCAGAGTAGCTTGATTATAGGGCTCAAAGGGGGCAGGGGGCAATCTCTCCGACGGTCATAGAACCACCGAAGTAATCGCCGTAAGTTACTGAAACTAATTAAATAATATCGCGGATCGTGAGCCAAGGAGGGGTGTCCGGCGGCCCACTGTTCCCAGGTGCCTGCCTCCGGCGCGCCCCGAATGGCGGCTTCAACCCCCGCGTCCACGCCAGAACCCTCCTGTCCTCCTCGTCGGGGCACAGAATTGGCGGGTGGATGGTGGCATATTCCTGCTTCATACGGTGGTTGTTTACCTCTGCGCAGTCAGCTGTTTCCCGTGGCTCGTAGGCCGGTGGTTTCGAGGGCTGGCGCCGGTCCTCCAGATCTACAGTAACCGCGCGGCCACCGAACTGGTTTTTCGAGCACTTTGAACTGGTCAGCATCGTTCCAGCTCTATCGTTCCAGCTCTGCCGATCGGCTAGGTTGTGGTCCGGGCAAATTCGGTTGCGATTTGGGCGTGGTCGTTCCAGCCCTGGTGGTTGTCGAGCGCTCCAGGGCCAGCCCCACCTGCCATCGTCGGTCCGGATTGGTCCTGGCAAGTCAAGGTCGGCAATTGCCTACTTCTTCGACATCCAGCGGGCAGGGGATGCGGTGCGCGTGCTGGCACCAATGACGGTTGCGGCGCCGTTCTGCACGGGTGTGGGCTACGGCTTGGGTGGGTTGTGTGGCAAGCATGACTTGCTGAAAGAGATCTACACGTTCGAGAAGCCCAAAAACGAAGAGGCGGAAGAGAAACAAATCTCGTAGGGGCAGCAAGACGCGCGCAGGTCGCATCTGCCCCGGGACTCTGTGCAATCGTCCGCCACCGCTCAATTCGCCATCTCACAGTCGAAGTTGCCGGAGAGAAGAGCGGGGAGAAAACGCCGGGTCTGCTGGTCTTCTTTGTCCTGCCGACATACGCTGTAGTAGGCTTCGGAGTCAGCCCATGTTCGACCAATCCCCCCAACGCCAAAGCCCCGATTCGCTGATGCTTCACGGCTTCTGGTACCGGGCGCTGCCAAGCGAAAGGGTTCGCCGCAACCGACTCGAGAAAGCCATGTTGCTCGAAACGCCTCTGGTCGTTGGCCGCGACCCGCAGGGCCGGCCTTTCGCGCTGCGGGATGCCTGCCCGCATCGCGGCATGCCGCTCTCCTGCGGACGCTTCAAAGGCGGACAGGTCGAATGTGGCTACCATGGTTGGTGTTTCGATGCCCACAGCGGCCAGTGCCAGCTCATCCCGTCGCTCACTGCCGACCAGAAGTTGCAAGTCGACCGCATCTTCGCTGGCAGCTTCGCCTGCGAACAGCACGACGACTTCCTGTGGGTTTTCATCCCGGAGCCCGGTCCGGCCGGCGCAGGATTCAGCAAGCGCGCCGACGTGACCGTCGCGGCGCCGCGCGTCCCCAAGTTCAGCGACAAGTACCAGCTCGCCTATCTCACCTCGGATCTGCCTTGCAGCGTGGACCACGGCATTATTGGCTTAATGGACCCGGCGCACGGCCCCTTCGTACACCAGGCGTGGTGGTGGCGCAGCCGCGATTCGATCCATGAAAAGCAGAAGGCATTCGAGCCTATCCCGCAAGGCTTCCGCATGAGCGCGCACACGCCCAGCTCCAACAGTGCGCCCTACAAACTGCTGAAGCTCTACGCGGCCGCCGATTCCATTACCACCACCATCGACTTCACTCTGCCCAATATGCGCTGGGAGACGATCCGGGCAGGGAAATACTGGTTCTCGAGTCTCACCACGGTGACCCCCATCACCCGGAGCCAATGCCGCATCGACGTGGTGGCGGCGTGGAATCTTTTCCGCTGGGTGCCATTTGGACCCGAGCTGCTGAAGTTCGTGTTTGCGAAATTTGTGGAGCAGGATCGCAAGACGATGGAAGAACAGTCGGAGGGGTTGAAGCACAATCCGCACCTTATGCTCATTGACGACGCCGACCGCCCCGCGAAGTGGTATTTCCAGCTGAAGCAGGCGTATCTTGAGGCACGGCGCAGCGGAGAAGAGATGAAGCATCCGATGGCGGGGGCGGTTACGCTGAAGTGGAGGAGCTGAAAAACGAGCCGGCACTTCCGCGCCGCGCGAGGACAGCCAGATAAAACCATCAGCCCCGGCGTTTCGCGTGCCCCAGTCGCCGAGCGACAGCAGAGATTAGCCTGGCGCGTAAGTGTGGGGTTGCCCGATCCATATCCGCCGAGTCCCTCCAGGGTCGGCCCTTCGCACTCCGAGTTCCCTTCAGGGGACGGCACTCCGCCCGGATGGGCGAGACAGAAAAGTTGCGGCCCACGTTCCTTCGGGCACTCCGCCAGGCGTCCACCTAGTCAAACGGACACCTCTAGTCGTCCTTCACCAGCCAATCCATCGCTTCCTCGCGTGTCTTGAAAGGCGGAAAATCGCGCTGGGAGAAGCTTCTGATGTTCTCGTAATACACATGCGGGACACTTTCCGCTCCGACCCACGCCGATCGCTTCACGTAAGGTCGGTCGAGGACCAGCACTTCTTTCATTCGCGTGGCGACGGCGCGGTCGATGTGGGCACCGGTGAGATCGGCAAGGGTCAGCAGGGAATTGCGCGCATGGCGGGCTACCGTGCGCTGGATCTCGTCCAACAGCAACAGGATATCTTTGGCCTCGCATCCGCTGAGGTCGACCAGCATGATCTTCTGGCCCTGATGGGTGACGAACGAAATGCGCTCATCCATAATAGATCCTCGGATCCGGGCAGTTTTCTCCGGCGAACTTCGAGTCCCAGATCCAAGACCCAGACCCAAGACCCAAGACCCGAGACCCAAGACCCAAGACCCGAGACCCGAGACCTGACATCGCCTACCTGAGATCTGCTACCCCAGCATCGACTCCACCACGTGGACCACCTCGGCCAGCGCCGCGTCCAGAGCCTCCGGATGGTCGCCGCCCGCCTCGGCCATATCCGCCCGTCCGCCGCCTTTGCCACCCACCTTCTGGGCGACCTGCCCGATCACCTTTCCGGCCTGAATGCGGCTGGTCAAATCCTTTGTGACGCCGGCGATGAGAGCCACTTTGCCATCGGTGGCGGAGCCCAGCACCACCACGCCCGATCCCACCCTGGCGCGCAGCTGATCGACCAGCGTGCGCATCTGCGGGCGTTCGAGGTTGTCCACGCGATGGGTGAGAACCTTCACCCCGCGAACTTCCTTGATCCTCTCGGCCGCGGAGGCAACCGAGGAAGAAGCCGATTTCATTCGCGCCTGGTCGAGTTCGCGTGTCAGCCGCTTGATCTCCGCGTCTTTCCTTTCGAGTTCGAGCTTCAGTGCTTCGGCTGGCGTTGCGGCCTCGGAATGCGCGGCCAGGCTGGCGACGACGTTCTCCAGTTGATGATCTTTTCTGAAGTGCTCGAGCGAGCCTTCGCCAGTGACCGCCTCCATGCGCCGCACGCCGGAAGATACGCTGCCCTCTTTCAGGATCTTGATCAGGCCGATTTCGCCGGTGGCGGCGGTGTGCGTGCCGCCGCAGAGTTCCGTGGAGAAGTCGCCGATCCGGATCACGCGCACCCGGTCGCCATACTTTTCGCCGAACAGAGCCATGGCGTGATACTCGTTCACAGCAACGTCAATGGGCACGTCGGGGATTACTTCGACCTTCCGGTTGCGCAGCACTTCCTGGTTGATGAGGTCTTCGACGTCCTGCAGTTCCTCGTCTTCGACGGCGGTGAAGTGCGAGAAGTCAAAGCGCAGGTGGTTGGGCACGACCAGCGACCCCGCCTGCTTCACGTGCTCGCCCAGCACCTCGCGTAGACTGGCATGCAGCAGATGCGTGGCCGTGTGACTGCGCATGGTGGATTCGCGGATATCGGGGTTGACGACCGCATCGACCTTGTCGCCTACGCGAATCGCCTGCTTGGCGATCACTTTGTGCGCCCGCACACCCTGGATCGGGGAATAGCAGCCGGTGACTTCCGCGACGACCGTGTTGTGATCGTCACCGTAGAGCAAGCCCCGGTCCCCGACCTGTCCGCCGGACTCGGCGTAGAAGGGTGTGTGGTCGAGGATCACCTCGCCTTGGTCTCCGGGCTTGAGTTCCTGTGTGCCCTGCCCGCCTTGGAGCAGGGCAAGAACCTCGCAGTCTTCCGAGCGCGTTTGGCGGTAGCCTTCGAAGACCGACGTTGGCAGCTTCTGATATTCGGGGTTGGCGGTTTGCTTCGCTGCGCCTTTCCAGGAGGCACGGGCGCGTTCGCGCTGCTCTTGCATTGCGCGATCGAAGCCACTCTGGTCCAGAATGAACCCGGTATCACGGCATAGGTCGTCAATGAAATCCAGCGGTAAACCATACGTGTCGTAGAGCTTAAAGGCCTTCTCGCCATCATAGTTAGTCTTCGAGTTGAACAATCGCCATAGCTCGCTGTTTACCGACGCTAGATTTTGCCAGTTGGGAGCCTCCAGAAAATCCTGAAGTACGCCGCGGACCGCCACGGCATCGCTTTCGATCGAGCGGGAGCGCTGAATGATGGCGTCCTGAACCGTCTCATGGGTGTCCCGGTATTCCGAAAGAAGGAGCGAACGAACCAGGGTTGCCAGATCGTTAAAGAGTCTTTTGGTGCCGTCATCCAGCGTATGAGCGAACCTGGTCTCCTGTGCAAGTACGACCTTAGAGGCCTGATCAGCTGATTCCTTCAGTTCGGGGAACGCGTCTTGCATCACGTCGCGGACCGCAAAAACCATCTGATAGAGGAACGGCTTGGCCTGCCCCAGCAGTCGTCCGTGCGTGATTGCCCGTCGGATGATCTTCCGCAGGACATATCCCCGCCCCTCATTGGCCGGCAACACGCCATCGGAAATCAGAAACGTCGCCGCCCGCGAGTGATCCGCAATCACGCGCAGAGAGGCAGCTGATTTGGCGTGCGCTTCCTTCTCCAATTCCTTCTCTAGAGAGGTCCCTGTTAACTCCGCCGCCCGCTGGATCAACGGCGTAAACAGATCGGTGTCGTAGTTCGAAAGCACACCCTGCAGCACCGACGTCACCCGCTCCAGCCCGGCCCCCGTGTCAATCGAGGGCTTCGGCAACGGCGTCAGCGTCCCGCTCGCATCGCGGTCGAACTGCATGAACACCAGGTTCCAGATCTCGACATACCGTCCGCAGTCGCAGCCGAATTCGCAATCGGTGTGGCCCTGGTCACTGGCGATCACGCCCAGGTCGTAGTGAATCTCGCTTGCGGGGCCGCAGGGCCCGGTGTCGCCCATCTGCCAGAAATTGTCCTTTGCGCCAAACTCGAAGATGCGGTCTTTCGCGACACCCTGCGCCGCCCACAAGTCATACGCCTCCGCATCGCGCGCCACGCCGCCTTCGCCCTTGAAAATCGTGACGTAGAGCTTCTCCTTCGGGATGCCGAACCATTTCGGAGAGGTGATCAATTCCCACGCGTAGGCGATCGCTTCTTTCTTAAAGTAGTCGCCGAAACTGAAGTTGCCGAGCATTTCGAAGAACGTGTGGTGCCGGTTCGTAAACCCCACGTTCTCGAGGTCATTGTGCTTTCCGCCGGCGCGCACGCACTTCTGCGAGGTCGTCGCCCGGGTGTAATCGCGCTTTTCGAGGCCCAGGAAGACGTCCTTGAACTGGTTCATCCCGGCGTTGGTAAACAACAGAGTGGGATCGTTCTGCGGGACGAGCGAAGACGAGCGCACCTCGCGGTGCCCTTTTTCGATGAAAAAATCGAGGAATGTACGGCGGATTTGAGAGCCGGTCAGCATGAGTGTTTTAGGAAGCCTCGACGGATCGTAAGGAATAGCTCGCCAGTGCCAAACTCCTATTTTAAACCACCGAGGAAAGACTTGACTTCAACGGGCGGTTGGCGCTTTGGGGTTCAAACGGGAGTTCCGCCCGGAATCCAATCCCATCCCTGTGGATTTTCTCCAGCTCCGGGCAGCGATCCCCAGAGATCTTGCGTGGGACACGAAACATGCCGCCCGGCGCCCTCCTGGGCCACAAGGCTGTCCATCGGACACCCAAGAGTTCCTGGATCGCAATAAGCCTGGGCTGGCCTGTGACATGCTCGAGGCCTACACCGGACAGCGCCGGGCCCTGAGAGTTCTGGTTCTGCCTTCGGGAGGCCGCGACCAAAATGGAGTCGTAGAAAAAGCAGTTCTCTACGAGAGATCTGCTCACAACTCCCGAGCAATCCTGTTTCTCGCTTTTTTCTGTTCGCTCGGTGCTTGCTACTCGGTACTCTCTTCCAGCGCCGTCAGCGTCTGCTCGTCCACATCCCACTTCTTGAGGATCATGAAAATTGTCTTCGAGCGGAAGCCCGCTCGCGTCAGCAGCCGGAAAATCCGCGCCGCCTGTTTCTGCTCCTGCGGCTTCTGGACGCGTTTGCGATGCAGGTAGGCGCGCGCTTGCTTCTCCTCGTTCACTTCGTCGTAGGTCGTCGACACTGCCAGGTCGATGACTTCGCCGTGCACGCCTTTGGCTTTCAAATCGGTGACCACGCGCATGCGGCCGAACTTCTGGTTGTCCCGGCGCAAGGAAGAATAGGCCGCGGCATACTTCGCATCGTTCAGGTAGCCCTGATCCTTCAGGCGGCGGACGATCAATTCGACCAGCGTCTGCCCAAATTCAGTTTCAGCCTCCACTCGTTGACGGAGTAGGCGCTTGAGTTCGGCCACGGTGCGCATACGACGGGCCAACGCGCCCACCGCATACTCGTAGAGTTCGCCTTCGGTGTAGAACTTTTTCTGGGAGCGGGAAAAGGGCATCGGGTCAACGGTAATCGAAGACCAGGTTTGGTGGAAGGCTTTTTACCGCCGCGGGGCGCCGAGAACTCCCGCAGAGGCCCGCACAACCAGAAGGGATTCCGTGAGGGTGTGGGGCAAGAAACTGCTGCGCTTTGCTCGGCTGCCGAGACCGGGGGGCTCGGCCCGCGTAAAAAAGGGGCGTGCTTGGCGCCCGCCCCAGGATTTGAGCAGGACAACATTTCGAGCTGCGGAAACTACCGTCCGCCAAAGCCGGCCGACTGCATCGACTGCCGTGAGATATCCGCAGTCGACGCGATACCCTGCATGCGTAGCTTGAAGTCGTCGGCATTGGACGCGTTCTCGAGAGCGGTTTCGTAGCCGATCAAGTTTGCCTGGAACAGATCCCACAACGACTGGTCGAAGGTCTGCATGCCGTATTGCGATGTGCCGGCCGCGATGGCATCGCGAACCGAGCGGGTCTTTTCCGGCACCAGAATACATTCGCGGATGAACGCGGTGTTGATCATGACTTCCACCGCAGGCACGCGGCCCTCGGTGTCGGCGCGCTTCACCAGGCGCTGGCTGATGATGGCGCGCAGGATCGCCGCCAGTTGCAGGCGCACCTGCTTCTGCTCGGGCGGCGGAAAGACTGCGATGATACGGTTGATGGTTTCGACCGCGTCCAGGGTGTGCAGCGTCGAGAACACCATGTGGCCGGTCTCGGCCGCGTGGATGGCGGTGCCGATCGTTTCCAGGTCGCGCATTTCGCCCACCAGGATCACGTCCGGATCCTGACGGAGAGAGGCGCGCAGGGCCGCCGAGAAGGACGGCGTGTCGACTTCGATCTCGCGCTGGTTGACGTAGCCCTTCTTGTCGCGGTGCAGGAATTCGATGGGGTCTTCGATGGTGATAATGTGTTCGGCGCGGGTCGCGTTCACGCGGTCGATCATCGCGGCCAGCGTGGTGGACTTACCGGAACCGGTGACGCCTGTCACCAGCACCAGGCCGCGCGGCATATCGCAAATCTGCTCGACCACCTTCGGCAGGTAGAGTTCGTCGAGTGCGCGAATCTTGGTCGGAATGACGCGAAGCACCAGGCCCACGTTGCCGCGCTGCTGGAAGACGTTGACACGGAAGCGGCCCAGACCGGCGACCCCGTAGGCCATGTCGATTTCCGTGGTCTCTTTGAACTTCTGCTTCTGGCGCGCTGACATCATGCTGAAGGCCATGGTCAGCATGTCCTCGGCCGTGATCCGGGGCTGGTCGGTGAGCGGCGCGAGTTCGCCATCAATGCGCAGGTGCGGGTAGTTGCCAACCTTCAGGTGCAAGTCGGAAGCACGCCGCTCCATCGCGATTCGCAGCAGATCATCAATATTCATTCGACACTTCCCCCAGGGGCAGCGGCCAGCGGGTCGGGGCAGACCACGAACTGGAGAGCCAGGAGCTGACAACCGCTCCAGCATCATGACCCGAATCGTCACCTTCCCCAAGATGACCTAAGTAATCTGGGCCGGAGACGGCCGTGGGCACGGGTTTGGCACAAAAAAGCCGCCTCGGAAGGCGGCTTCGGACGGGATTACGGGAAACTCCCTAGGCGTGCACCGGCTGTTTCGCGCGCACCTTCACGGGAGTGAACCAGGTGTGGCGGTCGGCCTTTTCCCCATTCACGATGGCGTAGAACTCCTTCTGAATCGCCTTGGTGACCGGGCCCGTGACACCCTTGCCGACGCTGATTTTGTCGACCGAGCGTATCGGTGTGACTTCCGCTGCGGTGCCCGTGAAGAAAGCCTCGTCGGCGATGTAAAGCAACTCGCGTGGGATGACTTGCTCCGTGACGGTGAGATTCAAGTCGCGGGCGATCTGCAGGATCGAGTCCCGCGTGATACCCGGGAGCACCGAATTGCCCAGCGGTGCGGTCTGCAGCGCGCCATTACGCACGATGAAGACGTTCTCGCCCGAGCCTTCGCTGACATAGCCATTGGAGTCCAGCGCAATGCCCTCGGCGTAGCCGTTGATCACCGCTTCCATCTTGATGAGCTGCGAATTCATGTAATTCGCGCCGGCCTTCGCCATGGCGGGCAGGGTGTTGGGGGCAAGGCGCGTCCACGAAGACACGCACACGTCGCAACCCTGGTCGGTGTCGGAGGTCAGGTACTTGCCCCACGGGTAATTGATGACGTAGACCTCGGTCGGCGAGTTCAGCGGATTCACACCGGCCTCGCCGTAGCCGCGCAGTACGATCGGCCGCAGGTAGCAAGGCCACACGTTGTTGTTCGCGACCACGTCGCACATCGCAGCGACGATCTCCTCGCGCGTGTAGTCCACGTCGATGCGATAGACCTTGGCAGAATCGAGCAGTCGCTGGGCGTGTTCCTGCGCGCGGAAAATAGCCGGGCCGCCCGGCAGCGCGTAGCAGCGGACACCCTCAAATACCGACGACCCATAATGAACCACGTGCGACATCACGTGGATTTGGGCATCGTCCCACAGAATCAGCTTGCCGTTGTGCCAGATTTTCTCGGTCTTTTGAATCGCCATGGACACTCCTTACCTCATCAAGTCTCGCGCTCTAGCTTTGCCGGCGGCACGGCGGTTGAGGAAATGCGTGCAGACGCGAGCAAATAACTGACAATTATAACCGAGCAAACCGGGCGCAGGGTCGCCTGGGATTTGACGATCTCGACCAGCGATGGATGTGAAGTTGAACTGCGCTTGCCGGACGGTCGGTTGGCGCGCAGGTTTCGCAGCCGGCGCAAGCCAGCGCCCAATCAGTGTCCGCCGCCGGCAGGCATGCCCGCTGCAGTCGCAGGCGCCGCTGCGGCCGCTGGCAATTCATCGCCCCGGAAGTACTTGTCTTTCGCCGCCCGCATTTCCGGCATGGCCGCGTAGGGCTTCGAGTAGTCGTTCCCCGCGTTCCAGAACAAGAAGCCGATGCCACCCTTCTCCTTCGCAACCTGCACCTGCGTCTTGATGTACTGCGGCGAATAGGTCTTGGTGCGCCATCTGAAAGCTTGCAGCCACGGCCGGATGACCGCGTGGATGTCTTTCGTGATGAGGGTGAACCGGTCCATCGACTCGCCGATGAAATGCTCTGGCGCGTCCCCGGGGTGGTCATAGCCATCCATGCCGAAGAAGTGCGAGGGATAGATCATGGGCGAGAGTACGTCGCAGTACTTGGCCATCCCGACGATGTCCTGGCCGGTGTGCGACAGGTCGACCGGACGCTGCCACGCCATCACGCCAAACACGTCGAGCGACAGCAGCACGCCCCTGGGATGGAGCTCGGCATACGCGCGCTTTAGGAAATCGGTGATCACGTCCGCGCGGTGCCAGGTCGGGTGCTCGGTCTGAAAGAGGAAAGTAGCGTCCTTCTGATCGCCTTCGGCGGGGAAGCGCACGTAATCGAACTGGATCTCATCCACGCCCGAGTCGGCCACGTACTTGGCTAGCGCGATGTCATACTCCTCGACCTTCGGCTGGGAAGGATCGGTCCACACCAGCTTTCCATTCTCACGCCACGACTGCCCGGTACGAGCCGATTTCACCGCCAGCTCGGGATGCGTCTCGACCAAGCGCTGGTCGCGGAACATCGCGATGCGAGCAATGGCGTGCATGCCCTGAGTATGCAGGAAGTGCGTAAACTTGGGCAGATCGTGAATGTAGGTGTGCTGGCGACCGGCGAGCGGATGGTCGAACGCAACGTTGACGCTGCCATCGCTGTCCTTGATGTCGAAGACCACCGCGTTGCCGCCCACTTCGCGCCAGTGCCGGATGATGCGCAGGCCATGGTCGCTGCCCGCCATCACGCCTGTCAGGTAGATGGCGCGGACTTCAAAGTCCTTGGGAACCGGGATGGACTTCTCTGTCACCGGAGCCGCCAGAATGCCGGGCAGGAGGAGTTGTTCGCCTGCCTTTAAGTTGTTGCCCGTGCGATCCCCGTTTGCCTTGCGAATCGCCTCTGCCAATTGGCTGGAAGTGAGGTAGGATGTCCGCCGCAAAGATTTCCGTGCCAGCGAGCCGATGCTGTCTCCCCGCTTCGCGACGTAGAACTCGGTTCCCGGCGGCGCCATCGGCGGGGTCAGCGCCAGGTCGGTAAGTTGGGCGGTATGGCCGGAGGTTCTGCTCCGCACGATTTGGACGGGCCCCTGGGCCGCCGCGGCTGGAATCCTGGAAAGCGACCACCAGGCGAGGACAGTCAGAGCCACCAAGGCCCCGAACATGAGCGAAAAAGTTCCCAGACGACGCAAGTTTTTCTCCTGAAGCGACCCTGGGCGGATACTAGCCCGCGTCTTTTGAGCCTGCCAGTTACGTCGGACCAAGGCCAGATAGGTGGGGAGCCGGCTAGAGGAAAACGACAAGAAATCTTCCCGGATGCGCAAAGAATTTCGCTTTGCCCGCATCTCCCGGCCTGCGGATAAAGGCTCTGGAGCCCTGTAAGAAGCATCTAACACATCACGAACTGGGCTGCTGGTAAGTTATTTTTGGGATGGCGAACGGCTTGCAACATCAATGGCGCGGGTGGTGAGTGACAAATTTTGTCGTTCACCGGGTAGTCGGCAGAACAAAACCAAGTCGTCCCAGGAAAGAGCGAACCGGCCCTGGAAAATTAAGAAAGGGCCCTACGACCCTATGAGAACGAACCTCGCCACTGTGCTCGATCCCAATCGTCGAAGTAACGATGCCAGAGAGTTTGACAGCGCTCTGCACCGCAAGATTGTCGGCCAGGACCAGGCCCTCGATAAGGTCGTCGAGATCTACCAGATGTTCCTGGCGGGACTCAACGCGCCCGGGCGTCCGGTCGGCAATCTCTTATTTCTGGGGCCCACCGGTTCCGGGAAGACCCGCGTGGTCGAGGCTCTGGCCGAGTCTGTTTTCGGCGATGCCCGGGCCTGCATCAAGATCGACTGCGCCGAGTTCCAGCATTCCCACGAAATTGCCAAGCTGATCGGGTCGCCTCCGGGCTATCTGGGGCACCGCGAGACCCACCCGCTTCTGACCCAGGAAGCGCTCAACCAGTGGCACACCGACAAGCTGAAACTCTCGATCCTGCTGTTTGACGAGATCGAGAAGGCGTCCGACTCGCTGTGGCAGCTCCTGCTCGGCATTCTGGATAAGGCCACACTGACGCTCGGCGATAACCGGCGGGTGGACCTTTCGCAATGCATCATCATCATGACCTCAAACCTGGGCGCAGGCGAAATGAGCGGCCTGGTGGATGGGGGCATGGGCTTCGCCACGCAGGCCACGGAAGTGGACGCTAAGCTCGACGAGAAGATTTCCCGTACGGCGATCGAAGCCGCGCGCCGGAAGTTCACGCCGGAGTTCATGAACCGCATCGATAAGGTTGTTGTCTTCAAGACGCTGCGGCCCGAACATCTCAAGCAGATTCTCGAAATCGAATTGGGCATGGTGCAGCAACGCGTCCTGGTGGCCACGGGCGCGAATCAGTTCGTTTTCAATTGCACCTCCAAGGTGAAGGAGTTCTTGCTGCAGGAAGGAACCGACCCGCGATACGGGGCCCGTCATCTGAAGCGCGCCATTGAGCGCAACATCGTGTTCCCGCTGGCGAACCTGGTCGCAACCGGACAGGTAAAGCTGGGTGACTTCGTGCGCATCGACATGGCGGGCGAGAGCCGCCTGACCTTTGTTAAGGAAGCCGAGGGCGCGATGGTGCCGGTCCTGCTCGAGCGCTACGGGGCCGCCGCCGGGGCGCCTCCCGCAGCGGCGCGCGCCGTGAAGACCGTCAACGGACGCCGCGAGTTTGGCGCCAGTCCGCTGGCGGATACCAAGTAGTTGTCTGGCGGTTCGTAAGCCGGGCGCCGAAATCGGCGCCCTTTTTGCTGGTGGGGCGTTGAAACCGCCGCCCTGATTCGGGCCGGGAGAAATTCGGGGTGTTATTGCGAAGGGCGCGAACGCTGCGGGCTATCCTGCCCTAACCACCAAGGACCAAGGACCAACGACCAACGACTGTTCCTACCCGCCCTGCTTCAACTCCATCAACACCTGACGTGCGATCTCTTTCAGCGTCTCAAACACACCCGCTCCCTGGAAGGCTACCGCCTCAATCATAGGCTCGCTCTTCCGGCGAAGTTCTTTGGACAGGGCGTCGATGGGCAAGACGTTGGGCAAATCGCGTTTGTTCAGTTGCAGGACGTAGGGAATCTTGAAGAAGTCGTAGCCATGCTCTTTGAGGTTGTCCATCAGGTTGTCGAGCGCTTCCACATTGGCGTCCATGCGCTCTTGCTGGGAGTCGGCCACGAAAACGATCCCGTCCACCCCGCGCAGGATGAGTTTGCGGCTGGCGTCGTAGAACACCTGACCCGGAACGGTATACAGGTGAATGCGGGTCTTGAAACCGCGCACCGAGCCCAGGTCGAGCGGCAGGAAGTCGAAGAACAACGTGCGCTCGGTCTCGGTGGCGAGCGAGATCATCTTGCCCTTCTGCTGCTCGGCGGTTTTCTGGTAGATATGCTGCAGATTCGTGGTTTTGCCGCCTAAACCGGCGCCGTAATACACGATCTTGCAGTTGATCTCGCGGGCTGCAAAATTGATGAAACTCAAAGACTTTCCTCTAAATAGACCTGCTGTCGAGGCAACTCCGACCCGCTGGAGGGCCAACGCACGAAAATCTCCCTTGGGGTGCTGCTGGTCTTTATACCATATGGCCCATTATTACCGGCAGGTTACGCAGGTTACCGGTGAGCAGTGAGCCGAAACGCTCAACCGGCTATTTCGCTGCCGGCAAAGGATAGTACCCTGTCTTGGCGTTGACCTTCAGTGCCGGTCGAGCGACCTTGACCTCAATGTCACGATAGGCGCTGCTGGGAGTGGCCCGGGTGGTATACCCGAGGGTGTACTGGTTGCGAGCGTCGAGGGTCGCGCGGGCATAGGCCAACTCAATGTTGTCCCGGCTGAACTCCGAAAAGACCTCGCCCCCGGTTGCGCCGGTATACCTCGGCAGAATGTCCCCGTAGCCGTAGTGAGGCAGATGTAGTTTTTGCAGCTTGCTGTAAACGGGAATGGATGCGCTTTCCACGCCGACGGCGTACACCGTGACCTCGCGGGAGAGCAGGACCTTCAGCACGTCGCTGTAGGAAACCCGACTGCCATACTCTCGTCCATCACTGATGACGAAGATGATCTTGCGACGAGCCCGGTCGCGCTTGCTCAGATCCAGAGCCGCCCTGAGGATGGCATCGTTCAGCACTCGCACATCCTTGGGAGGCGCGATGTTGGGTTGGGCTCCGGGACGCTCAACCGGGACCCCGTTCACGGTAGGTCCCTGTGGCCCGAGCGGTCCGTTCATCACGGGTACGCCGTTGTTGCGTCCGCGCTCCAGCTTCATCTGGTTCAAGACGGCCGTCAGCTTCTGACCCACCGAGGAGAAGTCGGTGACCTGGCTCACCGTCGAGCTGAAGGTATAGAGCGAAACCTCATCATAGGGGCTGAAGGCTCCCGCCAGCGCCGAGTACGTCTGGTTGATCTTCTGCAGTGCGACATCGGACATGCCGGTGTCGAGAACCACGGCGGCCGAAAGCGGGAACGGGTCACTGGTGAAGAACTTGAGTTGTTCGTTTCTCCCGTCCTCGAACACCGTGAAATCTTTCGGCAGCAGGCCATCCACCAGGTGCCCGGCGTCATCTTTCACCGTGACCGGCACCAACACGAAATTGGTTGTGACCCTGAACGTGTAAAGATCTTCCCGGGAGTTCATCCCCTCAGCCGTGGCTCCACCCGCAGGGACGCTCTTGATCGGCGGCATGGGCGGCGGCGCGGAGCTGGCTTCCCCCGGCGCGGGCTGATTTGCCGGCGGCGCGGGCTGTTCCGGCTGCGGCTCAGGTCTCGAAGGCGGCAAGTTTGCAGGGAACGGCTGCACGGGCCGTGTGGCCGATGGCGCATCCGGGATATCCTGCTGACCTTGCGGCTTTTGCTCCTGCTCCTGGGCCCCAGCAATTCCTCCGGCCAGACTTGCGGCGACGAGGAGCGCCGCGCCCATCCAGAAACTTCGCGAAATCACCTGACCCAAGGTCTTATTCTCCAACGGCAGGCAACCGTACAGCTTTTGGGATGCTCAAACCGAGTGAATTGGTGCATCCAAGCTTACAGGATTAGACTAACAGAAGTTCCACGAGAATCGTCTCATGGCCACAGCCCGTATGCTCCCGGCGTTGCTGTCCCTGGCGTTTGCGCTGGCGGGCTCGGTCCCGTTGGTCGCCCAGCAGACCCCGACGCCAGCCGATCAGGACCAGTCGATCGACACCCTCAAGGTGCGGGTCAACGTGGTGCAACTGTTCTTCAACGTCAAGGACAAGAAAGGCGCCCTGATCCCCGACCGGACCAAGGCCGACTTTGAAATCCTGGAAGACGGCAAGCCGCAGGCCATCAAGTACTTCACCGCCGAAAGCAATCTGCCCCTGACCCTTGGAATTCTGATCGATTCCAGCGGTAGCCAGATGCGGGTGCTCGAGATGGAAAAGGAAGTCGGCGGCGCCTTTCTCAGTGAAATCCTGCATGATAAAGATGAAGCCTTCGTCATCGACTTCGACGTCAACGTCGACCTGCTCCAGGACTTCACCAACGACGTCCATCGCCTCAAAGCCGCCCTCAACAAAGCCAAAGTCAATACCGGCGGCGGAGGCGGCTCGCTCCCTGGCCTGGGTGGCGGCCCGATTCCGACCAGCAATCCCCGCGGCACGCTGCTCTACGACGCGGTCTACCTGGCCGCCCACGACCAGCTCGCCCACGAGGTTGGCCGCAAGGCCATGATCATCCTGACCGACGGCGAAGACAACGGCAGCCAACTCCGTAACAAGGACGCAATTGAAGCTGCCCAGAAATCCGACTCCATCGTCTATGTCCTCCTGATCGCCGATCGCGGTTTCTATGGCGGGATCGGCTACTCTGGCGATTCCGAAATGAAGAAACTCGCCAACGAAACCGGCGGCCGCGTCATCGAAGTCGGCAACAAGTTCGACAAGCTCAAAGAAGCCTTCGACCAGATCGCTCGCGAACTCCGCAGCCAGTACAACCTCGGCTATACCCCGACCAACGGCGTTCAGGACGGCACCTTCCGCAAGCTCGAGCTGCGCTCCAAGCAGGGCTACAAGATCCAGACCCGTAGCGGTTACTACGCCATCGCTCACAAGTCCGACTGAAGCCTTCAAGGTCCTCTCTGCCCCTTCTTCGCGGACCAGAGCGGCTCTCTCTCGACCCATTCCAGGGGAGTGATAGCCTGAAGCGCGAGGACAACTTAGGCATGACCATTTCTGACACAAGAAGTTCTCCGCTTCTTGGTGCGCTGGTGGACTCTTCCGCCGCAGGCACTCCGCAGCCGACCACCCTTGAAGGCCGCATCGTCACCCTGCTCCCTCTTGATCCGGCGGCACACGCCCGGGCCCTCTACGAAGGCAGCCACGGGGAGGACCGTGAACAGCTCTGGCGCTATCTGTTTGACGGGCCCTTCCCGAACCGTGCCGCCTTCGACGGGCGGCTTCGGCAGATGGCTTCCTCAAAGGACCCGTTGTTTTTCAGCATTCTCAACAACAGCTCGGGCGTTGCGGTCGGATACGCCTCCTGTTTGCGTATCGAACCGGCGCACCGGTGCATAGAAGTCGGCAATATTCTCTTCACGCCGGCGCTCCAGCGCACGCCTGGAGCAACCGAAGCCCTGTACCTGATGGCGCGCCATGTATTCGATGACCTGGGCTATCGCCGCTATGAGTGGAAGTGCGATGCCCTCAACGAACGGTCACGCCGTGCGGCCTTGCGGCTCGGGTTCACGTTCGAGGGCGTCTTCCGTCAGCACATGATTGTCAAAGGCCGCAATCGCGACACGGCCTGGTACTCGATGCTTGATTCCGAGTGGCCGGCGCGCAAGGCAAACTTTGAACGATGGCTGGCCCCGGTGAATTTTAATCCGGACGGCCGACAGAAGCAGTCCCTTCGACGAATGAACGGCGCACCCGGTGCGTGAGAATCATAAACTTCCTGAAGAGTCGCGGCGCGGGCTCGGTGGGTTCGACTGTCCACCCGAATCGAGACCTCAGCGAGGGCTCTCGTACCCGTTCCGCCATACGGCGGAGCCGGTTCCGAGATTCTGTCCCGAAATATCTTGGAGGGCTTGTAACGCCCAGGCTCGTTGCTGTGTGGAGAGCAGCGAGTCGTCGAGCCAACCAGCCATGCCCGCGGCTGCGGTCAGGCGTTGCTCGCGGGTGTACATGCCCGATTGGGCGAGGCCGCAGGCGGCACGTTCCTCGACAACCGGAGAGGGATCGTTGCGAAACCGGTCCAGCATCATAGGGACGGTCTCATCGGTGGCGAGCAGAGCAAGCCCATTGACGGCCGATGCTCGTACATTGAAATCCGGGTCGGACAGGTACGATGCGAGGATCTTCGCGGTGTGCACCGGATCGACCCCTCGGTTTCCCAATGCCCCGAACATCCACAGTGCCCAGACCCGCTGGCTCGGGTTCCCGACAGCTTCCTTCAGCATGCTGAGCCCCGCTTCGTTCTGGGGTACCGCGTCCAGTGCGAGTTCCGCGGAGATGGCTGCCTCGCGGGCGTGCATATCGGGCAGGTTCAATGCGGTCAAGATGAATTGGTCCGCTTTCGGGGTCCGATGGGTTTTGCCGGTCCAGCTGGCGGACTGGGCCAGCACTTGGTCGGCTGCCCCGGATTCCCCGGCGGCGATCCGTCCGAGCAGCTGTTCGGCTTCTGCTTGTGTGGCCGAATCCACCGTCGAGGTCTGCCCAGGGCCGCGTCGGTCGGTTTGCCTCATGGACGAAGGAGCAATCTTTTTCTGGGCGAAGTTCCCCGCCAATATTGCCGGCACAATCAATGCAACCGCGGCCGGAAGCCAAAAAACGGACGAACTCCGGAAGAATCGTGGCCGATCTCCCACAACCGTTATGGGCGAGTCGGCCGTCGGCGGGGGCGATGTGGCGTTTTCGATTTCGACGAGGGCCCGGAGGACGTCCTCGTCCGTCGGCTTTATCTCCGGGTCGGGCTTCAGCCCCGGAGCCGAGGCGTTCGGGCGCAATGGATCAGAGACCATGCGGGAAAATGTTAGGACGTCCCAACAGGGTCCCACAAGTTACCGCAGTGTAAGCTGATTCTGGTTACGCGGTGTGGGGCAGAAGGTTCGAGCTGCGCTTCTGCCGGACTCGAAGCTGGGGCCTGGAAGTCACTCGGGAAGTGGCGACCAGGGACTTATCGGTGGACTCTGGATGGATCTGTTGCTGGGTCAGAGTTTCACTCTTCATCCGAGGTGGTTTCAGATCCCACCTGCAAAACGCGCAGCGGGTTGCTTGGGTGTAAGTTACGCGTCCGTACGCAACGCATGAGTAGTTCGGACAGAATTTCATGTTCATCTCACAAATCGGCTGGAATCTTGTTCAACGGGTGCAACCGTAGCACGAAACGTGAGGTGCGACCTCGTTCTTTTTTTGCTTGTGAGGATTGCTTTTTCTGCTAGCGTCGGCTGCGCAGGAGCGACTCAGTGTGGCTGGTTTCCAGGCAGCTTGCGCATGTAGCGCTTGACCGTCTGATCGCCATGCGACCAGCAAGATCACGAAGTGTCCCTTGATCAGGTAACGCGTACCATGTATCAAACGGGAGAGGATAGGCAGACACGTTATAAGGAAACCTCGCTCGCTGGCCTCGCGGTCGATGTCATCGACTGTGAACAGGAGAGTTCTACCACTGGGCTGCTGTGCTGAACCCGGGCGAAGGCTCCGCGGGTGAAAGGTCTACCAGATGACTCGGCGAACTATGCACAGATGGGCAGCTTGCTTGGCAATCTTGTTAACCTGTATCCCTGTTCACGCGGCCGGGAAAACGGCTAAGAGGGGAACAGGGAAAGGCGCAAAGAAAGAGACCAGCAAAGTCTGGTACTTTGCCGTTTCCGGAGACTCTCGCAATTGTGGCGACGTGGTGTTGCCAGCCATCGCCGAAAAGGTTCAAAAGGATGGCGCCTCGTTCTACTGGCACTTGGGAGATTTCCGGGCCATCCACGCGATCGATCAGGATTTTGCCCAACTTCATCAAGGAGTCGATCGACCCGCCTACTTAAAGGCAGCTTGGCCCGATTTTATCGAACACCAGCTCATTCCTTTCGGAGATCTACCGGTTTATTTGGCCTTGGGAAATCATGAAACCATTGCCCCCAAAACCCGGGCGGCGGCGATCCAGCAGTTTGCCGATTGGCTGGACACCCCCGAACTCAAAGCACAACGACTGCGAGACGATCCCCAGGATCGCCTCGTCAAGTTTTACTACCATTGGATTCAGGGGGGAGTGGACTTTATCACCCTCGACAATGCATCGGACGAAGAGTTTGATGAAGACCAGTTGAGGTGGTTTTCCGCCGAACTGGAGCGGGCTGCGCAGAATTCCGAGATCCGCACCATGGTGGTAGGCATGCACGCGGCCCTGCCCGACAGTCTTTCCGCTGGCCACAGTATGAATGAGGCGCCCCAGGAAACCCAGAGTGGGCGGAAGGTGTATGGGCAACTCGTGACCTTTCGCACGCAGACGCGAAAGAACGTGTACGTCCTCGCCAGCCACTCCCATTTCTACATGGAGGACATCTACAACACCGCTTGCCGGAAGCAGACTCCAGCGAGCGTTCTGCCCGGATGGATTGTTGGAACCGCTGGCGCCGTTCGCTATCGACTGCCCGCAGACCGGACCGGCGCCGGAGAGGCGAAAACCGACGTGTATGGGTATCTATGGGGAGCCGTTTCTCCCGACGGCAGGGTTCGCTTCCAATTCCGACCACTGGCGGTGGAAGACGTCCCAAGGGCGACGCGGCAAACCTACTCCAGCGATTTTGTCGAGAGCTGTTTTAAGAAGAACGCCTCTGACTATGTTCCGGAAGGACCGGCTCAGCCGCCCAACTGTCCGTGATGTCCACTCAGGAACCCGTCTATTCGGTCCAGGATGATCACGGAGTCCGCAGGCGTCTGCGCTCCAAAACGAATCGCATAAAGGTCAATCCATGAAAGCTCTGGTAAAAAGCAAGCGGACTCCTGGTCTTTGGCTGGAAGACGTTCCCGAGCCCGAGATGGGCATCAATGACGTCAAGGTCCGGGTTCACCTCACCGGGATCTGTGGCACCGACCTTCACATCTACGAGTGGGATGAATGGGCCCAATCCACCATTCCCGTGCCGATGGTCATCGGCCACGAATTTATGGGCGAGATCGTCGCTGTTGGCTCCAACGTCGCCGACTTTCAAGTCGGAGAACTCGTCAGCGGCGAGGGCCATGTGGTCTGTGGGCGCTGCCGCAACTGCCTGGCCGGCCGGCGTCACCTTTGCGCTCACACCCAAGGCGTGGGCGTAAACCGCCCCGGAGCCTTTGCGGAATACATCATGCTTCCCATGTCAAACATTTGGAAGCACAGCCCGGACGTCAAACCCGACATTGCCGCGATCTTCGACCCCTTTGGCAACGCCGTGCATACCGCTCTTTCCTTTCCGGTGCTGGGGGAAGACGTGCTGGTCACTGGCGCCGGTCCCATCGGAATCATGGCGGCTGCTGTCGCAAAACACGCCGGAGCCCGCTATGTGGTCATTACCGACCTGAACGCCTACCGCCTCGCGCTCGCCTTAAAGGTCGGCGTCACCCTGGCCATCGACCCACGAAAAACCACCCTTAAGGACGTCCAGCAGCAGCTCGGCATGCGCGAAGGATTCGATGTGGGACTAGAAATGTCCGGAAACCCATCTGCCTTCCGCGACATGCTCGCCAACATGAGCCACGGGGGAAGAATCGCGATGCTCGGTATTCCCGGCGGAGAGATGGCCATCGACTGGCATCAAGTCATCTTTAATATGCTCACCATCAAGGGCATCTATGGTCGTGAGATGTACGAGACCTGGTACAAGATGACCGTCATGCTCGAGAGCGGCCTCAATATCGCGCCCGTCATTACGCATCAGTTCCCCTGGCGGGAACATGAGCAGGCGTTCGCCGTCATGCGCTCTGGCAACTCCGGCAAGGTCATCCTGGACTGGCGGGAACTCGGTATACGCGATTCCCACAAGGGCTGAACGCAAAGACTAAAGACAAAGAAAAAGAGACTAGCGGCCCGACGGCAGCGCCAGAACGGATCGTTTCTGCGGAGGCAATGGATTGGGAACCATGAGAACCTGCATTTTTATTAGATCGTTCCATACACGCTTCCTTGTAGGCTTCACGTTTCTAGGTCTAACCACAGCCGTCTTCTGTCAGCAGGCGCCTTCTCCGCCCGTGCCCTCCAGTCAAACCGCCAATCCGCCAGCCACCCCTACGGACACCGAGGTCGTGGTGGTGACCGGCACTTTCGAACCAGTGCCTTTGTCCCAGACCAATCGATCGGTTGTTGTCCTCGACACCCAAGAACAGCCTCTTCTCTTGAATTCCGTCGTCGATTACCTCAAGACCGATCCATCGCTCGATCTTCAACAAAGAGGACTCGATGGGGTTCAGGTGGATCTCTCCATTCGTGGCTCGAGCTTTGAGCAGTCATTAGTCCTTCTCAACGGATTGCGCATCAACGATGCCCAGACCGGACACCATGACCTGGACATTCCCGTTCCCCTGGACTCCCTTTCCCGCATCGAGGTGCTGCACGGCGCAGGCTCAACTCTCTACGGAGCCGATGCTGTGGGTGGGGCGGTCAACCTCATCACGGCAGCTCCCACAAGGACCGAGCTTCGGGCCCTCCTGGGGGCAGGGAATTTCGGCTTCAACCAACAGGGCGTCGATGTGTCCTATGTGGCCGGCCATTTTTCTGAGTCGCTCGCAGCCCGCCGGGATTTCTCCACCGGATTTCGTCCGGACCGCGACTATCGATCAAGTTCCGTGTCATCAGAGGCGCGCTTTCAGACCGGGTGGGGCGAGACCGATGTTCTTCTCGCAGGGAGCGATCGCCCTTTCGGCGCGGACCAGTTCTACGGAAACTTTCCTTCCTGGGAGCGCACCAAGAGCTGGTTTGGTTCACTTTCTCAACCCATCCATAAAGATACGAGCCTGGCTTTTGGCTACCGGCGCCACTCCGATGAATTTGTCCTGCTCCGTGACGATCCCTCGGTCTATGAAAACAACCACGTCAGCCAAAGCTGGCAGGCCGCGGTCCGACGCTCCAACCATTGGCGAGATTTCACCTTCGCCTACGGTCTGAACGCCGACTGGGACCAGATTGACAGCAACAACCTGGGCCATCACGCGCGGAACCGGGAAGCGGGATATTTGAACCTGGATTTCGAGCGCTTCCAGCGCCTCTTTTTGTCCGTGGGCGTGCGCGAGGAACTCTTCAGCGGAGGGCGGGCCGAATTTGCTCCAGCGGTTGCCGGAGCCTTCTTTCTCGGCAAGGGAGTGAGACTTCGCGCCAGCGCGAGCCGCGGCTTCCGCCTGCCTACCTATACCGACCTCTACTACAGCGACCCCGCCAATCTCGGGAATCCCCTCCTCAAAGCCGAGTCGGCCTGGGACTTTGAAGGGGGGCCGGAATGGAATCCGGGCGGGAGAGTATCTCTCCAAGCAACAGTCTTCCATCGCCGCGAGCACAACGATATCGACTACGTCCGGAGTTCCCCGAGCTCACCCTGGCAGGCGACCAATATCGACTACATTGCCTTCACAGGAATTGAGGCCTCGGTTCAATTCAAACTGCCAAGGTCCCAGCAAATCGTGCTGGCCTACACCGCCCTCGATGCAAATCAAGAATTGCGGCCAGGCCTCACCTCGAAATACGTTTTCAACTACCCGAGCCACAATGCGCTCTTTTCGTGGACGGGCGAGTTCAAGCAATTGGTCAGCGTGCGGACGCAAGTGGGGACGACCCAGCGAGTCGGGCACAGCGCTTACGCCGTCTGGGATGCCGCTGCCTCCCGCAGCAGCGGAAGAATCCGTCCATACCTCCAACTTTCAAACTTGAGCAACACGGGCTACGAAGAGATCCCCGGTGTGACCCTGCCGGGCCGCAGCATTCTCGGAGGCGTGGAGTTGATCTTGTTCACGAGCGACCGCCACTAGGCAGAACAAACCGATTCCGGGTTTTCTGGAGAAGGGGAAAACCGCACAATCGGAATTACCAACGGCTCTTAGAGTTCGATTCGCATGCGTTCGAAGGAGTCTCTGGCAAGAGGCAGTGAATTCAGACGCCATGACCGTAAAGAACCAGGGCCTGAAACATCGCGGCAACCCTGCTGCGCGATTTCCACAGTAGCCCGTTGGAGCCATTCCCACAATGCCGGTCAGGACGTAGGGTGGTTGTGAGCAGACTTCGGGGGAGGGCTGTTCAAGCGATGCGCCCCATGACTCGAGAGAGTCCGGGGCGCTTTCGTTTGTAGGCTCCGTCGCGACTGATGAGCTAGCGGGAGTTTACTGGGAATGGACCAAAAAGAATCGTAAGTTCGTTATTTCGTGCGGCGTTACGGACCTCGCCGACTTCGACTGCGCAACCGTCTAGAGGGGTTTCCACCGGCAGCGGACGGAGCGCATTTACGATCCGCGCTTCCGGTCCTTGACCCGAATCACGAACTTCAGTCCCGACCAAACTTGGTTCACTGCGCACACCTTCACATCGACCAGTCCGGCCTCGAGACCGATTCTGCGAACGTCGTTCTCGTTCATGTCGGTTCCGACGCCCGAGGTCTTCTTGGGCCAGGAGACCCACAACATGCCCGCGGGCGCCAGTTGTTTGGCGAACCGCGCGAAATGCCTCTTCATCTCCGCTTGCGTGGTGACGAACAGCATGGCGAAATCGAGCGGGCCCTGGCCATCTTGGATCAGGGAGCAGGTGGAGATGGCATCTCGCAGCTCGGCCTTGACCTCAGCCGGCAAATCAACGAAGGCGACCCGAAATTTTTCCTGGATGCCCAGCTTCTTGGGAAGAGGAGTGCCGGAATAACCCGTCATGGAGGTCTAGCGCGCGGGCGCGAAGTACCCGCGGCGTGAGCGCACGTGCAGGTTCTTATGAGCCTGTGCGAGAATTTCGATCGTGCGATAGCGCCCGTCGGTCTTGAAGTCGGCGGGCTTGTAGGAGACTGCGTATTGGCTGCGGAGTTCGTCCTGGATCTCGGCGAAAGCGTCGGCCACGTCGCGGATCTGGAACGGAAAGAAAGCGCGTCCGCCGGTCGCGTCCGCGATGCGCTCCAGAACCTTGTCACCCTTGCCTTTCGTCCCTGTAACGTTGGTGCTGATGGTATAGACAATCACCTCGGCGCGCTGCGCCATCTCGATCGCCTCTTCGCGAGTGACGTGGCTCTGGTTGTCGTCTCCATCGCTTAACAGGACGATGGCGCGCCGCAAAGGCCCGGTGCGCGGAGCCTTCAGCAGCTTGTCGCGGCAGGCGAAGTAAAGAGCGTCGAACATGGCGGTGCCGCCCCCGGGGCGCAAGGCGCGCACACCCCGCGACAGTGACTCGGTGTTGTCAGTGAAGTCCTGGGTGACTTCCGGCGTTACATCGAACCCCACGACAAAGGCGTCATCATAGCGCGGCCGGATGGTCTGGTTGAGAAACTCGATCGCGGATTCCTGTTCGAACTTGAAGCGATCGCGCACGGAGTTGCTGGCATCGACCAGCAGTCCTACCTGCAGCGGCAGATCCGTCTGGTTCCGAAAATCCTTGATCTCCTCTGCCGGCTTGGCGTCGTCGACTACCTTGAAGTCTTCCTTTTTGAGGTCCTTTACGTAACGACCGTGCTTATCTGTGACGGTGAACACCACATTGACTTCGTTCACCGTCTTCACAATCGTGGTCACCGATTCGTCTTCCTGCGTGGAAGACTGCTGGCCGCGGGTGGAAGCGGCTGTCGCAGGAGGTTTTCCGTTCACGGCCGGTGTGGGGGACGGCTGGAGTTGGCTGGTGGATGGATCGGGCGCGGATTGCGCGGGCGCCGGCGGCGTCTGGGCGGCGTCGGAGGACGGAGCCGGGGAACTGGCACTCGGTGAGTTCCGCGCAACCGTCGCGAAGCTCCAACTCGCCGCGGCAACGATAAGGAAGATACTCCTGAGCTTCATCTGGCTTCATTATAGCCGCAAGCCGAAACTAGGTGTTCTCGACCCGGGCCAGGAAGGATTCCAGTTCGGGCGGCAAAGGGCACTGGAAGGAAAGAAGCTCTCCGGTGCGCGGATGGTCGAGTTCGAGCGCGGCCGCATGCAGAAAGTTCCTCGCGAGCGAAATGGGTTCATCGCTGTTCTCCGGGGCGCGACGCGCGCTCTTGACCGGGCGCGCCTTCGCCTCGCGCGGCGCCCCATACAAGACATCGCCCACTACGGGATGCCCGAGGGAGGAGAGATGTACCCGGATCTGATGCGTTCGTCCGGTATCGATCTTCAACTCCAGGAGCGTGAACTTGCCGAGCGCCGAGTCGATCCGCTTTCGGACGAGGTAGTGTGTGATCGCCTCGCGTCCGCCCGGACGCCCAGTTGTCATGCGCACGCGCCGCACGCGGTCGCGGCTGATGCGAGTGCGAATGGTCCCGCGATCCGCCTTTACTCCGCCGTGCACCAGCGCGATGTACGTCTTCTTCACCTGCCGCCGGGCAAACTGCGCCGCCAGCTTGCGATGCGCTTCATCATTCTTTGCGACCACGATCAGCCCGCTGGTGGCTTTGTCCAGCCGGTGCACGATGCCTGGCCTCAGCTCTCCGCCTACGCCCGACAGCTTTCCGAAGCGGTGCAACAGAGCATTGACCAGCGTTCCGCGATTGCGCTCCTCTTCGGTGGCCCCGGCTCCGGCATGCACCATCATCCCGGCTGGCTTGTTCACGATGGCGAGATCCTCATCTTCATACACAAGATCAAGGGGAATGTCTTCCGGAATGGCTCGCAGCGGCTCCAACTGGGCCGGGCCCAGCACTTTGATGGTTTCCCCGCCGCGCAGTCGAAGAGCAGGCTTGGCGTGGGTTTCGTTGACCAGCACCTGGTGTTGCTCGATCAGTTGTTGCACCCGAGCCCGGCTGAGTTCGGGAATCTTCCCGGCCAGAAACTGGTCGAGCCGTTTTCCGGCGTCTTCGGAGGCCACGGAGAAAATTGCAGGGAATTGTTCAAGCATCGAAACCAAGGAAAGTCTATCTCACCGGTGAGCGGGCCGCACGAGAGAAGCTGAAGCGGAGGGTTGAGCGAACCCGTTAGCGGGCGGCCTCTGCCGGCACGGTCTTGGCAACTCCGCCCCGCAGCCACCAGATCAATCCGCCCAGGATGACGAGTCCGATCGAAATCAGCTGCGTCCCACTCATCATCCCGCCGAACACTGAACCGCGTCCCGGATCGCCGCGCAGGAATTCGAGAAAGAAGCGCGCCACCCCGTAGAGAATCAAGTACGCGCCAAACACCTGCCCATCAAACTTCTTGCGCTTGAGCATCCACATCAGCAGGAAGAAGTTCGCCAACTCGACCGCCGCCTCGAAAAGCTGGGTCGGTTCGAGCGCTTCGTTCAGAGGAGTGCCGACCAGTGCGTTCGCCACCGGATTCCTGAACGTCACGCCCCACCAGGCGTGGGTGGGCTTGCCATAGCAGCAACCCGCGGCGAAGCACCCGATGCGTCCGATCGCATGTCCCAGCGCCAGTCCGGGCGCGAATGCGTCACAAGTAGCCAGAGCCGGCAGATGATGTTTGCGGATGTACCATGCGGCCGCCAGCAACGCGCCGATCAGTCCCCCCGAAAATACCCCGCCCGCCTGCAGCGTGCTGATGCTGAAAATCTCGCTAGGATGAGCGACGTACGCGCTCCAGTCATTGATGATGTACAGGATCTTCGCGCCCACAATGCCGCACAACACAACCAGGATGCCGAGGTTCCACGACTTGTCCGGGTCGATCCCTTGCTTGGCAGAGTTACGCACGCTGATCCACAATCCGATCAGAACGCCGCTGGCCACCAGAAGTCCGTACGTGGGAAGGAAGAAACGGCCGACATGAAAAAGTTGCGGATGCACTGGCTCTTAGATGCGCGAAATAGATTCCGCGCACTTTTAGTGTAGCAGGGAAACGCACGAGAGGTTTGGCCAACGGCCAACGACGAAGAGCCAAAAATGAAAAAAAAGCCGACCCGCCGCGCCGTGTGGTAGGCCGAGAATGAACCCGTCCTTGACGGTGGGAACCCGCCGAGACCCTTTAGGCATCTCCGCATGACGGAGCATCGCACACCGGATCATTGTTCGAGTCAAGTCCCCGTTCATTCGGTGTTGGTTCAAAAATCGGTTACCACCATCACCAACGTCGCAGGTCGGCTTTCAGACTTGGATGCTAGGGAAAGTTTCGAGGATGCGCAAGGGGGAGGACGCAAAAAGTTGGCATTCTACTTGCCAGAGGTTTCGGCAGAGCCCGCGGCGGATTTCGCCCTCCGGAAAAACTCGCTCACGGCCAGGAAATCGAGCAAACCGCGGTAAAGACGCACAGCGCAATCTCGGAGAGAGCCGGTCAGCAGAGGCGGTAGAAAGGGGTTCGGACTCAGGGAACGGATGGTTACGTTGGTGTATTCGGTGCCCGCTCAACCCGCTTTGCGCGAGTCCTCCAGCACCTCGTCCAGCGCGCTGGCCAGTTCGTGCGCCCGCTCCAGATAGTTCGAGGGGCCGCCCGCGGCTCTCCGTTTCAGCAGATGGTATTCATCGGCGACGTTCAGCGCCGCCAACACGGCCAAGCGCACCGTGTCGATGGTATTGGTCTGCTCCGCAACTGCGCGCATCTTGGCGTCGACATATTCGGCGAGCTTGAGAATGTATTCCGGATCGGTGCCGCGCAGATTGTAAGCCTGATCGAAAATCTCCACGCGCACGCTGGTGTGGTTCGCGTCTTTCACCGGGTTTTGTCGGGTCGCCGTTGCCATCGCTGATCCTCGTTTCTCGCTTCGGTTCAGGCCGCCGAATGCCGGTGCAGCTAACTCGCGGCTTGCTCCCCAATTGCATCAATCTGGCGCAACATCTTTTCCACGCGACCCCGTACTTCCTCGCGGTCTTTGCGCAACTGCACGGCTTCGCGGCGCAGCGTTTCCACTTGCTCTTCGCGCTCTTCCAGTTGCTGGCGCAGGCGCTCGACGTCGCGCTCGGCCGAGGTTCTGGCTTCCCGCGCGGCCTTGTACATTTCAATAGTGCGATAAACCTTCTCTTCCAGCGCCTGGAAATCGTCGGCCGGAACCTCGGCAGGTACCTCTTCAACCGCTTTGAGAGCCATGGTGAACTTCTTCCCAAGAGAAATGACGAACTTGAGCGCAGTATACCGCAGAATCCTGTGGAAACGATGGGCTGTGTGACGGGGGAGCGGGTCGGGCGTAGAGCATTGGCCGAGTCACACATTTCTGAGCGAATCGGTCGTGCCCGACTGGAGGGGGCATTCCGAGCGCAGGCGAGGAATCTGCATTTCCCGCTCTCTCGGCGACTCGGCGTCTTGGTGGGTGGATCTCAGCTGCGCAGCTTCCGCAGCCGCTGTGCTGCCGCGTCCAGCGTCTCATCCCGCTTACAGAACGCAAACCGCACCTGCCGCGCTCCATCTCTCGGATCACGATAGAAGCTCGACCCCGGCACGGCCGCGACGCCAATGTCGCTGACCAGATGCTTTGTGAACGCCAGGTCATCTGGAAAATTGAACCCACTGATGTCGGTCATCACGTAATAGGCGCCATGCGGCAGGAAGCACTTGAATCCCGCTTCCACCAGGGCGGGAATCAGCCGGTCGCGCCGCTTGCGATATCCCTCGGCCAGACTCCGGTAGTAGCCCTCCGGAAGGCTCAGCGCACAAGCGCCCGCCTCCTGCAGCGGTGCCGGCGCACCGACGGTCAGGAAGTCGTGCACTTTGCGAATGGCGTCGGTGATCCGGGGCGGAGCAATCGTCCATCCTACGCGCCAGCCCGTGACGCTGTACGTTTTCGACATCCCGTTGATGGTGATGGTGCGGTCCCGCATGCCGTCAAGGCTGGCCATCGAGATGTGCTTGCTGCCGTCGAACAGGATGTGCTCGTAGATCTCGTCAGTGATGGCGAGCACATCGAACTCCACGCACAGGTCGCGGATCATCTCCAGTTCGGCGCGCGCAAACACCTTGCCGGTGGGATTATTCGGCGTGTTCACGATGATGGCCTTGGTGCGCTTGTGGAAGGCGGCGCGGAGTTCGCGCTCGTCGAAAGTCCATTCGCCTTCCGGCGTAGTGGGCGGACGCAACTTCACGAAGCGCGGCTTCGCCCCGCTGAGAATTGAATCGGGACCGTAGTTCTCGTAGTACGGCTCGAAGACAACCACCTCGTCACCCGCATTACAGATGGCGAGCAGTGTGGAGATCATTGCCTCGGTGGACCCGCAGCAGACGGTGACTTCGGTTTCGGGATCGACCGGAACGCGTTGCCAGGCCTGCATCTGGCGCGCGATCGCGCCCCGCAAGCTCTTTGCGCCCCAGGTGATGGCGTACTGGTTGACGTCGGCGCCGATCGCTTCCTGCGCGGCCTGCTTGACCTCCGCGGGCGCGGAGAAGTCGGGGAATCCCTGCGCCAGATTGATCGCGCCATGCAGCATCGCTTGGCGCGTCATCTCGCGGATGACGGACTCGGTGAAGTGCGAAACCTTGTCGCTGAGAAAATGTTTCGGATGTGCGGCCAGGTCGGACATGTTGGGTCAGACTAGCACAAGGCGGAAGGGCGCTTCACCAGGGAGAATCAGGTGGCTTGCGGGCTGCGTAGCGTCCCGCCCAGCCGCTCCAGGGCTTGGACGATCTGTCCCGCCCACTTCGCCACGTCGCCTTCGCGTAGGGTCCGTTCGGCCGACTGAAACGTCGCCCGCAAGAGAACGGAATACTTGCCCACTGGAACGCTGCCGCCGCGGAAGATCTCGACCGGCACGAAGCTGCTCAGCGTGTCCAGGCGCACGCTTGCCACGGCTTCCTGAATTTCTTCGAAGGTGACCGCGTCGGCGAACAGGAAAGAGAAGTCACGTTCCACAGCCGGATAGCGGGGCAGGGCATGGTAGCGCGGTTCGCGCAGGTCGTGCTGGTACAGGCGATCGAGATACAGCTCGGCAATGAAAACATCCTGGCGGAGCTTGCGCGTGGCGGCGATGTCGGGGTGAATCTCGCCGAACTGCGCGACCACCGTGCCATCCATCACGGCGCGCGCCGAGCGGCCCGGGTGGTGGTAGTCGGAAACCTGCGCGTCGAAGTGAAGCGCGCTCGACTTGAACGCTTCGAGAAGATTTTCCATGTCCCCCTTCAGGTCGAAGAAGGAGAGCGGGCGCGCTTCATCCGGCCGGTTGACGTTGGGGGGAAGCGCTCTTCCCGTGGCGCCCAGGCAAATGCGCTTGGGTTCAACCGACTTCGCACCGTCGGCTTCGTAAACGTGCCCCGCTTCGAACAGGCGTACCTGGTCGCTGCCCCGGTTCAGGTTGTAAGCCAGCATGTTCAGCATGCTCGGCACCAGGGAGGTGCGCATGACCGACGCTTCTTCGCTCAAAGGATTGGCGAGCGCAAGGGCGGGCGCCGGCGAGAAGCGCTTCGCATCCTCGGACGAGATGAAGGTGAGGGATACGGCCTCGTGGTAGCCAAGTCCGAGCAGGGAAGCGCGCAGTCGGGCGTCCTTGGGGGCGTCTGGCGGTTCGATCACCGCCCCGGCATAGGCAGGCAACGTGTTCGCGAATTTGTCGTAGCCGTGCAGGCGCGCGATTTCCTCGATGATGTCGATTTCCCGTTCGACGTCGAGCCGCCAGGAGGGGATGGTGACGGTGAATTCCGTGCCGTCGTGCCGCTCGCTGGTGAACTCGAACCCAAGCCGCGAGAGAATGCGCAGAATCTCTTCCGCGCTGAGGGCTTTACCGAGGATGCGATGGACTCCCGAGATATTCAGGAGGACAGGCGCCAGGTCCCTTCGCCCCACCACCACATCGATGACCTCACCGGTCAACTTGCCGCCGCCAGATTCGAGGATTAATTCCGCCACGCGGTCCGTCGATACCACGGTCGATTCGAAGTCCGCCCCCCGCTCAAAGCGGTGCGATGCATCGGTGTGCAGCCCATGCCGTTTCGACGCCTTGCGAATGGTGGCGGGGTCCCACCACGCGGATTCGATCAGAAGGTTCCGCGTCTTCTCCGTAATCATGGTGTCGAAGCCCCCCATCACCCCGGCCAGCCCGACCGGTTTCTTTGCGTCCGCCACCACTAGGTCTTCGGTCGTGAGCTTACGCTCAACCCCATCCAGCGTCTTCAGGGTCTCACCATCGCGGGCGAAGCGCACGATGATCCGGCCGCCTTCGACCAGGTCAAGATCGAAGACGTGTGTAGGTTTGCCCATCTCCCAGAGAACGTAGTTGGTCGCGTCAACCGCGTTGTTGATCGGCCGCTGATCGAGGAGCGCGAGCCGCCCGGCGATCTTCGTGGGCGATGGCTTGATCGAGACATCGCGAATCACCCGCGCCGTGAAACGCGGGCAGTACCGCCCGTCTTCGACAGTGATCGCGAGGCCCGCTAACCCCGTGGCCCGAGGAAGCTTGGGCGCGATCGGCTTTAAGGGGACGTCATAGAATGCCGAGGCCTCACGCGCCACGCCGTAGTGATTCATGGCGTCCGGACGGTTGGTCCCGATCTCCATCTCGAAGACCATGGAGTCACCTTCGCCCGCGGTGCCTTCCACCGCGAGGCCGATCGAAGTGAGAACTTCCGCGAGTTGGCGATTGTCGACCTTAAGGTCGACGAAGTCGCGCACCCATGTGGGTAAGATTTTCATCGTTCGAAAAGAATTCAGCTCAGCTGCGGGCCACGAGCTTCGAAGCCGCGGGCGACCTCAATCGCTTTCTTAGCCCGGGCTGGCTCGCTGGCAGCCCTTAGCCTGAGGCTCACGGCTTGCTACCGAAACTGCTCCAAGAACCTCACATCGCCCTGGAAGAACAGCTGGATGTCGTCCACGCCGTACTTCAGAATCGCGATTCGATCGGCGCCCATCCCGAATGCGAAACCCGACACCTTCTTCGAGTCGTAGCCGTTGTGCTTCACGAACTCGAACACGTTCGGGTCGACCATGCCGCAGCCGAGGATTTCGATCCATCCGGTCGTCTTGCAGGGACGGCAGGGTTCGCTCCCACGCTTGCCACTTCCGCCGCAGATGAAGCAACTCACCATCATCTCGGCACTGGGCTCGGTGAAGGGGAAGAACGACGGCCGGAAACGCGTCTTCACGCGCGAACCGAACAGCGCCTTCATGGCGTGGTCGAGCGTGCCCTTCAGGTCGCCGAAGGTGATGTTGGTATCGACCGCGAGCCCTTCGATCTGGTGAAACATGGGCGAGTGGCTGGCATCGGGCGGGTCGTTGCGGTGCACCTTGCCGGGAATCACGATGCGCAGCGGCGGCTTCATTTTCTCCATGGTGCGGATTTGCACGGGAGAGGTATGCGTACGCAGCAATAACCGCTCGCGCAGCGCCTTCGATTCCTGCCCGCCGATGAACAGCGTGTCCTGCATGTCGCGCGCCGGATGATGGGGGGGGAAGTTCAGCGACTCGAAGTTGTAGTAGTCTGATTCGACCTCGGGGCCCTCGGAAACCGAGTAGCCGAGGTTACGGAAGACGGCGACGATTTCGTTCATCGTGCGGATGACGGGATGCTGGGCGCCCAGCGGCCGGCGCACGCCGGGGAGGGTGATGTCGAGGCGCTCGGCAGCCCAGCGCAGCTCCAACACCGATTGCCGACGCTGCTTCCAATCCTCTTCCCGCAGCCTGTCCAGTCCCGGTTTCCGAGAATCGACCAAATCATAGAGGGACAGCCGTTCGACCTGGGGCTGAACAACTTCTTTTAGCTGGTTCACACGTGCTCCAACCAGTTTCTTGGCATCTTGGGGCGCTGGTTTGAGCCAGAGTTCGTTCACCTGAGCCAAAACCCCGTTTTTTCTGGCCAGCCAGCGGTCCCGGAAAGATCTAAGGTCACTGTCCGCGGTCAGCGCCTTGATTTCAGCTTCCAGGGCGCCAAGCAGTTCTGCGACGGCTTTGTCCAACGCAGCTGCCGAGTAGTCCGTTAGTTTGGGAACCGTGTACATGTTCTTACCTAGCGGCCCCCCAAAGGGGCTCGGCTGTTCTGGTCTTCACTCCTTACGCTTACGCACTGGGCCAATGAATGCCGTGGCTTCGACGGCCCTGTGCCCCTGGTTGCGCCCCGGTCGGAGTTTTGGGGGCAGCCCCCTTGGTCTCTCGGAATCGTGGACTTAGGCTAAGGTACACGCTCAAAATCTTCGAGGAATGGGATCTTATCGCCAAAACACTGGAAACAAATAAGTTAGACGGCCAGATCTCTTGTCTAAAGATATAAGGGCCACGAGTATAGTTAGCTTTTTGCGGTACCGCCGTCAAGCGCAGACGTCATGCTGGAACCTGCCGACGGCGGGACGCTTGTGCCGACCGCGGACCCGGGTGGGGGACGCCCGTCCCGGGACCCGGTCAACCCTGAACCGCTAAACGCTGGTTGCCAAAGGCGGATTTCAAGCTGCCCCGCCGAGCGCGCCTTTTGCCTGCTCGGCGAGGTTCTTAAAGGCGCCCGGGTCTTTGACCGCCAGGTCGGCGAGGATCTTGCGATCCAGTTCAACGCCAGCTTTCTTCAGACCGCTGATGAACTTGCTGTAGCTCATGCCGTTCAGCTTGGCGGCGGCGCCAATGCGGACGATCCACAGCGAGCGGTACTGGCGCTTCTTCTGTTTACGCCCGGAGTAGGCAAACTTCAGGCCGCGCTCGACAGCTTCTTTGGCGGAGCGATAGAGTTTCGATTTTGTGAGGAAGTAACCACTGGCGCGCTCTAATATCTTTTTCCGCTTGGCGCGGCGCTTGGTTCCACGTTTTACGCGCGGCATTGCTTTCTCCTTTTTGCTTTCCAGTTCATGGGCGGCTGGAGGTAAGGGATCGTCGAGTGACGATTTGACCTCTTCACGCGCCGGGCGCGGTATGGCTGCGCCCCTGTTTCGCGCCCTTCATCGGTTCCGGCGGGTTCAACCACCAAGGGCGCGAAGGGACACGAAGAAAATTCTACTGATACGGAATCATTCGCAAAACTTTTGGGGTGTCGGCATCGCTCACCAGCACCGATTTGGCCAGTTTATCTTTCCGCTTTTGGCCTTTGGACGTCAGCATATGGCGAAGGTGGGAGTGGTGCCGCATCACCTTCCCAGTGGCGGTTTTCTTGAAGCGCTTGGCAGCGCCTTTGTGGGTTTTCAGTTTGGGCATAAGAATCGGCTCTCAGTTCTCGGTTGTCAGTTTCACGGTAATGGGCGCTTAGCCCTTCGCATTTGGCCCTTCCGGGCGCCACGAGTCCCGGAATCACAAAGGCATTCCACTTTTTGGCTCGGAGTTTGCCCCACGGAGGCCCAATGCCAAGTGCTAAACGCTGGCCGCTTTGCTTACACCGGTCTCGGCTGTGGCGGTGGTGGCGCTGCGTGCTGCTTTTCCTTTGTCTTTGCCCCCTCGTCCTTCTTTGGAGCCAGGATGGCGTGCAGCGTATTGCCTTCCTGGCGGGGGCGGAACTCCACGATGCTTTTGTCCTCGACGTCCTTGATGAGCCGTTCCAGGATCTGGCGTCCCAGGTTGGTGCGGGTCATCTCGCGGCCGCGGAAGAAGATGGTCGCTTTGACCTTGTCGCCTTCTCCGAGGAAGCGCAGCACGTGATTCCTCTTGGTTTCGTAATCGTGATCGTCCACATTGATGCGGAACTTCACTTCCTTGATCACGATCTGCTTCTGATGCTTCTTGGCTTCGCGCTCCTTCTTTTCCTGTTGGTACAGGAATTTCCCGTAGTCCATGATGCGGCAAACGGGGGGTTGAGCGGTGGGCGAGATTTCAACCAAGTCCAGGTTCTTTTCGCGGGCCATCTTGAGCGCTTCGTAGGGCGGCAGGATCCCGATCTGGTTGCCTTCGTCATCAATCACGCGGATCTCGCGCGCGCGAATGCGATCGTTCGTGCGGATAAAGCGCTTATCGATACCGTCCTCCGTACACTTCCGCAGAAAGTGGAGTGAAAAGTATAGCATGGGGTCTCGGAGCATCGGAGACGCGCAAGTTCCTCGCGGGGAAGCCCGACCAGCGATCCGATCTGCCGGCTGCGGTGAGGGCCGCGGAATACGGAGATTCATATGGCCCACCAGCCGTCCTACAAGAACTGGAATTGTGCAATCCACTAAATGACTGTAATACAAAGTAATTAGTTTGGAGGCCGGTTTGCTTCTCCAGAGGGTTGGAGTGTAACCCATGGGGCAGGAGCTTTCCGTTTCATACCAGGCAGTCAAGACCAAAGTTCATCGGCTGATGGACGCAGTGGTCGAGGGCACGAAGGCCGAAAGCGACGTTCACGCGTGCATACGGCGTTGGTGGAGCCTCGTTCAACCGTCGGATCGAACCGTCGCGCGCCGGTACTTGTTGGCGGTACTGGAACGGTCCAACGCCACGTTGAACGCTATTGGTGCGGAACTACCTGAGCTGGAGGGGTTCGCCACGGCTCCGGATCGTTCCTCCGCGAATCTGCCCGAAGCGCCCATGGAGTCGAATTCGCCGGCCACAGCGGCTAGCAGCCTGGTCTAAGATAAACTCGCTGATTCCTTGAGCGCCGATCGCGGACGCGGCGAAGGGCGGCAGAGCTTGACTCTTTCTTGTAAAGGATTCCAAACAACTGAGAGGCGGGGAACCGGATCTCCTTAGATCCAGGGGGCTTATCACACAACTGGTTCGCCAGCGGCTTGCGGCACAGCGTGGTGAACGACACGCCACATCAATACCTCAGCTTCCAGAGTAGAGCAATCCTCCAAATCCGTGCGGATCGCGTCCAGCGCCGTCCAGGCGCGGAAGGTCTCCGAACCCAGGAAACGAACGAAATCCTCGCTCCCGGAAGGTCTCCAAGGGGCAACATCCTGAAGAGCCTCGAGAAAACCGTAAACCCAATCACGGACCTCCGGGCTGCCAACTCTGAGGAACTCTTCGATCCGATCGAAAGCTTCCTGCACTCGTTTCCGTTTGGACTGCGCGAACAGATTCGTCACAAGGCGGGCGAATTCGTAGACGTCAGGGATGCGGTCCGCAGACCGTCCGCACCACTCCGAGCATTCCTCCGAACGGTTCGCGAACTCGGGGAAGTCGCGCTGGAGACGCGATATGGCTGGTTGCTTCTCCACCGGGATTGGTCCTGTGTGGGATAGGCGCATCCCGAGAGCAGGATAGTCCTTTTGGACCGGAGAAGAATGGCACGAACGTGCCAGTTCGGCTGTTCAAGTATTTCGATGGGAACGGCAGTGACAGTCGTCACCGATTCGCGCGAGCGCCTGAACTACTCCGTCTGGTCGTATTCCTCTCCTCCGGCAGTGCCTGATCCGCTCGGCCTTGCGCGCGCTTACTCGCCATGGCAAAAGCCGTCAAAAGAGGCGGTCGAAAGCTTTGCTCGGAGCGTAGGGAAGCTCTCGCGCTCGTGAAGGGCGCGCCTTTGACCCGGATCGGGGCCGGCCATTGCCAGCAGGCCAACAGGACTTGCCCGGACGGGCCAGCACCTGGCACGGGCTGCAACGGATGTAGGCTTTCCAAGCGCTCTATGGCGGAGAAGCGGCGGTCATGGCCGACCGAGGCATGGTGTGGGAGGTTGGCGAAAAGATTCACCTGCCCGGAGTGTTGGAAAGAGCGTGCGAGGAAATGCGTTCTCGGTTCGCATCTTCGGGTGGAGGGCGTGCGGGGCGCGTGGCATCAGGGGCCGTAGATCGAAGGACGAAAACGCTGAGCGCGATTCGCAGGCAAGAAGCTGATCTTCAAGGCTGGTTGGAGTTCCCGAGAAAGATGAACGCCTGGTGGGCGAAGGTTGCGCGGCTCAGTTCACGATCCGGGAGCGGGCGAGGCAACCGGGCGCCCGTTGTCCTCTTCGGCGGCGAAGAACTCATCCATGGGATAGCCCCGGTCCTGCCAGGCCTTGAGGCCGCCCGCCAAGGGTCGTACCTTGATGATGCCAATCTTCTTGAGTTCCATCGCGACCTTTGCGCTGGTCGCCTCACTCGGGCAGGTACAGTAGAGCACCACCTCCCGATCCCGCGGGATCTCGGCGTTTCGGTTGGGCAGCTCATCGGGAGAAATGCGCACGGCGGTCGGCACCGTGCGCGGGTCGACTACGAACTCCAGTGCGTGGCGCAGGTCCACCACAAACGGCCGCTCGCCGCGATCGAGGGCGTCCTTGAGTTCCTCGACGGTCATGCGCGAGACCCGCAGCGACCTGATAAAACGCTGCCGTTGCACGTACTTCCAGATAATATTTCCAATGAGGGCGCCGAACAGCAGCAACAGGAGCCAGCCCGCGGCTGTTTCGAGCAGCACATCGATCGGCAGCTTGCGGGCCGGAATATATCCGAGCAGCGCGAAGCACGCTGCCCACAGCAGCGAGCCCAGCGCATTCAGAAGCAGGAAGCGTCGGCGCGGCATTCCGGAAAGCCCGGCGATCGGTGCTCCAAGATGGCCCACACCGGGAAGAAACTTGGAGTAGATCAGCGCAATGGTGGTGTGACGCGCGAACGCATTCTCAGACTGCCGCACACAGGAATCGGGTTCGAGCGAAATCTTGCACAGGATCCGCAGCACGGATGCTCCCCGGCTTCGCCCCAGTTCATACCAGAACAAGTCCCCGATCTCCGACGCGACCACGGTGAGCAGGATGATCCAGGTCAGGCTCATCTCCCCCAGGCCGGCTACGGCGCCAGCGCCAATCACCACCGGCGTGAGCAGCAGGGGCAGCCCAATTCGCTCAAGCAACGCGAGCAGAAAGAGCCACAAATACCCGTGGCGGATGATTTCCTGGACGTGTGGATTCACTCAACCATCCCCCCCAAAGCGCGTCACCCCTGTTGAAGGACTCGAAGCGCTGCGAGCGCGGCCAGCAATCTCCTGGTTCGCGCTGCCATTCGGTACTCGGTACTTGGTACTCCGTACTCGCCACTGGTTACCGCACTTTACTCAAATACTGGTGCACCATCTGCACCGTGATCGATCCCTCGCCGACTGCCGAGGCAACGCGCTTGATCGACGAGTGGCGCGTATCCCCGGCGGCAAACACGCCCGGGATGACGCTCTCGAAAATGAACGGATCGCGCTCTTCTTTCCATCCCTTCGGACCATCTCCATCCCGAGGCAAGAGCGACCCGGTGAGCAGATAGCCCCGATCATCCATGGGAAGCTTGCCCCGCAACCATGCCGTACACGGCATGGCGCCGATGAAGATGAAAAGCGCAACCGTGGGCACGGTCCTGGTCTCGGAGGTCTCCCGATTCGCGATTGTGATCGACTCGAGATGCTCTTCGCCCTGTACTTCGAGTACCTCCGACTGGGTTTCCACACGAATGTTCTCAATTTGTCGAATCTGGTCGATCAAGTACTGCGACATCCCCTTCTTAAGGGAATCCCCCCGCACCAGGATTGTCACGCTGCGGGCAAACCGCGCAAAATAGACGGCCGCCTGCCCGGCGGAGTTCGCCCCACCCACCAGATACACATCCTCGCCGGCGCACAGCTGCGCCTCGGTCATGGCCGCACCGTAGTAGACGCCTGCTTCCTGCAGTCGTTCCACGCCGGGGATTTCCAGCTTCTTCCAGGAGAGGCCGCTCGCGATCAACAGTGCATGGCAGCTAATCTCACTGCCATCCCGCAGCTTGACGAAACGATACGGCCCGTCCACGCGAAGACCCACTGCCTCCTGCGGAGAAAGAATCTCGGCTCCGAACCGCCGAGCTTGCGTGAACGCCCGTCGAGCCAGGTCCGCGCCAGTGAGACCGGAGGGGAATCCCAGATAGTTCTCAATCCTCGAGCTCATGCCCGCCTGGCCGCCGGGCGCCTGCCGCTCCACCAATAGGGTCTTCAGCCCCTCGGACGCTCCGTAGACGGCCGCCGCCAGACCAGCCGGTCCCCCACCCACGATTACGAAGTCGTAGAAAGTCGTCTCGGCCCGCGTGCGCAGCCCGATCCGAGCGGCCAGTTCGTCAACCGGAGGATTCGATAGCACTTCGCCGCCCGGCAGTATCACCAGCGGTAACGACACCGACTTCAGGTCACCGCTCGGAATCAGCTGTTGTATTTCTTCGTCGGGCGCGGCAATCTCCACGTCGGTCCATTGATAGGGAACCTGGTTCCGTCCCAAGAAGTCTTTCAACTGGTGACTGGCCGGGGACCAGCGTGTACCCAGCACGCGCAATCCTGAGTAAGGGGCCTTGTACTCCGCCTGCCAGTCCTCCAGAAGATCGTCGAGCACCGGATAGAGCTTCTCTTCCGGCGGATCCCACGGCTTCAACAGGTAGTAGTGGACTTTGGCGGTATTGATCGCAGCAATGGCCGCATTCGTATCGGCATAAGCGGTGAGCAGCGCCCGCTTGGCCTGCGGAAACAATTGCATCGCCTGGCCGAGCACATCCAATCCCGACATGTGCGGCATACGCTGATCGGCCAGCATCAAGGCGAGGCTGTCCCCACGAGTCTTCAGCTGCTTGAGGAGATCGACCGCTCCGTTCCCGGAGTCTGTCCCGAGGACGCGGTAGTCCTTGCCGTATTTGCGCCGAAGATCGCGCTCGACCGCGTGCAGAACGTCGCGCTCGTCGTCCACCGTGACAATCGCAGGTGCAGCCATCCGAAGGGATCCTTTGAGGTATGTAAGGGTACTACTAACGGTTAGGCCGGTCTTAACACAACGCTCGAACTTTAGACGACACTCCCCCCGATTTGGATTCGAACTTCGCGAAGATCTTCTCCGAGACTTCGGGGCGCGGCGTGTCCCGGTGCCAGCCGCGCGGCGGGCAGCCTGCGCTAGAATGCCCTTTGCCGTCTCCAGCACTGCGAGACCGGAATTCGCCCGGGTCCGGCCTTTCGGTAAAATAAAACCCGAACCGCAGCCAACCCCATAGGAGAAATGTATGGCACCGCAACATCCCCCGCGCTTCCTCAAAATCGTGGACGACGCCAAGACCCGGGTGCGCGAGACCAACGTGGACGAGATCAAGGCCCGACTGGATCGTGGCGACGAGTTCGTCCTGGTCGATGTGCGGGAAGAGAGTGAATGGGCAAAAGATCACCTTCCGGGTGCGATGCATATGGGCAAGGGCGTCATCGAGCGCGACGTCGAGCAGAAGGTGCCCGACATGAACACGCCCCTGGTCCTCTACTGCGGTGGAGGCTTCCGCTCCGCGTTGGCCGCCGACAACCTGCAGAAAATGGGCTACACCAACGTGATGTCGATGGATGGCGGGATTCGCGACTGGCGGGAAAAGGGCTACCCGCTTACAAAAGGCTGAGCGACCGGCGGATCATCGGCTGGCGCCGTGGTCATCGAGCACGGTGCGGACCTTGCGCGCCAACGCGTCCAACATAAAGGGCTTTTGCAGCACGGCCGCACTCTCGGCCTCCGTGCCGCCGGTCAAGGTCGCGTGCTCCGGATAGCCCGACATGAACAACACCTTCATTCGTGGGTGCAGTTGGGTCAGACGGCGCGCCAGTTCGCGCCCACCCACATTGGGCATAACGACGTCGGTTACCAGCAGTTGAATCGGATGTGCGTGCTTCTCGGTGATGCGGAGGGCATCCTCGCCGTCGCTCGCCGGCAGGACGGTGTAGCCCTTGCCCTCGAGGAATTGGCGAACCAGGTCCCGGATGCCATCCTGATCTTCTACCAGGAGGATGGTCTCGGTGCCTCTGGGCGCTGTAGCCAGCAGGGTTCTGGTTTCGGCTGCGGCCGCGGTTTCTGACGCTGCCACCCGGGGAAGGTAGATCTCAAAGGTTGTTCCGCGTCCGGGTTGGCTGCGGACCCAGATCGCGCCGCCCATCTGTTTGACCACTCCGTAGACCGTAGCCAGCCCCAGTCCGGTGCCCTTCCCGGGCTCCTTGGTGGTGAAAAACGGCTCGAAGATGTGGGCCTGAGTTGCAGTATCCATTCCGACGCCCGTATCACTGACGGCCAGCATGACGTATTCGCCGGTGGGTACGCCGTCATGGCTCAGTGCATAGGCAGCGTCTACCGCCACGTTCCTGGTTTCAAGGATCAGGGTTCCCCCGTGGGGCATCGCGTCGCGGCCGTTGACCGCGAGATTGAGAATCATCTGTTCGATTTGCCCGGGGTCAGCCTTGATGTGGCCGAGCGACGGCGCCTGCAGAGCCCTCAACTCAATATTGTTCGCAAGCAGGCGACCCAGCATCTTTAGAACATCGGTCAGGACTCGATTCAGATTCAGCACCTTGGCGTGAAGTACCTGCTTGCGGCTGAAGGCCAGCAATTGACGAGTCAGGGAAGCGGCCCGGGTTACGGCTCGTCCGATTTCGAGCGCATCCTCGTGGGCGGGATCGTGCGGTGCGAGCCGTTCGCGAAGGCGCTCATTGTGAGCCTGAATGAGCATTAGGAGATTGTTGAAGTCGTGGGCGATCCCTCCTGCCAGTTGGCCGACCGCTTCCATTTTCTGAGAGTGGCGGAGTTGATCTTCCAGGCGCTTGTGGGCGGTGATGTCATACATGACGCCCTGCATGAGCAGGCGACGATCGTCGGTCTCGTGCAATACCACAGCCTCGTCGCGGAACCACAGCAAGGTTTCGTCCCGAGCGAACATGCGGTACTCGGCTTGAAACGCCTCGTGTGTGTCCTGGAACCGCCTCTCCGCCGCCAAGACAGGTTCACGGTCGCTCACATGCATGCGGCTCATCCAATGGGTCGGGTCCGAGAGCCACTCCTCGGGTGAGAAACCGAGAATGGATTCAATTTGGGGACTCACATAGTGCCAGCGACCGTTCGCGCCGAGGTCCGCGATGTAGGTGATCGCCGGGAGACGCTCGACCAGCGTGCGGTAGCGGTCTTCAGCCGCGCGGAGCTGAAGCTTGGCGCGGTCGTGTTCGATCGCAATGCCGGCCAGGTGGGTGGCGTGCGCGATATTTTGCAGGTGCTGAGCGTCGGGGGCGCGAGGTTCCCGGTAGTAGATGGCAAAGGTCCCAAGAACGGTACCGTCCTGGGCGAGAATCGGTGTGGACCAGCAGGCGCGGAGGCCCAGCGGCAGCGCCAACTGGCGATACTCTGCCCACAACGGATCGCTGGCGATGTCGGACACCACAACCGGCTGTTTTCGGTACGCCGCGGTGCCGCAAGAGCCGGCGCTGGGTCCAATTCTCAACCCATCAATGGCCTGACAGTATTCTTTGGGAAGGCTGGGAGCGGCTCCGTTCCGCAAAGTCACACCGTCGGCATCGAGCAGAAGAACCGAGCACGCCAGCCCAGGTTGCTGCTTTTCGATTTCGCGACACAAGGAATCCAATATCTTGGGAAGGGGAGTCCGAGCCATGATCATGGCCAGTATCGTCTCGTCGAGCACCGACAAGGCTCCCAAAGAACTTTGCTGATCTGGCGATGCTCGACCAACTCCCGTTAACATACCGCCTCCACCCGTTCGGTCTATCGGAACGGACTACCGACTAAGGGAGGCGCGCCGTCTTGCCCGGACAACCACCCTGGCTTCCATTATTCCTTACTGGCAACCAACAGCACCAAGTTACCAGCGTAACCAGGCAGATCCGGCGATGAGGGAAGCAGGCTTCCGCGAATCGTTATCGCAACTCGCTTTCTCCGGAATCGAGACGCGCATATCATAGCAAGACGATTCTTCCCACTTCGAGGAGACCGCAAGGGTCTTGCCTATGCCATCGAATCGGGCCCAGCGGAGGGCTCTGGTAACGGTTCTGGCTGCGCTGTTACCCAGCGCCGGAGTTCGAGCAGACTGCAAGCCCGGGGATCCCGTCGGCTTTTTTGAAGGCACTGCCGTCAGCGGGGAACCTGGCAAATTGGATGTTACCCTGAACCTGCGCTGCCATCACCAGGGCCTAACTCGCATAATTCATATATTTGAAGACAACAAAGGCCCCCTCTGTTACAAACATGTTGACTAGACAATGTTTGAGTAACAAAAGAGGCCCTCTGAATGTCTGACGAT
>DASQPN010000019.1:0-20456 GCA_035643915.1 Terriglobales bacterium | reverse complement strand
AGCGGGGGCCCGGGAATCGCTCCGGACCCCACGATCGACCGCCGAAACCGCCGCCGCATCCCGTTGACAGAAAAATCTCGCGAGTGTGATACCGTCACGCTTCCTTCCGATGCGTTTTCGAGTCGAATACGCGCTGGCCTGGTGTGTGATGAAGGCAATCGGCGTGCTGCCACGGCCCCTGGCGCGCGCGGTGGGAATTGCGCTGGGACAATTCCTTTACCTACTCCACGGAAAACTCCGCCGGGTGGGCACGCGCAACCTGGCGATGGCCTTTCCGGAGAAGAGCAACGGCGAGCGACGCAGGATTGTTCGTGGAGTCTTCACATCCCTGGGCCGTCAATTCGCTGAAGTTTGTTTGTTTCCCCGCTACAGTCCCGAAAACGTGAGCCAGGTGGTGATCTACGACGGCTTTGAGAACTTCGACCGCGCTTCGCAGCTGGGCAAGGGAGTTCTGTTTCTCACCGGTCACCTGGGAGGCTGGGAACTGTCCGCCTTTGCCCATTCGTTATACGGCCATCCCCTGCGTTTCGTGATGCGTCCCCTCGACAATCCTTACCTCGATCGCATGGTGCGCCACTATCGCACGATGCACGGGAATATCCCCATCCTCAAGGACGATCCGGTACGGGAACTGCTGCGAGCTATGAAGGAAGGCGCGACCGTCGGCATCCTCATGGATACCAACATGATGCCGCCACAGGGAATCTTCGTCGACTTCTTTGGGATCCCGGCGGCCACAGCCAGTGGCCTGGCGCGCATTGCCCTGCGCACGGATGCGGCGGTGGTACCCGGTTTCACGGTGTGGGATCCCGTTTTGCGCAAGTACCGCTTGCGTTTTGATCCGGCCGTGAAGCTTAGTCGCAGCGGGGACAACCAAGCAGACATCATCGCCAATACCCAGCTCTTTACGAAAGTGATCGAGGATTTCGTGAGGCGGTATCCCGACCAATGGTTGTGGGTCCATCGGCGATGGAAGACGCGACCGCCCGGGCAGTCGCCGTTGTACTAGAACCAGTCGCTGCGATAGGCCACCCACCAGGCGATCCCGACGATCGGGAGAGTTGCTGCCAACGCCCACCAGATCGGCAGTACGAAGTCGGCTGCCAGCCCCAAAACGGTAAAGACTACCCAGAAGATCCGGCGTTCCATAGAGCGATTGTATGCGTGATCTGCCACCACCATCTCCAAAACTTTCCTTCCTCGCGCCCGGCTGCTATACAAGAGCCATGAAGCGCGCACTCAAGGAAGTGGCGGAGTTTCTGGGTGTTACCCTGGTCGGCGACGGGCGGGCTCATGTGACGGGCATTGCAAGCCTGCGGTCCGCTAGGCCGGGCGATGTGGTCTTCGTAGAGGACACGAAGAACCTGACGAAGGCCCTCGCCTCCCAGGCTACCGCAGTGATTGCAGGCAAATTCGCGGAACAAGGAACACACTCGAAGCCTGTCCTGATCGCACACCAGCCGCGATTGGCGTTCGCGCGGGTAGCCGCGTGGCTGGCCGCGGGGCCGATGGATTCTACCGGCACGCATCGCAGCGCGGTGGTAGATGCTTCCGCAAGGTTGGCTGCGGGCGTCAGCATCGAGGAACGAGTTGTTATCCGGGAGAGTGTCGGGGTCGGCGAGAACACTGGGATTGGAGCCGGTTGTGTCATCGGTCCCGATGTGCGAATCGGACGCAACTGCCGGTTGTATCCCAACGTGACAATCTATCCAGGAACGACGCTCGGTGACCGGGTCGTCATCCACGCAGGCGCAGTGCTCGGGAGCGACGGATTTGGCTATGTGCGCGATGAGAAGACTGGTCGCTATGAAAAATTCCCGCAGGTTGGCAGGCTTGAGATCGAAGACGATGTCGAGATCGGGGCGAACTCGACAGTGGCTCGCGGCGCATTGGATGTCACTCGCATTCGCCGAGGCACGAAAATTGATAACCTCGTGCATGTTGGCCACAACGTGGATGTGGGCGAGGACGTGGTGATCGCCGCCCAAACCGGTCTTTCCGGCAGTGCGGTGGTCGAGAACGACGTGATCATCGGTGGCCAGGTGGGTATCGCCGACCATGTGCGCATCGAAGCGGGAGCAATCCTCGGCGCGCAGAGTGGCGTTCCCAGCGGCAAGGTGATTCGCGGGAAAGGCGTCGTTTTTTGGGGTACGCCAGCGCGGCCGATCAAGGAGTATTTGCGGGAACTGGCGGTCCTGGCAAGGTTGGCGAAGAAGGGTTAGGAGCAGCAGCGGTTAGGCCGGCGCAGCGCCGATTTCGCCACCCAGCAACGGCTAACGACCAACGACTGACCTATGGCAATCGTCGTCATCGGCGGGCACTCGCGCAGCGTAGGGAAGACCAGCGTTGTGGCGGGACTGATTGCGGCCCTGCCGGAATTTCGGTGGACGGCGCTGAAAGTCACGCAGTATGGGCACGGTGTCTGCTCGGCTGATGGACAGGCTTGCGATTGCGCCACCGACGATCACTCCTGGGCAATGTCCGAAGAAAAGGATCGGAGCGGTGCTTCCGACACTGCTCGCTTCCTGGCGGCTGGCGCCGCGCGAGCGTGGTGGGTTCGTACCGAGCAGGGCAGGCTCGCCGAAGCCATGCCCACGGTGCGTGCGAAATTGGCCGATGCCGAGAATGTCATTCTCGAATCGAACAGCGTCTTGAAGTTTCTTCGGCCTGACGTGTATCTGACAGTTCTTGATCCCTCCAACGCCGATTTCAAGAACTCCGCCCGGGAATTCCTCGATCGCGCCAGCGCGGTCATTCTGCACGAGGCAAGGAACGGCGCGCCCGCATGGACGGGAGTATCGCTGAAGCCCGTTGGAGACAAATTAATCTTTCGCATCACCCCGCCCCCGTACGTCACGCCTGAAATCGTGGGGTTCGTCCGCGCGAGGCTGATTTCGGCCCAAACCAGGGAACGCAAGCCTCAAGACCTGAGACCTGACACCTGAACCCCATTTGTTATCCTTCCGAAGTGCGACAGATTCGCAAGAATGCCTGGCGGCTGGTACTTCTTTCAGCTGCGCTCCAGGTTTTGAGCTTTCCCCTTCCCGGTCTGTACCTCCTGGCGTGGGTGGCTCTGGCGCCGTTGGTGGTCGCGATTCTGCACGCGCGCAGTCCGCAGACGATACAGCTCGATGAATCCCAAAAACTGATACCAGCCAGTCCCTGGCAAGGCTTCCTTCTCGGCTACGGGTGCGGAATCCTCTGGTACTTGGGGACCTGCTACTGGGTGTACGACACCATGCGCCAGTACGGCGGGTTAGGTGCTCCCGTTGCGCTGTTCGTCCTGCTCCTGTTCGCGCTCTACCTCGGGCTCTATCACGGGGCATTTGGATTCGTCGTGAGCCTGCTGGCCCAACGGGATTCATTCAATCGGCTCGGCCTCGTTTCGGCCCCGTTCCTCTGGGTTGCGATCGAACTGGCGCGCACGCGCCTCAGCGGCTTTCCCTGGAATCTGCTGGGCATCACTCAGGTGGATAACATCCCCCTGACCCGGATTGCCACTATGGCAGGGGTCTACGGCCTCTCCTTCGAAATCCTGCTGGTGAACGTCGCTTTCTCGGCTGCGTTCTTGGTGCACCGCAGCAAGCGGAAGATGTTGCTGATCGCGTCCCTGGCGTCGGCGCTCGTTCTGCAGGCCGGCCGGTGGGTGATCCCTCCGCCACTGCCTGCGGATCGCACCGCCGTCCTTCTGCAACAGAACCTGCCCGTCGCCGAGACAGAGGCTTGGACCCAGGAGCACTTCCAGAATACGTTGCGTGATTTTTCGTTGCTCAGTCTCAATCCGGTTCCGCCTCCCAGCCGACGTCCGGACCTCATCATCTGGCCGGAGTCTCCCGCGCCGTTCCAAACCAATGATCCGATCTTTCGCAATGCGATCAGCACTCTGGCACGGCAATCGCAGGCGTGGGTGGTGGTGGGATCGATCGGCATCGACAACCCCACCACAGTATTCAACTCTGCGGCCCTCGTGAGTCCAACCGGGGAGTGGGACGGGCGCTACAACAAAATCCACCTCGTGCCCTTCGGGGAATATGTCCCGTTTCGCCCGGTCTTCTCGTTTGCTGCAGGACTCACGCAGGCGGTCGGCAGCTTCACCAAAGGCACATCCCGTCTACCGTTGCAGGCCGGCGACACCAAGCTGGGCGTCTTTATCTGCTACGAGTCGATTTTCCCGGATGAGATCCGCCAGTTGGTAGCCCAAGGCGCCGACGTGCTGGTGAACGTGTCCAACGACGGCTGGTATGGCGACTCGGGCGCGTGGGCGCAGCACCTGAACCAGGCCCGCATGCGGGCGGTCGAGAATCATCGCTGGCTGCTGCGCGACACCAACACGGGCCTGACCGCGTCCGTCGACCCCTACGGGCGGGTCGTGGCGCATGCCGAACGCAAGACGCGTACCGCGTTGGCTGCGCCCTATGGCCTCACCAACGTAACCACCTTCTACTCGGAACATGGCGACTGGTTCGCGTATCTGTGTGCGATAATTTCAATAGGAGCGCTGATCGTGCGCTTCGCATTCCACCCTAAGACAGAGTCCTAGTGCATGGTTGAAGAACTGGAACAGCAATACACCGCCCTCAAGGAAAAAGTTCGCACTCTGCGGGAGTACCTTTGACGCGGGCAAACTGCGCCAACAACTGGCCGAAGTCGAAAAGGAAGCTTCGGATCCCAACCTCTGGTCGAATCCTGAGAAATCCCAGCGCGTGATGCGCGAGAAGAAGCGCCTCGAAGAGGCACTCGCCACGGACGCGGATCTTGTGCGCCGCAATGACGACATTGCTGCCTACTTCGAATTGGCGAAAGAAGGCGAGAAAGTCGATGGCGAGCTGCAACGCGAAATCGGAGCGTTGCAACAATTGGTCGATCGCCTCGAAACCGAGACGTTGCTCTCGGGTGAGAACGACGCGCGCAATGCGATCGTGACCATTCATGCGGGCGCGGGCGGCGTGGATTCCCAGGACTGGGCCGATATGCTGCTGCGGATGCATCTGCGCTGGGCTGAGCGGCAAGGCTTCCAGACGGTGCTGTACGACTATCAGCCCGCGGAGGAAGCCGGGATCAAGTCCGCGACCTTCGGTGTCAACGGCCAATACGCTTTCGGTCTGTTGACCAGCGAGATCGGTGTGCACCGCCTGGTCCGAATTTCTCCCTTCGACCAGGCAAAACGCCGGCACACCTCGTTCGCCAGTGTGTTCGTTTCTCCCGAAATCGACGAAAGCATCGAAGTAGTGATCAAACCGGAGGAAATCCGGGTCGATACCTACCGCTCGAGCGGTAAGGGTGGCCAGCACGTCAATACCACCGACTCGGCAGTCCGCATCACCCACATCCCGACCGGCTTGGTGGCGAGCTGCCAGAACGAGCGCTCGCAGCACAAGAACCGCGAACGCGCCATGAGCATGCTGCGTTCCAAGCTGTACGAGTTCGAGCTGGAGAAAAAACGCGCAGTCACGAAGAAGATCGAAGACTCCAAGCTCGATATCGACTTCGGATCGCAGATTCGCTCCTACGTCCTGCAGCCCTACCGCATGGTGAAAGATCACCGCACCAAGCAGGAGGTCGGCGACGTGGACCGAGTACTGGATGGCGATTTGCAGCCTTTCATTCGCGCCTACCTGCAGATGCGCCGTGGGGAGAAGTCGTCATGAGCGACCATCCGCGCGCGCTGAAGCTCGGGCCGCGCTTCGACGAAGCGTTCCGGTTTGCCGAAAAGCACTCCCCCCAGACGCGGAAGAAGACCGAGGTCCCGTACATCTCGCACCTGGTGAGCGTCGCCGTCCTCGTGCTGGAAGCGGGTGGCGATGAGGACCAGGCCATCGCCGCCTGGATTGTGGCGGACTATCGGACCGATGGGGAGTTGCTTTGCAACCGTCTGAGCGGCCGAAAGGAGGGAGCCCTGTGGTGCCTGCTGAGCGGTGCTCGCCGTGTTGCGCCGTGGCAGGCCGAACCGGCTGGTGGACGACTTGCGGCGGGTAGTTACTGAGCTGGAAACCCTGGCAAGGAAGGGAATTGCAAACTCGGTTTCATTGTCATAGTTAGGATCAACCGTTATGCCGCGCATGATCGAACTGATCCGTACCTCCTCGGTCCCCGCCACTCTGATGCAGGCCGCGGCCCGAGGCGTGTTGTCCGTTTCCCCCGCGGACATGATCGAGATCCTGGTGCACCTGGCCAATCACAACGATGTATTCGGGCCGCTCGCACGAATGACCTTAGCGGGTTGGGACGAGGAGTCTTCTCTAGCCGCCGCCTCGGACTCCAACACTCCCCAGGAGGTCCTCGACTATTTCGTTGCGCTCGAGAACCTGCGACCACTCTTGCTTCCTGCTTTGCTCGAAAATCCCAACGTCAGCGATTCGGCGCTTACGGTCATGGCCACGACGGGCTCGCGGGAAATCGTAGAGGCGATGCGCCGGAGTCCCCGCGTGCAGGAATCGCCTGCCATACTTCATGCGCTCACCTCCAATCCGAACGCGACGCAAAACCAGACGAACCAGTTGCACGAGCAACCGGTGGCGTCAGGGTTGGAGGATTCGCTGCCCGAGTCGGGTGGGCAGGAAGGCGACGCCCTTCCCTCACATGCGGCCCTCGGCGCTGATGGCGATGGCGATGAAGGTGTGATCACCTACCTCGCCGAGCATGCCAAGGAAATTGCCGCGGAAGAGGGCAAGCCGTTTCAGCCTCTCGGGGGCATCCATGAACTCGAGACGAACTCCCCCGAGGTTCCCGCGGTCCCGGAGGTGAGTAAACCGGCCGAGGAGGGAACCAGTTCGACCGCTGCCCCGGCTCCCCTCGGCCAGGCTGCGGCCGCAGCCCCGGCGAAAGCCTCATCCTTGCACAAGAAAAGTCATCTCGGCCAGGAGGAAGAGCGCGGCAGCGCGCTGCAGAAGATTTCGAAGCTCGATATCAAGGGCCGGATTCAACTGGCGATGAAAGGCAGCAAGGAGGAGCGCTCGATCCTGGTCCGCGACAGTACCAAACTGGTCTCGCTGGCCGTGCTCGAGTCGCCCAAAGTGACCGACGGCGAAGTGGAAAAGTTTGCCGGCCAGAAGAACGTTCTGGAGGCTGTGCTGCGCCAGATCCCGATGAAGCGGCGCTTCATCAAGAATTACAACGTCGTGCGGAATCTCGTTGCTAATCCCCGCACGCCGCTCGACGTGTCGCTCGGCCTGATGAAAAACCTTCTGGTAGCCGACTTACGCAATCTCTCATCGAACAAGGAAGTGCCCGATACCATCCGCAAGCTGGCGATCAAAATGTTCAAGCAGAAGACGGACACCACCAGGAAATCGTCGGGCTAGCAGCCCGCGGTTGAGCGACATCGATGCTGTAAGGTAGGGAACGCATGGCCTCCTCGGTCCAGTCCGATCCCATCGCCGAGATTCTGCGAGGCGCCAAAACTATCGCCGTGGTTGGTCTGTCTGATAACCCCCTGCGACCGAGCCACGGCGTGGCTGCCTACCTCCAGAGTCACGGCTATCGCATCATCCCGGTGAACCCGGAGATCAAGTCCTCCCTCGGGGAGAAGGCCTACCCATCGTTGCTCGAAGTGCCCGAGAAAATCGACATCGTGGACATCTTTCGTCGTCCGGAATTTGTCGAACAAGTGGTGGACCAGGCCATCCAGCTGAAGGTGCCCGCCGTCTGGATGCAAGAGGAAGTGATTCACGAGAAGGCCGCGCACAAGGCGCGCCAAGCAGGGATCTTCGTGGTCATGGATCGCTGCATCCTTCGCGAACACCGCACGCGCTTCGCTTGAGAAGCACCCGTACCGAGTTGCGCCTACCGGGTGAGGAGAAAAGATCACGATGGATCCTTCCGCCGCCCAGACAGAGAAGAGTCCTCGGCCTACCCCACTCGCTACTCGGTGTTTGGGACTAAGACCGGTGCTGGATTGATGCGCACCACCACGACCGTGGCGTCATCGCGCAACCCGGCTCCATTCGCGAAGGTACGCACATCCTGCAGCAGGCTCTCCATTGAGGCATCCCAATGCTGCAAATGTGCCGCCAGGCGCGCGGCGCCGTACTCTTCCTCATCCGGATTGGTCGCCTCTGTGATGCCATCGCTGTAAAGGACGATCCTGGCGCCATCCGTCAACGGAACTGTCGCTTCGGAGTATGTGCCATGTCGAATGCCCAGCGGTAAGCCCATCTCGGTCTCGAGAAATCTTGCGCCGGACGCCTCGGCCAGCACCGGTGGCAGGTGACCGGCGTTCGCGAACTGGAGCGTTCGCCTCGCGGGATCCAACACGCCGTAGACCATGGTTACAAACCGCCCGGAAGGAAAGTCCTCCACCAGGAGCCGATTCAGCTTGGTCAGGACTTCCGCGGGACTGCAGGAGTTCTCGGCGAGGGAGCGCGCCATCGCCCGCGTGGCGGACATCAACAGCGCCGCTGCCGTGCCTTTCCCCGATACATCGGCCAACACCAATCCCCAGCGTCCATCACCCAGATCAATGAAGTCGTACCAGTCCCCACCGACCGGGCCAGCGGGAATCGAGAGGCCGGAGACGGCGAAGCCCGGAATGAACGGAGAGCTCTTGGGCAGCAGCGCTTGCTGGATCGAGCGCGCTTCCTGGGCTTCGCGGCTCATCTGCTCTCGTTCAGAACGCTCCTGCTGAAAGCGGCGCGCGTTTTGGACTGCCACCGCGATGTGGCTACAGAGTCCCTGAAGCAGCCGCAGTTGGTCGGCCGGAAAACCATCCACCTCGGGATGGGAAGCCGTAAAAACGCCCACCAGCTGCCCGTCGACCTGAAGCGGAATCGCCACCTCCGAAAGGGTGTTTTCTTCGCACGCCATGTAGTACGCATCGCGCCGCACATCCGGGGCATACCGCATCTGCCCAGTGGCCGCGACGTATCCGACCAAGCCATCTCTGCCGATCTTGAGCCGGTGTCCCTTGCCGTGCAGCGTGCAGCCGTGCACGCCTGCCAGCACCATCTCGCCGCGTTCTGCTTCATGTAGAAAAACGCTGAGTTCTACGCAGCCAAAAGAGCGGGCAATATCGTTGGCGATTTTGTCGATGAGCTGGTCCAGGTCGAGAATGGAGTTGATCTTATGTGCCGCCTTCTGCAACTTCAGCAGATCTTGGACGCGATCGACAGGGAGTGTCCGCACGGTGTCAGAACCGGCGTTCACAGTGGTGCCGGAGCTGGCCATTGAACTAAAGCCTCCTCACAGGGGAACCGGAACACAATCGCTCTATCTTCGCAATCAGTAAGATGAGCGAAAACCTGCCTAAGACTCTTTTTCCGCCCTCGGGGAACCGTCCGCGGAAGGACCGCTGGAAACACCGTGCCGGAGTCGGCGAATCTCTTGCAATCGCTCCCGGATGCGACGCTCGATCCCTTCATTCGTGGGATGGTAATAGCGGCGGTCACGCAGGTGGTCCGGCAGGCATTGCATGTCAGCGACCTTGCTTTCGAGTTCGTGCGCGTATTGGTACCCCCGCCCGTACCCGATGCCCTTCATGAGCTGTGTCGGAGCATTCCGCAGATGCAGGGGGACGGGTTCGGCGGTGGTCTGTTCCACATCCTGCTGAACGGCCCCGTAGGCGGTGTACAGCGCATTCGATTTCGGAGCGACCGACAGATAAACGACCGCTTGCGCCAGGGCAAGGTTGCCCTCCGGCATGCCGATGAAATCTACGGCATCACGAGCCGCCATGCAAAGTGAAAGCGCATTCGGATCGGCCAGGCCAATGTCTTCGACCGCCATTCGAACGACGCGGCGCGCGATGTAGAGAGGATCCTCTCCCGCTTCCAGCATGCGGCCCAGCCAGTACAGCGCCGCGTCCGGGTCGCTATTGCGCACGGACTTGTGCAGCGCTGAAATCAGGTTGTAGTGCTCCTCGCCCGCCTTGTCGTAGAGCAGGATGCGCTTTTGCAGTGCGTCGTGGACGATCTCATCCGTGATTTCGGCGCCGGTGTCTTGGCCGCTCACTTGTTTCGCTAGCGTAGCGGCCACTTCTAGCACGTTGTAGGCGCTCCGAGCGTCCCCACTGGAGTAGCTGGCGATCTTCCTCAGAACATCATCGGAAGCTCGCAGTTTCACCGTTCCCAGACCGCGCTCTTCGTCCGCAAGGGCTTTCTGAAGCAGAATCACAATCTGCTCCTCGGTGAGCGGTTTCAGGATATAAACCCGGGTGCGCGACAGCAGCGCGGAATTGATCTCAAAGGAAGGGTTCTCCGTGGTGGCGCCGATCAGCCGGATGTTCCCTTTTTCGACGTGCGGGAGGAATGCATCCTGCTGAGCTTTGTTGAAGCGATGGATTTCGTCGATGAAGACGATCGTCCGCGTGCCGTATTGCTTGGCACGTTCCGCGTCGGCCATGACCTGCTTGATTTCCTTGATCCCGGCGAGCACCGCAGAGAACTCGATAAACTCTGCTTTGGCCATCCGTGCGACGATCTTGGCCAGAGTGGTCTTGCCGGTCCCGGGCGGTCCCCAGAAAATAAGCGACCCCGCATCGTCCCTCTCCATCTGCGTGCGCAGCGGCTTGCCCGGCCCGACCAGATGTTCCTGCCCGAGGTACTCGTCCAGCGTGCGCGGGCGCATGCGATCCGCGAGTGGGCGAGTAGGATCCGCTCGTTCGCCACCGCCGGGAATGGCCTGAAAGAGACTCATAAGGCCTTTTCACCACAGAGACACAGCGACACAGAAAAACCTTGGAACTCGAACCCCTAAAGAACTCGTCGCACAACTCCCTTTGATAGTAGCGCTTCGTTGAAACTGATCAGCAACCCGACCTTTTTTTTCGTGGGCGTAGGTAGTTCAGCAGTTGGGGCTTCGTGAACGGGCAAGATAAGTTCAACAGACTTGCGCTCGACGACGACGGCGTCGTCGACCATCAGGTCCAGGCGATAACCGCAGTCAAGTTTCGGTTGCTTACACAGAACGGGTAGCTCAGCTTGTCGGCGAAAGGGAATGTCCCGCAAACGCGCCGCGTCGCACCGACCCTCTTCGTACGCTGATTCGAACAGGCCAGGTCCGAGCTCTCGGGGAACCTCGATGGCTGAGGCGATGACGACGCCGGTACTGGGATCGGTCCGTTCCCCGTTTTCTCTGCGCCTTTGTGTCTCTGAGCTGAATTGTCTCACGGTCTTTGCCGCCTAATCTCGTACAGCACAATACTCGCCGCCACGCCCGCGTTCAGCGATTCCACCTGCGGCGTGTGCGGGATGGCGATGATCTCATCCACCTCGGCCAGCAGGTCACGTGGCAGGCCTCGTCCCTCGCCGCCGATGACAACGGCAAGCGGCCCCGCAAGGTTTGCCTGCGGCAGCGGCGCGCCCTTATGCGACGAGGTGGCGATCAGCCGCACACCCTGCTCGCGGAGCTGCGGAAGCACTTCGGCCAGCCTCACTCGGACGATCGGCAGCCGGAAGATCGATCCGGCCGATCCGCGGACCACCTTCGGGTTGAACAGACTCACCGTGCCTTCGCCGAGCAGCACGCCTGCAGCTCCGAAGGCTTCCGCCGATCGCACAATCGTCCCCAGATTGCCAGGATCCTGCAAGCCCGCAACCGCCACCAAGGGGCCACCCTCGAGCTGCTGGAAAACGTCTTCCAGCGAACTCCGCCGATACCGCACCAGGGCAGCCACGCCCTGCGGCGTCTCACTGGGCACAACGCCGCTAAAGAGCTTGTCCGGCAGAACTACTGTTTCCACGTGAGCACCGATCTGGGGCAGCAGCCGATCGGCAAACTTCTGCGCGGACTCACTGAAGAACACTGCGTGGAAGCGCACTGCACTTCGAATCGCTTCTTCCACAATCCGCAACCCCTCAATCGCAAAATCTCCGGCTTCCGTCAGGTCCGCACGGGAGAAGGCGCCGCGCAGTTCCTTGACCAGCGCATTGTGCCGGCCCTCCACTCGGCGCAGTCGCTCCTGCGTGCTGTTCAGGGGTCGGGCAGAAGGGTAGGGCTTGCTCATGGCGGGCGTCCGAAGCAGCATCATACGCTGTTTGTTCGGCTTGCAGCGCTGCTCCGTGTTATGTTAGGTTTCGCGCTTTTAACCGGGAAAATTGGAAGGAACGGTTGTGCACGCGGAAATCATCAAGATCAATCACGAGAGTCCTGAAGCATCATTGGTGAAATACGCGGCCGAGCAGATCAAGTCGGGCCAGGTTCTCGGTATGCCAACCGATACCTTCTACGGCCTGGCCGCCGACCCGCTCAACTTGCGCGCCGTTGAGCGCGTGTATGAAATCAAGTCCCGCTCGCGCCACAAGCCCCTTTCGTTGCTGATCGAAAGTGTCGACCAGGCGGAAGAACTGGCTCGTCCCCTGCCCAAGGAGTTCTACGACCTCGCCCGCCGTTTCTGGCCCGGCCCGCTGACCATCATCGTGCGCGCTGCGTCGCGTCTTCCCCTGAAAGTCACGGCGAACACCGGCAATGTCGCGCTTCGCATCCCGTCCGCCAAAATCCCGCTGGCCGTGGTCCAAGCGGCCGGAATTCCGATCACGGCGACGTCCGCCAACCTCAGCGGCGCCTCCGAGTGCACCACCGCAGAGCAGGTACGCGACCAGCTCCAGGACCGCATCTCCATCATCGTGGATGGAGGCACGTCGCCACGCGAAATCGCATCCACCATCGTCGATCTCAGCGACGAGGAGGCGCGCTGGCGCGTCATCCGCGAAGGGGCCATACCTGCCCAGGAGATCTCTACGTTCTTCGCTCAGGGATGATGAACTTGACCGCGAACCAGGCCCCGCGCCGCCGCTGGCTCCTCTGGCTGGTTGCGGCGGTCGCGCTGATCCTTGGTCTTTTCCTTCTGGTGACCAGCCTGCGCATCGTGCGCGAAGCCGGCAGGGAAGAACTGCGCGCCGCCGATGCCATCGTGGTCTTCGGCGCCGCGGAATATTCCGGACGCCCGTCACCTGTCCTGCGCGCTCGTCTCGATCATGCCTACGACTTATTCCACCGCGGCCTGGCTCCGGTTGTCATCACCACCGGAGGCGCCGCGGCCGATCCCAGCTTCAGCGAAGGCGGCGTCGGGCGCGACTACCTCATGCACCACGGGATCCCCGAACGCAATCTGATCGCGGAAACACAAGGTTCCGACACCGCGCACTCGGCCGAGCGCGTCGGCGTCATCATGCGCGCAAATGGCCTGCACAGTTGCCTCGCGGTGAGCGACGAGTATCACGTCTTCAGGATCAAAGCCCTGTTGCAGCACGAAGGGATCCAGGTCTACGTCGCGCCCCGCGCCGGATCGCGCCCCAGGGGGCATGGGCAGCGAATGGTCGCCGTGTTACGCGAGGCGGTGAGCTATCTGGTCTGGAAGCTGAATATTCCGGCGTGACAAATAAGGGTTCAAGGTTTCAGAGTTTCAGGTTTCAAAGTATCAACGAGGTGCGCCCATCTGAAGTGGTTCTTACGACCTTGCATCCCTGAAACCTTTCTGCTACCACCCCATCTTCTCCCGCAGCGAAGTGACATGCGCAACGTGGTGCCGCCCGTGCCACGAGTAAAGTGCCAGGGCCTGCTCCAAGCTCAACACACCCATTTCCGGATGCCGGAAGGTGCGCTTCCATTCCGTTTGTCTGATGTTACGCAGGGTCAGCACCCAGCGTCTGTGCAGGGATTCGAGCAGCACCAGCGAAATCTCGATTGGAGCCGTCTTCGCTTCCGGTAACTCCGCCCACAGGTTCTCCATGTAAGGCCGGATGGTAGGATCCTGTTCCGTGAGCGCCAGCTTGAAGCGTACATAGGAGTTCAAGTGACTGTCTGGAACGTGGTGCACGACCTGGCGCACGGTCCATCCGCCGTCTCGATAAGGCGTGTCGAGCTGCTGTTCGGAGAGACCTTCGACGGCCGCCCGCAAGCGCGCGGGAGTCTGTTCGATGTTATCCAGGTGTTTTGATTTCTCGGCTTCGCTGAGCGGGCCGTCGTAGGAAAATTCGCCGATGGGATATCGCGGATCGGTCATGCTCGCCTCCTGCGCGCATTAGATCACAGGAAGCGCGATCCGACTCAGCGCAGATCTGACAGGGTGCTTACTGTACGATGACAGAAACACTGGTCGTGCGTGATGTGCTGCCATTGGTTCCTGTGACAGTCGCGGTGTAAGTTCCCGCCGGGGTGCCCGGATCCTTGGGAGTCGAACTCCCGCTACCTCCGCATCCGATGGCTGCTGCCAGCAGGGCGAACAGAAACAGACTAAGCCCCAGGCTCCAGCGGCGGCGGGCCGGCAAGCCAACCAGGAACACACCGGTCATCAGCGCAAAGGTTCCACCAAACCAACCCGAAAGCCCTTTCGTCTGTCGTGACGCGGTCGTGGGACCGGGCAGAATATGTGCTGCGGTCGTCGACACGGTTAAAGTGGCAGTTGCGTTCGACCCGCTGACGGTGGCAGTTGATGGAACCGAGCAAGTGATCTCCACTGTCGTGGAAGAAAGCGCACAGGTCAGGTTCACCGTTCCGCTGAAACCGTTCAGAGAATTGATCGTGACGGTGGTAGAACCGCCCTGCCCGGCCTTAGAGACGGTGATGCTGTTCGGATTCGACGACATGAAATAACTGGGGGCAGTCACGACGCCCGGCCACACGGTGATCAGGTTGAATGCGTCCACCGACCCCAGGCCGGTGACCAGATCGTAGCCTGTGCCCGCGCTGAAGCCGAACTGCAGAGCGCCCGAGGTCGGACAGCTAGGCGTCCCGGAGGTGCATGGGACATCATTCGTGCCGGTGGTGACGTCGTGGAACGCAGTCGGGTGTGAACTGGCCAATGAGTAAAGCGTCGGGTTGATATTGCCCTGCCCGTTTGACGCCGTCGCCTGGTTCACAATGGCCACCATTCCCGCAAATCCCGGGGCGCCGAACGAGGTTCCGCCCGCAACGTTCAGGCCGTTGGTGGGATCTCGAAAGCCGGTCACGCAACTTCCAGCGGAGCACAGCAGATATCCATCGTGGTTTGGTGACGCGTTCAGCGCCACGTCTGGAACATCTCTCTTGCCATCGGCCGGAACACCGGTGCCGGTCTGCCAACTGGGTTTTGCAAACTTGGTGCTCACGCCCCCGCCTCCGGCAGACACGCCCACTGAATCGTTCCAGCTGGTCTCGGGGATGTACTTGATCGCGGAACCGCCGTTGCCATTGTTGGTGCTGTTCCAGTATGTGGCCGGGCTGGCCACGTCGGCGCTGAACTGGCTGCCACCAATACCCGTGACTTCGGGGACCGCCGCAGGCACGTCCACCGCCAGCCCTAGCTTGGCCGAGGTTGAGCCTGCGGCGTCACAGTCTGCGGCGCCGGAGTCGCCTGTGGCTGCGATGATGGTCTGCCCCTGTGCGTTCGCTTGTTGCGCAGTTAGCTGCATGGTCTGGACGAAGATTCCCAGGTTTTGTTCGCAGTTGCCATAGCTCATGCTGATAACCGGCGCTAGCTTTTGGTCGACGGAATATTGCAGAGAATTGAAAACATTGAAGTTGGCGTTGTTGCCCGTGTAAACGAAGATCTCGGTCACACCCTTGGCCACACCCGCAGCCCACTCCAGGTCGAGGCTTGACTCATCGGTATCCCCCTGGGTCTTGACCACCGAGGTCCCGCTATTCGGCACCAGAACCTGCTGAAAGTTCGCGGAGGTGCGTGCGGGAAGATTGGCCGCGGTTCGAAACGCGTCGATATCCGCCGGGCTGATCTGAGATTGCCCCACCACCACAAGCTTCTGGCCCGTCCCGTCGAACCCGGCGCTGTAAAGCGGACCTACATCGTAGATCGTGGCAAAGTCGTCCGGCGCCATGAAGTGATTCCCGGAAATGCTCGAAGTGAAATGTGCTTTCACCTCCTCTGCGGAGAGCTTGCGGGTGCGTACCCTCGGCTTGGGGTGGAAATCGTCCAGGTTATGGAATCCCAACACGACGTTGGCCAGCGCGGCCGGCACCGCCATCTCTGTTCCGTTGGCGAAATGCGGTTCTCCATCGACCATGTAGCGGTGCATCTCGGTGCGGAAGACCGTCTCAATCCGCGAGACCGGGCCGCCGAACCACACCTGCGTGCGGCCGCGCGCCACCCGATTCACCGTGAAGCCCTGGGCTTGCAGCCAGGAAGTAACCGACGCCACATCGCTCTTGCCCAAGCCGAACTGGTCCGCATACTGCTCGGGTGTCAGCCACTTGTGGTAGGTCCCTGAGGAGGGGTCTTGCTGCCCGCTCAGCAGTTCCTCCAAGGCCGCTTCCTGCGCCGCCGTTCGCTTGAAGACCATCGACACTCCCTCGAGTTGAAGCCCACCGTCCATGCGCCCCTGGTCAACCGCGGCCCGCGTCAGCGGGTGGACGTTACCCTCCAGCACGACGGTGTCGCGCTCATCGATGGCCTGCGTGATGCGGTTCGACGCACTCTGGGCGAAAGCACTCAGGGATACACCTAGAGTCAAAAGATAAGCGACTGGCCTCAGTAGGGAATGCACTGGTTGGCTCCGATTTTCAGGTTGGGTAATAGATTCTTGTTGTATCGGGGAATGGATTCAGTTTGGCCGGCGAAAGGATGCCTCACCGCGTCCTAACTATTCCCACCACCACGGTTATGGAGATTCTAGTCCGCGAGCAAGGCTCCCTGGAATTGCCCAGAAGGGCAGGGCCTTTCCATTAGCGGGTCAGCGCCAGAATGCGCACCGGCCCGTCCACCTCCCCTTCGAGCTTCATGGGCGCAACCACGACCACGGCCCCCGCATCGGGCACTCGTTCCAGATTCGCGACATTTTCCAGGTGATACACGCTGTGCGCCAGCGTGTACTCGTGCACCGCCAGCGTCCTTGAAGATCCCGGATCGACGCTCAACGTATCGATCCCCAGCGCCAGCACGCCCCGGCCCTCGACCAGAAACTTGGCGGCATCTTCCGAGTATCCCGGGAAGTGCATCACGCCTTTCTTGTCGGTGTTGCGGTAATCCTGGATCGATGTCCAGCGTGCACCCCACCCGGTGCGGGCCAGCACCACGGCGCCGGCTGGAATCTCCCCATGAATCTGCTCCCACTGGGCGATGTCTTCGAGCGAGACTTCGTAATCGGGATTGCGGCGAACCGGCCCGGTCACGTCCAGCACCGCGAGCGGCGCGATCAGCCGCTCTGGCGGGATCTGGTCCACGGTCCACATGCCCCGTACAAGATGAGCAGGCGCGTCGATGCTCGTGTTGCCTGCGACCGAAGTCGCAATGCGGCGCGGGGCATCCTTCTGGACGAGCGAGGCGGTTCGAAGCGGGCCGCCGAATTTATGGACTGGCACGCGCGGGTTCGCCCGGGCGCTGAACGGATGAGTCAGGTCGATCACTCCGGTAAATCCGTTGGGCTGCGCGGTGCCCGGGCGGTGCTGGGCAAACACAAGCAGCGCCAGGGCCAAGGCATATCCGACCACTAGAGACTTGATCTTCATCGCTTCCTTAACTGACATTTAACCGAAAACTGAGATCCAACCGACTGCCCGGGCGTCTCAGACAACCAGGAAGACCACCGCTCGCGATCGGGGCTCTCACGTCTGGGGGAAGTACTTGGAAATTGTCCCTCGCAGGTAACCACCTGCTCAAGGTACCGACGGACATGACCGCCGGGGCTTCTCGGGGAGGTTCACCGGATCAGTGGCAGCCAACTGGTAGCGATGGCAGCGGCCACCACGGTGCCGATGAAGTTCACGGCATCGTTGCCGAGCCAGCCGGGTTGCTCAAACCATGCGCCCAGGTAGCTGTCCGCCAACATCCCCAGAAGACCCGATGCTGCGGGAATCCACAGCCAGCCCGCTGGGAGCAGGCCCATCAGCACGCACACCAGGCTTACCAGAGCTGCGGCGCCAACTCCGGCAAGCGTTCCAACCAGAGTGACACCGCCGTCGGTACCAGCCGGCACTCGCGCGAAGGTGGTTATCAGGCGCGCAGTGTCGCTGGAGGCCTGCCCACACTCGCTGGAGACCGTGTCCGCCGCGGCTTCCGAGAGCGCTGCCGCCATCGCCAGTAGGAAGGACGCATCCCCACGGGCTGCAAACAGGGCTGCACACAAGGCTGCCATCCCGAGATTGGCCAGAACCTGCGACGCCCTGCGCCCCTCCCCGCGTTCCGCCGTACCCAGGCGCTGTTTGCGTGCCCGACCCAGTCGAGTCGCCACCCAGGTGATGACGAACAGGGAGAGAAGGGCGGCGAAGGCGCCCGGCCCGGCGCTGGCAAAAAGGGCAAAGCACACGATGGCGCCAGCGGTCGCTCCGGATCGAGTTACCCCCCGAATGGCGTGTCCTAGGGCGGCAAACGCCACTGTAACGCCCAAAACGACCCCGAAACGGAGTGGCGTGTCCGCCCACCAGCCCTTCGGAATCTGCGTTAAGTGCAATGGGTTCAGCTGCATAGCATGGTTCGTCCGTGTGTTCCACTGGGCCGATGGGGAGAATCCAGCTGGTAACTACCAGCGGTTGGGGTGACTCTTCCTCGCATCCACCCGGTCGTGCTTTTTCTTTGGATTACCGGCTGCAGGTTCCTGCATCAAAAAGCCAGATGTACGTTAAACTCTCGACGCTGGGCGCGGCTCTGGCGCCTTTCTCGGTTCGGGGTGAACTTATGGCGGCCTCCGTTTGGTCCGGATATCTGACCTTTGGATTGATCTCCATGCCGGTGCGCCTGTTTTCTGGCGCACGCAGCAATGGCATCTCCTTCAACATGCTCCACCGGCCCGACCTGCAGCGGGTCAAGCAGCAATATTACTGCCCCGCAGAGAACCGCGTGGTGGAGCGCAGCGAAATCGTCAAAGGCTACGAGTTCCGCAAGGACGAATACGTAGTCATCGAACCGGAAGAGATCAAGAAAATCGAGCCGCAGACGGCGAAGACCATGGAGATCCTCGAGTTCGTCAAAGCCGGCGACGTGGATCCCGTCTACTTCGAGTCTTCCTACTACATGGTCCCCGAAGAAGCCGGCCGCCGGCCGTATGCGCTGCTCACCAAGGCCCTCGAGGAAAGCGAATATGTGGCGATCGCCAAGCTCACCATGCACAACCGCGAGTACACCGTGTTCCTGCGCCCACACTCGGGCGGCCTGATGCTGCACACCATGTACTACGCCGACGAAGTGCGCCAGGTGGAAGAGTTCGGCGCCCCGGATGTTGAGCTGAAGGACGCCGAAGTGAAGGTCGCGCACCAGCTAATCGAAGCGCTCGCCGCCGACTGGGACCCGGAAAAGTACCACGACTCCTTCCAGGACAACCTGAAGAAGCTGATCGAAACCAAACTCGAAGGCGGCAAGGTCGTCGAAATCGACAAGCCCAAGAAACTGGCCCCGGTGGTCGACTTGATGGCCGCCCTCAAGCAAAGCCTCGCCGAGATGGAAGGAAAGAAGAAGCCGGTCGCGACGATGAAGTCGGTTCCCGAAGCAGCCGTGGCAGGTGGCAAGCCTCGCCGGGGCAGGTAACGAAGCCGTAGAACTCAGCCGCAGAGAGCAGCTCCCGATTCTTTCAGCGCCCTCTGCGGCATTTCTCTGCCATCTCCGATGCGGTTAGGTCTTTTGTCGGCGCTTCTTTCAACTGTCCCGAAAACCCAAGCAACCCGAAGCCGGGGACTCACCACTAAACCGGAGGGGCCGAGCTGGCCTCAACTGCAGACTGAGAACCGGAAACTGAGAACTAGTATCACCAACTGGCCCCCAAAGTCCTTTCCCGATTACAATGATCCATTCTGCCCAGAGCCTTGCAACGTCATGAATCTGCGCGCCGGGGTGCCGATGAGTTGGGTGTGTAAAGGCCGTTTAGCGGCTCTCGTGTTCTATTTCCTGATCACCGTCGGTTGTGGCGACGTCTATCGTCCCACCATCATCCCCAACCCGGTGCCGACCCCCGACCCGAAGAACTTCCATGCCGTCATCGCCGTCAATCAGAACACGCAGTTCTATCCCGGAACAGGCATGCAAGTGGATGTCTCCGGAGACTCCAACGCCGGGGTCACAAAAGTGGCCCGGGGCCCCGTACACGCAACCCTGCTCAACTCGCGGGTCTGGGTGGCGAACAACCTGTCGAACTCCGTAAGCGTATTTTCCCCAGCGGGCTTGGGGGGATCAATTGGAGCTTCCACAGATATCAATTTGCCCTCCGGCTACAATCCGGTCTTCGTCCACAGCACCGAGGCCGGGACGATGTATGTGGCCAATGTCTCCCGTGCTGATCCCACCGGCGCTGCCGGTACCGTGGCGGCTATCAGCGCCGCCGGCTCAATCGGGAACGTCGTAACCAACGTGATCGGGGTGGGGAAAAATCCGGTTGCAATGGCGGAAACTCCAGATGGCAAGGAACTCTACGTCGTGAACCGGGGCGACAGCAACGTCACCCACATTCACACTGTGGACAAGACCGTGGCCCCCGGGTCAATCGCGGTCGACGCCAGCCCTTCACTTGCCTACGCCCGCAGTGACAACCAGAAAATCTACGTGCTGAACCAGGGTAGCGGGACGATCACCACCATCAACACCCTGGATGACTCGATCGCGGGCA
>DASQPN010000018.1:0-12914 GCA_035643915.1 Terriglobales bacterium | reverse complement strand
AATGGAGTTGGGGATGCCGGTGAGCGTATCCCGGTCTTCCGACTTCGACAGGACAGGCGGCTGGTTGTTGAGCCAGGCCAAATAGCCAAGAAACACCAACACGAGCAGCACACCTGTTCCGACCGCGATAGAGATATGGGTTTTCGTGAACCCCATGACAGAGCCGCTCTAGGAGCCTTCGGTCAACCCAACAAGGTTACGCTGGCTAGACGGAAGGGAACATGTGCCGCTGGTGAACGAAGCGCCGCTCGCCCGCCGATACCCTAAAAAGAAGCGCCCCAGACCTGGGGTGCGTTCAAACTTGAGCGGTCGGTTGAAACTCGAACCGGAAATTCGAAATTTTGACGTCTTACTTCTCGTCTTCCTTTTCCTTCTTCTCGTTGGCCGCGCCGCTGCCCTCGGGTTGCGCCGGGGCTTCGGCTTCTTCCATGGCCTTCTTGGCCTCGGCCACACGCTTGACGCGGGCTTCGGCGCGCTTTTCGCGCTTCTCGTCGAGCACCTTTTCGCTGCCCAGCAACTCGATGAACGCCTTTTCCGCGCCATCGCCCTTCCGCCAGGCCGTGCGCACGATGCGGAGATAACCGCCGTTGCGATCGCCAAAACGCGGCGCGATGGTGTCGAACAGCTTGGTCACTGCCGCTTTGGTCATCAGGTATGACCCGGCCAGGCGGCGGGCCGCGAGATCACCACGCTTCCCCAGCGTGATCATCTTTTCGACGTGCGGACGCATCGCTTTCGCCTTCGGGATCGTGGTCTCAATCCGCTCTTCGACAATCAGCGACGTCACCAAGTTCCGCAGCAACGACCGGCGGTGCGCGGTGTTCCGTCCGAGTTTCCATCCAGCTACTTTGTGACGCATGGCAAAACCCTCAAAAAGTTTCGAGTTTCGGGTTTCAAGTTTCGGGTCGGTTCCCGAGGCCGCAACCTGTCCGGCTCTCAAGAAACTCGAACCCCGAAACTTGAAACGGTTTTCTTACAGCTCGTCGTCTGCCCCGTAGGCCGACGCAGGCAGCACCTGGTTCGAGGTCGGTCCGGGCACGGCATTGCCGTGCTCGTCGATCTTCATACCCAGGCTCAGACCCATCGAAGAGAGGATTTCCTTGATCTCGTTGAGCGACTTGCGGCCGAAATTCTTCGTCTTCAGCATCTCGGCTTCGGTCTTCTGCACGAGCTCTCCGATGGTCTGGATATTCGCGTTTTTCAGGCAGTTGTAACTGCGCACGCTCAGCTCGAGTTCTTCCACGGACCGGTTCAGATTCTCGTTCTTGATCTCGGGCTTGCGGTCGTCGGTTGAGGACGCGGTCTCGATCTCTTCCTCGAAGTTGATGAAGATGTTCATGTGGTCCTTCAGCAGCTTCGCGGCCAGGCCCAGGGAATCGGCCGGCGTGATCGAGCCGTTGGTCCACACTTCAAGAGTCAGCTTGTCATAGTCGGTGATTTGGCCGAGGCGCGCCGCTTCCACGGTGTAGTTACACTTGCGCACGGGCGAATGCACCGAGTCGATCGGAATAAAGCCGATGCCCAGATCCTCGTCGAAGTTCTTGTCCGCAGCAACATAACCGCGGCCGCGCTTCAAGCGCATCTCCATGTCGAGCTTGCCGCCCTCGCTGACGGTCGCGACGTAGACATCCTTGTCGAGCACTTCCACATCGGCATCAGCCTCGATCATCCCCGAAGTGACCACACCCGGAGCGTCCGCGCGCAGATAGATCGCTTTCGGCGCATCGCCCGCGAGCTTGAACGGGATCTGCTTGAGGTTGAGGATGATGTCGGTCGCGTCCTCGACTATGCCCGGGATCGACTGGAACTCGTGCAGCACGCCTTCAATCTTGACGGCAGTGACAGCCGCTCCCTCGATGGAACTCAGCATGACTCGGCGCAGAGCATTGCCGATGGTGGTGCCAAAGCCGCGTTCAAACGGCTGTGCCCAGAACATCCCGTACTTGTCGGTAAGAGAAGCGGTGTCGGTTGCGAGGCGTTTCGGTTTCTGAAAACCCTTCCAAAGCATGTGTTTCTCCTTCGGCCATTGGGCTCAGGGCCGGCTCCCTGAACCGGTCCGGGTTCAGGTCAGCCGCCGGCCAAGGCGGATCTGGCACGAAATAATGGACCAAAAGATGCGCGAGAGATGTGGCTTGCCACGCCCCCACGCAACTTACTTGCTGTACAACTCCACGATCAGCTGTTCGTTCACCGGCAGCTGGATTTCTTCGCGCTTCGGCAGATACATGACGCGGCCTCTATATTTGTCGCGATCGATCTCCAGCCAGTTGGGCGCGTTCTGGTGGCTGGCGAAATCTTTCGCCTGCTCGAGGAAAGGCAGCTTCTGGCTGCCTTCGCGGATGGTGATCTCCTGCCCCACGGCAACTTCGAACGAAGGAATGTTCACCTTGCGTCCGTTCACGGCCACGTGGCCGTGGCGCACCAACTGGCGCGCCTGACGCCGGGACATGGCAAAACCAAGCCGGAACACGACGTTATCCAGCCGCCGCTCCAGCTGCTGCAGCAGGATTTCACCGGTCACACCCTTGGAACTTGCGGCTTTTTCAAAGTAGTTACGGAACTGGCCTTCCTGCGTGAAGTACATGCGCTTCGCCTTCTGCTTTTCACGCAGCTGAAGACCGTAGCCAACGATCTTGGCTTTTCGATCTTTGCCATGTTGTCCGGGGGCGAAGTTACGCTTTTCGATCGGGCATTTGTCGCTAAAACACTTGGTGCCCTTCAGGAACAACTTGATGCCTTCACGACGGCAAAGACGGCAAACTGCATCGGTGTAACGTGCCAAGTTTCTTCTCCTCCATTGGATGACCGGTTTACAGGTTTGGCTTCACCCTTCGTCCCGGACGGTAAAACACGTTTCAAATTGGCAAGGTTTCAGGGTTTCAAGGAACTTCCGCCTCAAGGGCGACTTTGAAACCTCGAAACCTGGGAAACCTTGCCACCTGATCTCAGACGCGGCGTCTCTTGGGCGGACGGCACCCATTGTGCGGGATCGGCGTAAAGTCCTTGATCGAGCGCACTTCGATGCCAGACGCTGCCAGAGCGCGAATCGCCGACTCGCGACCCGAACCCGGACCGCTCACCCGCACATCCACGGTCCGCACACCATGGTCGCGCGCCATGTTAGCGGCGTTCGATGCGGCCTGTTGCGCCGCGAACGGCGTGCCCTTGCGCGACCCGCGGAAGCCGAGCGAACCCGAACTCTTCCACGAAATCACGTTCCCCGCCATGTCCGTGATGGTCACGATCGTGTTGTTGAACGACGCTTGAACGTGCACCAGCCCGTGTGGAACGTGCTTGCGCTCTTTCTTCTTGAACGTCTTCTTCTTGCCTTTTTTCTCCGGTGCGGCTGCTGCGCCGCCCGCGGCTGCTGGTTTCGCCATAGTTCTCAGGTCTCGGTTCTCAGTTCTCAGTCCGCCGGTTCCGAATTCCCAAGGAGAACTGGGAACCGAGAACTGAGAACTGGGTTCTTATGTTTTCGCGGCGGCCTTCTTCTTGTTGGCCACCGTGCCCTTGCGCGGACCCTTCCGGGTACGCGCGTTGGTGTGGGTGCGCTGTCCGCGGACGGGCAGGTTGCGGCGGTGGCGATATCCGCGATAGGAGCCGATTTCGATGAGACGCTTGATGTTCATCGAAACTTCCTTGCGCAGATCGCCTTCCACCATGCCCTCAGCTTCAATGACCTGGCGGATACGGTTGACCTCGTCTTCGTTCAGGTCCTGGACTTTCTTCGCCGGGTCGACCTTGGCCTGCTCGAGGATGCGAGCGGCGCGTGGATTGCCGATGCCGTAGATGTAAGTGAGGGCGATGTTCGCGTGCTTGTTACGCGGAAGATCGACGCCTGCAATACGTGCCATGGTGCTCCTTGATCAGCCTTGACGCTGTTTATGTTTCGAGTTCTCGCAGATCACCCGCACCACACCCTTGCGGTGGATGACCTTGCACTTGTCGCAGATTTTCTTTACCGATGCTCGTACCTTCATAAAATCGGGTCCTTGGTCGTGAGTCGTGAGTCGATGGCGAGCGCGCGGCGATTACTTGTACCGGTACACGATGCGTCCGCGGTTCAAATCGTATGGCGAAAGCTCCACTGCAACCTTGTCGCCGGGCAGGATGCGGATGAAATTCTTGCGCATCTTGCCGGAAACGTGCGCCAGCACCTGGTGCTTGTTCTCCAGTTCCACCCGGAACATCGCGTTGGGCAGGGGTTCGACCACCACCGCCATCACTTCAATCGCGTCTTCTTTGCTCATTGACTCCTTGGTTCAGCCGTGGGTACCGCGAAAGGCGGCATTCACTGCGAATTCTCGTTAGTTCTCAGTTCTCAGTTTCAGACTTCACCGGTCCCACGGAGAGCCGGGAACTGAGGACTGCTTTCTCATTGCGTCAAAATCATCGGCCCATTTTTCGTCACAGCCACACAGTGCTCAAAGTGTGCACTGTAGCTGCCATCGGCTGTCACGGCGGTCCACTTGTCGCCCAGCACGCGCGCCTCAGGCTTGCCGTAGTTCACCATGGGTTCGATTGCGAGCACCATGCCTTCGCGCAGTTTCGCTCCATGCCCGGGAGTGCCGAAGTTCGGCACCTGCGGCTCTTCATGCAGCTTCGTGCCGATCCCATGCCCCACGAACTCGCGCACGACGCTAAAACCCGCGGCTTCGACAAACTGTTGCACGGCCGAACCCACATCCCCCACCGAGTTCCCGATGCGGACTTTCTCAATCCCGCGGTAGAGCGAATCTTCGGTGACCTTCAGCAGCTTTTGCAGCTCAGGAGTAAGCTCTTCGCCTACCGGCACCGTAATGGCCGCATCCCCGTAGTAGCCGTCGAGCACCACACCGCAATCCACGGAAACGATGTCGCCAGCCTTCAGCAAGCGCTTGTCGGACGGTATACCGTGCACGATTTCTTCATTCACCGAGGTGCAGAGCACGCACGGGTAATCGTAGTAGCCTTTGAAGGCGGGCTTCACGCCCAGCTCCTTCATTTTTTTCTCCGCCGCGCGTTCCAGATCCATGGTGGTCGCGCCCGGCACCACCAGGCTGCGGACATGATCGAGCACCTCACGAACCACGCGGCCACTGCGCCGCATCTTCTCGATCTCCGCCGGTGATTTACAGATAATCGCCATCCTAGACGTGGTTATCGATGATGCAAAAAATCTGCGCGGTCACCTGGTCGGGCGGCAAATCCCCATTCACCGTCTTCAGGCGTCCCTTCGCCTGGTAGTAATCCGCCACCGGCCGCGTCTGGAGATCGAACTCATGCAGACGCTCCCGGATCACTTCCTCGCGGTCATCCTCGCGGATGACGAGCTTGCTTCCGTCGCGATCACAAAGCTCGTCGACCTTGGGTGGCTGAAGGTGGACGTTGTAGATCCGTCCACAGGTGGGACAAGAACGACGTCCGGTGAGCCGGCGTAACAACTCATTATAATCCACCTCCAGCCGGATCACAATCGGCAACCTGTTGCAGCCGTGCGACTTGTCAAAGAACTCATTTTCCAGGTAAGCATCCAGCCAGCCTGCCTGGGCCGCGGTTCGCGGAAACCCGTCCAGAATGAAACCCCGTTCGCAATCAATCTCGCGGATCCGGTCGGCCACCATCGGGCAAACCAGATCGTCCGGCACCAACTGCCCCCGCTCCATCACCGCCTTGGCCGCCTGGCCTAAGCTCGTGCCCGCCTTCACGTTCTGCCGCAGGATGTCCCCGGTGGAAATCTGCGGAATGTGGTAGCGCTGCTCGATCCGCTTGGACTGGGTGCCCTTGCCGGCCCCGGGAGCTCCCAAAAGGATCACGGGTTCAATGGTACGCGAGGATTCTTCGGCCATTCGCGGTGGCCACCTCTCCCGATCTTGCTTCACCCGGACGGCTCACTCCGGGCCTTGTAGCGAAATTCCCGACTGCTCCTAACGTCGAGTTCCAGGCTACCAGCGACGGCCTTTGATGCGCCCACTGCGCGGCGTAAAGCCGTCGTAGTGGCGCATGATGAGCTGCGCCTCAATCTGTGTGACGGTATCCATGGCCACGCCGACTACGATCAGCAGCGAAGTTCCACCGAAGTAGAAATTCACGCCCAGACCGTTGGTGACCCAGGTGGGTAGCCTTTCAAACAGCCCGCCACCCAGCCACAGGGGCAGGTGGTTCAGGTGGATACCGGTGATCATCCACTCCGGAATAAAGGAGATGATGATCAGGTAGAACGCACCCACCAGCGTGATGTGGGTGAGCACTTCGTTAATGTAGTCCGCGGTGCGCTTGCCAGGACGGATGCCAGGGATGAACCCTCCGTACTTCCGCATGTTGTCGGCAACCTCGCTGGGGTTGAACACGATCGACACGTAGAAGTAGGCGAAGAAAATGATCCCGACCGCGTACAGCAGCGTGTACAGCGGCTCGCCCCAGCCCAGCGCTTTGATCAGCGGAGAAAAGTAGCGGTTGTCGCGCAGCCCATACCCGATGGTCTGCGGCAGGGTCAGAATCGACGAAGCAAAGATGACGGGCATGACGCCGCCCGCGTTGACCCGCAGCGGCAGGTGGGTCGACTGTCCACCCATGACCTTGCGTCCCACGACGCGTTTGGCGTACTGCACCGGGATTCGACGCTCACTGCGTTCGACAAACACGATGAAGGCCACGACCACGACCATCACGGCCAACAACATCACAATGGCCACCGGCGTGAATGCGCCCCAGGCGTTGGTCTTGATCTTGTCGTAAAGGTCCGCCACGCCGCGAGGCAGGCCCACCACAATCCCGGCGAAAATCAGCAGCGACATGCCGTTGCCGACGCCGCGCTCGGTGATCTGTTCGCCCAGCCACATGATGAATGCACTGCCCGTCGTCAGGGTCAGAATTGTCATCAGGATGAAAGTGAAGCCCGGGTTCAGGACAAAGTCGCCCTTCTGCAGGCTGACCGCGATACCCAACGACTGGACCGAGCTGAGAATCACCGTGAGGTAACGGGTCCATTGCGTGATTTTCTTGCGGCCGAGTTCGCCTTCCTTCTGCAATTTCGCGAGCGGCTCATACACCACTGTGAGCAACTGCAGAATGATCGATGCCGTGATGTAGGGCATGATCCCCAGCGCAAAGATCGTCAGTCGGCGGAGATTGCCTCCGCTGAACATGTCGACCAATCCCAGGAACGAGCCGCGATTCTGCTCGAAGAACTGCTGCAGCTTGTCGGCGTTGATTCCCGGCGTTGGGATGTGGTTCCCCAGCCGGTACACCGCCAACATGGCCAGCGTAAACAGAATGCGCTTGCGCAGATCCGGGATGCGAAAGATGTTGGCCAGTTTCTCGAGCATTACTGCAAGACCTCGAACTTGCCGCCCGCTTTGGCGATCTTCTCCTGCGCCGACTTGGAAAACTTGTGGGCATGCACGGTAAGCGCAGCCTTCAGTTCCCCATCCCCGAGAATCTTCACGGGATGTTTGGTCTTGATGACGCCCGCCTTGCGCAGGACGTCGGGCGTGATGATTGTCTCACCCAGCGCCGCCAATGCTTCTAGGTTCACGATCGAGTATTCCTTGCGGAAAATATTGGTGAAGCCGCGCTTGGGCATGCGCCGGTGCAACGGCATTTGACCGCCTTCAAACCCGCGCATCATCCGCGAGCCGCTGCGCGAGCGCTGGCCCTTGTGGCCGCGCGTGGAGGTCTTGCCCATGCCGGAGCCCATACCGCGGCCTACGCGCTTGCGCTTCTCCGACGACTTCTTGGGTGCTCGAACGTTGGATAAATTCATGGTCCTGCTCTCAGTGCTCCCCAGGTTTCAAGGTTTCAAGGTTGCAAGGTTCCAAGGTTTCGATTCCAGCCAACTTGGGAACCCTTGACACCTCTGAAGCGCCACAACCTTGTCACTCAGTTACTCAACGATTTCCACCAGGTGCGGTACTTTTTTCACCATCCCGCGAATCGCAGGCGTGTCGGGACGCTCAATCACCTGATTGAGCCGCGTAAAGCCCAGCCCCTTGACCACCCGCTTGTGTTTCACCGGGGCACAAATGGCCGAGCGCACCCACTTCAGGTGCAGTCTGCCCGTCCCCGCCGCCTTCAATATTTTGCCAGCCATCACAATTCCTTCCCGCAAGCGCCCGTGGCCTCGCCGATTGTCCGGCGGGCGGCCCGCCCGCTGATTAGGACTCTAAACCCGCCCCGATCAAAGATCCTCAGCGTTCTTGCCGCGCAAGGCAGCCACCGCTTCTCGGTTTTTCAACTGCTTCAACGCATCAAACGTAGCCTTGATCACGTTATGCGGATTGGTCGTGCCAATGGATTTGGTCAGCACATTTTGCACGCCCACCGAAGTCATCACGGCGCGCACGGCCCCGCCCGCAATTACTCCCGTACCCTCCGGAGCCGGCTTCAACAGCACGTGTCCTGAACCAAACCGTCCCAACACCAGGTGCGGTATGGACGTGTGGGTGAGGTTCACCTTCACCAGGTTCTTCTTCGCCGACTCAATGCCCTTGCGGATGGCTTGCGGAACTTCCTTCGCCTTCCCTGAGCCATAGCCGACCACGGCCGCGCTGGGATCACCCACCACGACCAGTGCCGCAAATGACAGGTTCTTACCACCCTTTACGACTTTGGTTACGCGGTTGATCGCAACCACCTGATCCTTCAGCTGATAGTGCGCCGCGTCAAGTTTCTTTATAACGGTTGGCATCCTTAGACTCTCGATTCCATCTTGCAATTTTGTAATCGGACAATTTCGGAACCGCACCGCCGATTTTCAAGTTACAAAATTATCCGATTTCCGAATTACCAAATCCCCCTAGAACTGCAGGCCGCCTTCGCGGGCAGCATCGGCCAGAGCTTTCACTCGACCATGGTAGATGTAACCACCGCGATCGAACACAACTTTGGAGATTCCCTTCGCCTTGGCGCGCTCGGCGATCGTCTTGCCGAGTGCCTTGGCCGCCGCCACGTTGCCCCCGGTTCGCCGCTCAGCCTTCTTGCCTTCCGCCGAACTGGCCGAAACCAGCGTCTGGCCGTGCAGGTCGTCAATCACCTGGACATAAATATGGTTCAGCGAGCGGTACACATTCAGCCGCGGACGCTCCGCCGTGCCCTGAACTTTCTTACGGATGCGGTCATGCACGCGCTGCCGGGTTCGATTCTTGCCTGCTCTGTTCAGCATGTTCTTCTTTCCCTCATCCCGGGGTTCTATGCCGGGGACCAGTGGTGGGTCATTGGTCGTGAGCCAACCCCAACCCACAACCGCACTGGCAGACTCTTCCTTGCGGTCATGTGCAGATCGAAAATCGAGGGTCTGGCCGACGACCAACGACCCACATCGAACGACCTGTTTTACTTCGCGCCCGTCTTTCCAACCTTCTTCTTCAGCCGCTCACCGGCGTAACGAACGCCCTTGTTCTTGTACGGGTCCGGCGGCCGCAGCGAGCGCATCTCGGCAGACACCTGCCCAACCTTCTGGCGGTCAATGCCGGTCACGCTCAGCTTGGTCTGCTTCGCATCCACGGCCACCTCAATGCCGGTGGGCAAGGGGTACTCGATCGGATGTGAGTAGCCCAGCGTGAACACGACCGTGTGTTTGCCCTTCATCTCCGCGCGGTACCCGATGCCGACGATTTCTAGTTCTTTCGTCCAGCCCTTGGTCACGCCCTCAACGGCATTGTTCACCAGCGCGCGGGCCAAGCCATGCACGGCCGCCTGCGAATCGTTCTCGCGGATCGCGAGCAGGTGTCCATCCTTCTGTTCAACCTTGATTCCCGAGGGGAGCGGCGTCTCCAGCTTGCCCTTGGGCCCCTGGACGGCAACCGTGTTGCCTTCAATCTTGACGGTCACGCCCTGCGGGACAACGATCGGCTTTTTTCCAATTCGTGACATAGATTCTGCTCTTAGCCTTTAGCTTTTGGCTCTCCGCGATGCCTCGCGAACAGCGGGTCGCTCCCTGGCGACGAACTACCAAACCTGGCAGAGAAGTTCCCCGCCCAGACCCTGCTTGCGCGCCTGGCGCCCGGTCATCACGCCCTTGGGCGTAGTAAGAATATTGATCCCCATTCCACCCAGAACACGGGGGATTTCGGTGCGGCGCACGTAGACTCGACAGCCCGGCCGGGAGACGCGCTCCACATTCGAGATTGCCGCCTCGTTGTTCGACCCGTATTTCAGGTAAATACGGATGACCTTGTGACCTTCCTCTTCGGTGGCCTTGTAGTTGGAGATGTAGCCTTCTTCTTTCAGAATACGGGCAATCTCGACCTTCAGCTTGGAAGCCGGAATATCCACTTTTTGGTGCCGCGCGCTTATCGAGTTGCGAATGCGCGCCAGCATGTCTGCGACCGGATCTGTCAACCTCATCGTCTGCTTCTCCTAAAGTCGCCCGTTTGCCTGGCCCGTGTTGCCATGGGGCCGAGGAACCTGCGGCGACGCCGTCTACCACCCCGCAAGGGCTCCATGTGCCGGGCGGGTCTTGCTCTGATGCCCGACACCTGACGGTGCGGACCCGATCTCACCAGGACGACTTCGAAACCCCGGGGATCTCTCCCCTTAACGCCAGTCCGCGGAAGCACAGGCGACAGAGCCCAAACTTGCGCAGGTAAGCGCGCGGCCTTCCGCAGATCTTGCAGCGGTTGTGCTTGCGCGATGAGAACTTGGGCTTCTTTGCGTCCTTCACTCGTTTTGCGGTAGTTGACACTTGGCTTTTAGCTCCTAGCTTCCAGCCGTCAGCTCTCTCAGCTTTCAGCCAATTTCTGTCTTTGAAACCTTCGAACCTCTGAAACTTTGAAACCTTCCTAAACTTGAGCCCGGAACGGCATGCCCAGGTGCTTCAGCAGTGTGCGCGCCTGCTCATCCGTGCTCGCGGTGGTCACGATGGTGACGTTCATACCCTTGGTCTTGTCGACCTTCGCGTAGTCGATCTCCGGAAAGATCAACTGGTCGTGCAAACCCAGTGTGTAGTTGCCGCGCCCGTCGAACGACTTGGTCGAAACCCCACGAAAATCGCGCACGCGGGCGAGCACCACGCTTACCAGCCGATCCATGAATTCATACATGCGATCACCGCGCAGCGTGACCATCGCGCCGATCGGCATACCTTCGCGCACCTTGAAAGCAGCGATGGATTTCTTGGCGCGCGTGACCACCGGCTTCTGGCCCGTGATCTGCCCGAGTTCGTTCACGGCCGGATCGAGGATCTTGGCGTTCTGCGTCGCTTCGCCCACACCCATGTTGACCACGATCTTGTGCAGCCGAGGCACGGCCATGGGATTGTTCAGATTCAGTTCCTTCATCAAGACCGGAGCCAATTCCTTCTCAAACCGGGCGCGCAGCCGCGGTTTCTCCTTGGCGCTGTGTCGCGCCACTTCCGGCGCCCGCTGCTCCTGCGCCTCCGCCTTGCCCTTCTTGTCTCTATCTTTTGCCATGGCTCGATTACCTTCTCTCACGGTTTCGGGATTCGCTTCTGGCCGCTAGTTCTTAGCCTCCAGCAACCTGCCCGGTTCGTGAGCCTCCGCCAAATTCACTGCCCGCTCATCGCTTGCAACTGCAAGCTACTTGTCCAATGTCGTTCCGCACTTCTTGCAGACCCGCACCTTGCGGTCGCCCTGAACCTCATGTCCGATGCGAACTGGCCCGCAGGTCGGGCAGACCAGTTGCACGTTCGAGATCGCGATCCGGCTCTCCTGCTCTGCGATGCCGCCCTGCACCTGGCGCTGCGGGTTCGGGCGCACGTGTTTCTTCACCATCATCACGTGTTCCACCAGAATCTTCCGGTCCGCCGGGAACACGCGAAGCACCCGGCCTTGCTTGCCCTTGTCGCGCCCGGTGATCACCTTCACGGTGTCGTTGCGACGAATATCCACTCGTACATGCGCCGTGCTTGCCACTTTTGCCATATCGGATCCCTTGTCTCAGCTTGCCTGCCGTCTCATCTCCACCCTCAAGGTTTCGCAGCTCACGCCAAGTTTGAAACCTTGAGACCTCTGAAGCTGCGCAACCTTCTAAAGAACTTCTGGCGCGAGCGAAACAATCTTCAAAAATTTCTTCTCGCGCAACTCGCGGGCCACCGGCCCGAACACGCGCGTCCCCACCGGCTCACCGGTTTCGTTGATCAGCACCGCAGCGTTCTGGTCGAAGCGAATGTAAGTCCCATCCCTGCGGCGGTGTTCCTTGCGGGTGCGCACGATGACCGCCTTCACGACTTTGCCCTTCTGCACTTGCCCATCAGGCGAAGCTTCCTTCACGCTGGCGGTGACAACATCGCCGAGGCCGGCACGCAGGCCGGTAGCGCCGCCGAGCGGCAGGATCACCTGCAGCTTGCGGGCACCGGAGTTGTCGGCCACCTCGAGCATGGTTCTCATCATCACGGCCATAGTCTCAATCTCCCTGTGTGAGTCATGATGCCGTTACGGGGCGCCGTTGGTATCCGCAACGGCGGCAACCTCGGGCACCAGAGCCGTCCTGCGGACGATCTCCTTCAGGCGCCAGCGCTTCAGCTTCGAAAGCGGCCGGGTCTCCTCGAGCCGCACCACGTCGCCGACGTGAGCTTCATTCTTCTCATCGTGCGCATAAAACTTCTTGTCGGTCGAGATGACGCGGCCGTAAAGCGGATGCGCCTTCTTGCGCGTCACTTCCACCACGATCGTCTTGCTCATCTTGTTGGAGACGACTTCCCCTACGACTTCTTTGCGCCGTCCGGCGGCCGCCTGCTGCGTTGTTTCAGCCATTACTTCTTCTCCGTTACCGCTTGAGCGCCGCGCGCGCGTTCCCCAATAATGGTCTTGACGCGGGCGATGTCTTTGCGCAGGCCGCGGATCTTCTTCAGGCTCTCGGTCTGCCCCATGTTGAGTTGAAACTTCAGCTTGAACAGCTGGTCCGCCAGCTGGCTTTCCTGGTCGTGCAGCTCAGCATCGGTCTGGTTACGAATCTTGTCCACCTTCATAAATCGT
>DASQPN010000017.1:0-3385 GCA_035643915.1 Terriglobales bacterium | reverse complement strand
CGTCGAGGTCGCGAAAGAGGAGACCACCCTCATCGACGGCGCGGGCGACCCCAAGGCAATCGAGGCGCGGGTCAAGAACATCCGCACCCAGATCGACGAAGCGACCAGCGACTACGACAAAGAGAAGCTGCAAGAGCGAGTAGCCAAGCTCGCGGGTGGCGTGGCGGTCATCAAGGTCGGTGCGGCGACCGAAGTCGAGATGAAGGAAAAGAAGGCGCGCGTCGAAGACGCCTTGCACGCCACGCGTGCGGCGGTCGAGGAAGGCATTGTCGCAGGCGGCGGTGTGGCCTACATCCGCGCCCGGGTAGCGCTCGACAAGCTCAAGGGCGAGAACCCCGACCAGGAAGCCGGCATCAAGATCATCCGGCGAGCCCTGGAAGAGCCGCTGCGCATGATCGTCGCCAATGCCGGCGCCGAACCCTCGGTGGTCATGAACAAGATCACGGAAGGGAAAGGCAACTTCGGCTTCAATGCCCAGACCGAGCAGTTCGGTGACTTGGTCGAGATGGGCGTGCTCGATCCGACCAAGGTGAGCCGCACCGCGCTGCAAAACGCGGCTTCGGTTGCCGGACTGCTCCTCACCACCGAGGCGATGGTTGCCGAGCTGGTCGAAGAGAAGAAGAATGCCGGAGGCCATGCGCACGGCATGGGCGGCATGGGCGGGATGGAAGGCATGGATATGTAACTCGCTCCGAGGTTTGGGTCCCTCCCGCGGCACGAGGTCCTCCCAAACCCCGTTACCCCCGGTTCCAAGAGCCCCGCTTCGGCGGGGTTTTTGTTTCCGGATAGCCGGGGGCTGCTGTTCGCCGCCTTGAGCTGCTCGGCACCGGGGGCTGGACGACCTCACGCATTGCCTGCTAGCATCGCGCGGGTTGTCCGGGGATATGTCGCCTTAAGAGGAGGAGAACAACTATGGCTGCTGCAGTCCCGAAGGATTTCCGGCGCGTGATCATCGCCGCGGCGGTGGGAAACGTCATCGAATGGTATGACTTCTATATCTTCGGAAGCTTGGCTGCGATCTTGGCGGTGAAGTTTTTCGACAAGACCCACCCGGTTGCGGCTCTGCTGAGCACGATTGCGCTGTTCACCGCCGGATTCTTGATCCGCCCGCTGGGGGCATTCCTCTTTGGATGGTTGGGCGACCGGGTGGGCCGCAAGTACACGTTCCTCATCACCCTGACCGGAATGGGGCTAGGCACGGGGGTGATCGGGTTGATCCCGAGCTTCCAGTCGATCGGTATCGCCGCCGCGTTCCTCCTCTTCGCCCTGCGAATGATCCAGGGCCTGTGCCTGGGCGGCGAATATGGAGGCGCCATCACCTACGTCGCCGAGCACGTATCGGACGAACGCCGCGGCTACTACACCGGTTGGCTGCAAACCTCTCCGACTCTCGGGATCGTGGTGTCGATGGCCGTGATCGTCGGGACGCGCCAGTACCTCGGCACCGAAGCGTTCAACGACTGGGGGTGGCGCATCCCGTTCCTGGCTTCTTTCCTGCTGGTGGCAATTGCGATCTACATCCGCCTGCAACTGCAGGAGACACCGATCTTCCAGGAGCTCAAAGCCAAAGGCCAGATGACCAAGAACCCCTGGAAGGAAGCCTTCCTCAGCTCGAATATCAAGTTCGTGCTGATCGCCAGCATCGTGGTGATCGGGCAGGGATGCGTCTGGTACAGCGGGCAATTCTGGGCGTTGTACTACCTGCAGCAGGTATCGAAGGTGGACGTGGTGACCTCGAGCCTCATCGTGGGAATCGCGCTGCTCATCGCAACGCCGACCTTGATCCTGTTTGGCTGGTTGTCCGACAATATCGGCCGCAAGCCAGTGATCTTGGGGGGCATGTTGCTCGCGGCGGTAACCTACTATCCCCTGTATTCATGGCTCGGAACGGTCACCCAGCCGGGCAATATCAACTATCCCGTCGCGATTTTCATCATCTGCATCCTCGTGTCCTATGTAGGGATGACCTATGGACCGATCGGAGCGTTCCTGGCGGAATACTTTCCCGGCAGGATCCGCTACACGTCGGTGTCCGTCCCGTATCACATCGGCAACGGCTGGGGTGGCGGGCTGGTGCCGTTCATCACTTCGGCAGCCTTTCAGGCTACGGGTAGCCTTGGCTACGCGCTGATCTATCCGATTACGGTGCCCGCAGTGTGCTTCGTGCTTGCTCTCTTCCTTATGCCTGAAACCCGCCGAATCAGCATCTGGAATCCAGCTCCAGAGAAAGCCAAAGTGTAGCTCTCGGCAGCTCTATTGGCACAATGAGCCCGCCCTTGAGGCGGGCTTTTTTTTGTCGCATGGGCTCAGAGTTGCAATCTCACGGGGAGATGACCGTGCAAAGAGTGCTCTGTAGCGCACCAGCTTCTTGGCGGCAGCAGGACTTTCCTCGTATAATCCGCGCTCCTTTTCCGCGCGCTCCGGATTCCGGACGCACCGGCCCGGCCAAGTAGCTCAGTTGGTAGAGCAGCGGACTGAAAATCCGTGTGTCGGCGGTTCAATTCCGTCCTTGGCCACCATCCACCAGACCACGTCCATCCGGCTCAGCGCTGCTGGGTTTTGGTTTCGTCCGCAGCAATGAGGGAGTCGAAAAAACTCACGCGGCTCGTGGCGACCGATCGCCGGAACTCTTCGTAGCCGGCCTTGTGCTGCTGCTGAAGGGTTTCGATCTCGTGCCTGAATTCTTCGGTTCGGCCCAGCGAGGCTACTTTTTCAAGCAGTTCGCTTACGGCGCCATACGGCCGCAAGGAATCGCGGTCGTAACGCTTGAGCAACAGATCGAACAGGGTTTCGATGCCCGCGGCGCGGTCGCAGAGGTCAAAGGAAAGGTGCAGGGAATAATCGCCGACCGTCTCGACCTGGTGCGGCGTGCCGCTGCGCAGGAACAACACGTCTCCGGCGTGCATGACCAGCTCGGCATCGAGAGGCCCCATTTCCGATTCCCCCAGCTCGACCAGATGGGTCCGGCGAGGCGGCTGACGCCGGTGCAGCCGCCATTTCTTGGCTCCGGCGAGGTGAATCGCGAGCACGTCATCGGTATCGAGATGGCCCCTGGACGCTTCGGTGCCGCGCTGGGAAAAGAACACCACCGCGTTGCTGAAGGTGCATGAATGCGCCCGGTCGAGGGCGGTCGCCAGCTGGTTGACTTGCGGTTCCAGGATGTCGACGCCTTCGAGCAGGCACGCGGCCCCGTTTTCCAGGTGCTGCTGCAGTACAAGACGATTCACGAACTTGATTTGACGCCGCTGCACGATCTTGAAACAGCGCGCCGCGCGCAGATCGACGAGTTGCCCCTTATCGATGATCTGCACGAAGTCCAGATCCAGAAAAGGATTGTTGAGGTGCTTGCGGAGATCCTCCAGCCGGAAGATCGTCTGGTTCTTGA
>DASQPN010000016.1:0-3328 GCA_035643915.1 Terriglobales bacterium | reverse complement strand
TCCCATTTCCCACCCAGTAGGCCTCCTCACCGAGCCCGTCGAGATGGCGTGGTCTGGGCGCATCCTCATCACCTTCGGGACCAACCTTGCCCGGAGCTTTGCCGGGAACAGGCCTTTCGTCTTCATCCTTCGGCTCGGGCGCATGGAACTGCGCTCGCCAGAATTTGCGCGGCGCGAGCGCACTGGATTTGCCGGGAGCGGGCGCGACCAAGGCCACGGTGACCGATTTTGCAAACGTGGCCGTACGGAAGAGGCATTGCGACATCCGCATTCCTCCATCCGGCTGCACGCTGGGCTTAGTTTCCCTGACCGGCTCGCCCTGTACAGCTTCGATTTCCGCGCTGGTGAGCAGCCGGCACACGTCAATCTCTTCCTTAGCGGAGGCAGGGACTTCGCCAGCCTTCGTCTTCTGCGGCAGGCCGCTGGGCGACTGGCTGGCGATCAGCGAGGCCGGAGAGAAGAGCAATCCGCAAAACAAAAAACGCAGCAGAGGCTTGTGGCTCATTAATGTGTATTGCAGTCCGGGCCGCCGCTGATACCACTCGCGGGGTCACCGTAGCACAGGTTGCCGCCGCCCACGATGTTGCCGGTCCTGGTGGCAAATTGCGTGCCGTCCAGAGCGGCAAAGAGTCCGCGGCCGCCCACCTGACGAGCTATGGTGGCAAGCGCATCCTGCGCAGTGGCAGGGCCAGTGGTGGCGTTCTGTGAAACGTCATTTACGCACGAGCCGGTGCAGCCATCAGCGTAGCCCACCAGCACGCGCCCAAATTTGTCCACCGTGATGTCGTTGAAGTCGAGCAGATTCCGACACGGATTGCTGCCGCCCGAATTCCAGATGCAGCCACGTTGCACAGGATCAGAAGGTGTCGCATCCACAGTGGTCCAAGTGCGGCCCGTGTTGTACGTGAATGCAATATAGAGATGCCAGATGCCAAGGAAGTCGGCGGACTGGGTATCGCCTGCGGTCGGGGTGCCAAGGTAGGCAAAAGCCGCGCGGTTGTTATCGCCGGCGATCACCTCCGCGAACTCGGCGTTTTGAGTACCGAACGGGGTGCCCGCGTCCTTGGACTTCGACCAGTGTAAGCCACGGTCCTGGGACACGGCGATCTTCGCGTGCCCATCCACGTTGACGTACCCGAGGTAAATGGTGTTGTTCGCTCCTGCCGCAATGGACGGATCGCTGCCGGGGCTGATGCTTTGGGCGTCGGGCACCGTCCGCACGACCCAGGTCAAACCGTTGTCGGCGGAGACGGCTACACCTGGCCTGCTGACGCCGTTCGCGTCCATGCATTTCTCGTTGGGAACGTAGGCAGTTCCGTCAGGCGAAACGCGGACATGCCCGTGCAGACCGCCGCAGGTGCCGGGGGCCACGGGACGATTGACGCCACTGACTGTCGTAAAAATGTAGATGGGAAGGCCGGGCCCGAAGGTGAGACCGCCGTCATCGCTCCGCGAGCAGAAGGCCGTCACGATGTCCTGCGAGCAGTAGTAGATCGCGTGAGGATAGGTGTTCACCGAAGGCGCAGGCACTGCGTAAGGGCCACCTCCTACCGACTGATGGTCAACGCCTGCTGGCTGGCCGGAGCCCTGCGTCGGCAGCCAGCTGTTACCGTCGTCATCGGTAAAGGATAGCTCGCTGGTAACGCCATTGAGTTGTGACGAGAACGTGCGATTCGTGCCGCCGAAATGTCCGTCATCGGTGAAGAGGATGGGATCGAGGCTGAGACGCGCGAATGGCGAGCGCTGGTCCTCCCAGAACGCGGTTGCAGGAGTAACGGAATCATTGAAGGTCACCCGCAGCGTGTGGTTCCCGGCTTCGATGAAAGCCTTGCCTGTGTTCCAGTTGACTCCGATGGAAGGCTCGCCGGCGCCGTGCGTGCTGGCGGTCGTAGATCCCAGCGCTGGCTGAATGCAGCCTGGAGGCGTGTTGGGTGCTGTGCAGTCTTCAGGCGCGGCATAGTTCACAAAGGTTGGCGCGCCCGGAGCGGGCGGCGGTGGTGGCGGCGCTGTGGGCCGCGCAGCCGTGGTTAGAGTCACCACCGCGTGAGCGGAAGCGGGCAGTGGTGCCAATGCGGCGACCGAGCGGATGTGCCAGACTCCGTCGACGGGATCGGTGACAGTCAGGATTTCTATACCAGGTCCAGTCGAGGTGTCGTCCGGCGAACCCGGACCGTGGTCGGCCCCGCTGGGGCTGATAGCGAATACGTCCAGGTCGGTAGGCACCGTGCTCGTCCAAGTGTACGTAATGGTCAGTTTGGCAGTCATCGTCTGGTAGAAGGTAGCGGCCGGCGCCGGGAGTATCAAGGTCAAGTCATGATCGTCGCACATGCCCGGGGGACAAATGTCCTGTATGCCCACGTTGGTCACGGTACCGCCCCCGACGGCAGCGAAATCCCACGACACCGGGCCTGAGCTGCTACTAATCGAACTGCTGGGAGGCGTTCCGGTCTGAGCAGAGGCTGCAGGCGTGTTTTGAAACAGCACCGATAGGGCTGAGAACGAAAGCAAACTGACGGGGACAATCCATCCAGCAGATCGCACGAGTCGCATTAACTGACCTCCATTAGAGCTTTTCTCCAAACGAAGCCTTGGGATGAGTTCCCCGGAGCATGCTCTAGCGCAGATTTCGTGCCGCACATCTTTGTTCACGACGATTTCCAGGGGTGTAAATTCACTGCCTTCATCGAGTTCGCCCGGGAATCGAGCACGTTAGAGTATGTAGAGTTGATAGCAGCACGTCCGGAGACGTAAGGGGCCGCACGCACCGACTGAAAAGAGACCGGGGGCAAGCACTCCGTGCACAGTGGAAATGTCTCGCCCTTGAGAAGGATCACTACGCTGGGGAGTTGGTGATTCTGATGTATGACGGAGGAGATCCCGCTCTCGGGTGATTCTTCCCCCGTTTGTGACGCACGCCCCGGCATGGCGGAAATATTAGGTAGAGCTCCGGCCTCCGGGTAGCGGGTAAACACCTGAAGAGATCTAGGGGAAATACCTGAATCGCCTTTGGCGGGCTTATCTGGATCTCCTGTCACCCTGTCGATTCCACCCCGCGAATCGATCATTTTGACGGAGGAAAGGCTTGGAGCATTTTGGGGCACCAGGTAAGCGGCAAAGCCTCACCGACCAGCACCAGACGCTCACATGTTTATTCGGCCTGCCAGATCGCTGTTACCTGTTCGCGCCTGAGATCCTCCAAGAGGATGCTTCGGCGACGGTGGCTCACTGCGGGCCCCAAGTCATCGAGCCGGTAAGATCACCGCCTCGGGGAAAAGAGCCACTCCCATAACCGTTGCGACCACGCTGTTGGTAGCCGTGTTGACCACCG
>DASQPN010000015.1:0-29605 GCA_035643915.1 Terriglobales bacterium | reverse complement strand
CGACGCTTGGACACTACTTGCCCTCTTCCACCATCACCGCGACGCTCTTCTTGCGTTTGTTCGACTGCAGCACCTTCTTACGCAGCCGCAGAGCTTTGGGTGTGACCTCGACAAATTCATCCTCCGCGATGAACTCGATCGCCTGTTCCAGACTCAACGGACGGAAGGGAACCAGGCGAATCGCCTCATCGGAGGTGGAGGCGCGCATGTTGGTGAGCTTCTTCTCGCGCACTACATTCACATCGAGATCGGTGTCTTTCGCGTTCTCACCGATAATCATTCCCTCGTAGACATCCACTCCCGGGCCGACGAACAGTTCCCCGCGTTCCTGCAGGTTGTAAAGCGCGTACGAGGTGGTGACGCCTGGGCGATCGCCAACCAGTGCCCCTGTCGGCCGATGCGGGATTTCCCCTTGCCACTGGGTGTATCCGTCGAACAATGAATTCATCACGATCGTTCCACGGGTATCCGTAAGCAACTGGCTGCGGAGGCCAATCAATCCGCGGCTGGGCACACGGAATTCGATGCGCACCCGTCCGTAGCCGTGATTGTGCATGTTGGCGACCTCGCCCTTGCGCGTACCTAGCTGCTCCATGACGACGCCAACGAATTCCTCGGGGACATCCACCGTCAGGTATTCGACCGGCTCCATCAACTTGCCTTCGATGCGTTTGGTCACGATCTCCGGCTTTCCGACTGCCAATTCGTATCCCTCGCGGCGCATCATCTCGATCAGGATGGAGAGCTGCAGTTCACCGCGCCCCAGCACCTTGAACGAATCTGTGCTGTCGGTGTCCTCAACCCGCAGCGAGACGTTGGTGAGCAATTCTTTCGCGAGCCGCTCGCGCAAATTCCGCGAGGTGACGTAGTTGCCGTCCCGCCCAGAAAAAGGCGAGTTGTTCACCGTAAAGAGCATCGCGATGGTCGGTTCGTCGATGACGATAGGCGGTAGCGGTGCGGGATTCTCGGCATTCGTGATCGTCTCGCCGATGGTGATTCCTTCCACGCCGGCGACCGCGATGATATCGCCGAGGTCGGTTTCCGTGATGTCGACTCGCTTCAGCCCGGAGAAGGAGAACAGCTTCGTGATCTTGGTTTTCTGGAACGAGCCATCCCGCTTCGCAATGCTGACCTCTTCGCCAGTCCACATTTTTCCGTTGAACACGCGCGCGATTGCCAGTCGTCCGAGATAGTCGCTGTAGTCCAGGTTTGCAACCAGGATTTGCAGGGGGCCCGACAGCTCGCCCTGCGGCTCGGGAATGGTTTTCACGATGGCATCGAAAAGCGGCTCGAGGTTCTGGCCGACGCCCTTCATCTCCGTCGAAGCCGTGCCCGTCTTCGCGTTGGTGTAAAGGACGGGGAACTCGAGCTGATCTTCCTTCGCGTCGAGATCAATAAAGAGGTCGTAGATCTCGTTCAGGACTTCCTGGGGTCTTGCATCGGCGCGGTCGATCTTGTTGATGACCACAATGGGGGGAAGCTTCGCTTCCAGTGCCTTGCCCAGCACATATCGGGTCTGCGGTAGCGGGCCTTCACTGGCATCGACCAGCAGCATCACGCCGTCAACCATCTTCAGCGCGCGCTCCACTTCTCCACCGAAGTCGCTGTGGCCGGGAGTGTCGACGATGTTGATCTTCACGCCGTGGAAGAAGACCGATGTATTCTTGGCCAGGATTGTGATGCCACGCTCGCGCTCCAGTTCGTTGGAGTCCATGACGCGATCGACGTGGGTTTCGTTCGAGCGGAACGTCCCGCTCTGTTGCAGCATGGCATCGACAAGGGTGGTCTTGCCGTGGTCGACGTGAGCGATGATGGCGATATTGCGAATGCTTGAACTCAAAATTGAACAGTCCTTTAGCGAAGAGTGCGCCCGGGAAGATCTTCGTGTGCCGCTCCTACTACTTTACTATGCCGAGCACGTTCCGCCGAGAAGGTTCGGGGTGTGCGGCCGTTGAGTGGAAATACTGCGTGGAAGGATGAGCCTCTGATGTCAGCCCTCTTCACGTCTGAGTTTCCCGGTCGGCGCTGGTTTTGGCGCTATCCGGCCCGCCAGCCGATGCTCGACTTCCTTCACCACGCGTCCTGCACCCGTGATGGCGTAAGTCGCACTCGAGAAGGGCCCCTCCGAGTCGGTGTTGGCGAAGAAGACGCGATCCATAGGTTGCCGCAGCAGCGGTTGGACCTTCGTGTAGAGACCCGGCGTGGTCATATACATGGGATGCCCGCGCCGGTAAAGATGAACCTCGATGGGATCGACGTTTGAACCAGGAAAGAGCTTCTGGAAATCTTTGAGGACATCACCCGCAACCTTGCGCGCACTCGGCTCGGTCAGCAGCAGCCTTCGGTCTTCTTCATGCAGCGGCGCGTAACAGCTTAGGATATTGTATTTCGGATGATATCCAGGCTGGTTGCGAATCACCCAGTCCGCCACGATGAAATCAGTAAACGAGTTTCCGGGGCACCAGTTGTCAAATCCCTTGCGATACACCCCTTTGTCGAAGATGAGGTTCACAATCACGTAGGGGATATAGCGCATCTGTTGCATGGCCTCATCCTGTTTCTCCGGAATCCCTTCGACGATGCGCCGGGTGATGTACTTGGGCGTGGCCATGATCACGGACTTGGCGGAGACGGTTTTCAGCTCCGGACCCTGCATATATGTGACGCTGACTTCGCCCTTCTCGGTTGCAACCGCGATGATGGTAGCGTTGGTCAGCATGCGATCCCCGTGCTTGGGTTGCAGCACGTCGACTAGGCGCTTGCTGAGCGCGCCCAGGCCGCCGGGCCAGGTGTAGCGGTCGTCTTTGCGATTCGGGGCGGCCATCCACTGCAATTGCTCCACCACGGGTGCAGCGGGAGAATCTTCCGATCGCGATCCCCAACTGGAGGCGCCAAAGCCATCCCACCAGAGCTGGAGTTCCGGCGGATACCCCCTCAATAGATCGGTGAGCGGAGTGTTGTAAAGTTCGGTCTTGCGCGTCGGGTAATCAATGGCCAGAAATTCCCTGCGGAATTTCTTGAAGGAATCGCGGACCGCGGGTGAGTAGGGAAGCTTGTCAATGCCATCACCCCAGGTGTCAGCGACGAATTCGCCATTCACGATCGTGGGATCGAAGTTGTTGACCGGCAGCGGTTCCAAACCGATTTCCCTGGCGAACGCGACCACCACTTCGTTGTCAACGAATGCGGAGCCCGTGGCATAGGCCTGTCCCTCAAACTCCATCAAGTAGGCATTCCCGCCGAAGTGCGGCTCCTTTTCGAGCAGCAGGAAGTCCCGGTTCTGCAGGAGGTATGCCGCGGTCAGTCCGCTGATTCCGCCACCCACGATGACGACGTCATGCCGAGCCGACACAGGCGGGCGCGAAAAGGCTTTGCCGTCGCGCATCTGATGGCAGATCTTGTTCTCCTCGCCTTCGACCATCGTCGCCGTTTCCGTGGGTGCACGAAAGAGAGCGAGATCCACGGGACACCCGGGGGCCAGTGCCCCTGCCACGACAAACTTGATGAAATCCCTGCGATTTGAACTCACGAACTAGTCTCCTTGTACCGCGGATTCAACCAGCTCCGCCGAAGTTTCCTGCGACCCCTCCGTACTCACGCGCAAGCGATACCAGAGAACAATGGCCACCCAGGAGAAAACGAAGATGATGGTTGAGATGGCATTTATCTCCGGCGTGATGCCTCGCCGCAATCTCCCCCAGATTTCCAGGGGAAGTGTGTTGTTGCGGCCAATCAAAAAGAAGCTGACGGCAATCTCGTCCATCGAGAGCGTAAAGATAAGGAGGGCCGCCCCAATGATGGACAACTTCAAATTCGGCAGTGTGACACGCCAGAACGTCTGCCGGTAGTTGGCGCCCAAGTCGAGAGACGCTTCCTCTTGTGCTCGGTCCAGTTTCTGCAGGCCGGCGAAGACCTCCGTGGTCGCAACTGAAATCAGCGCAGTCCCGTGCCCGAGGACGATGGTGAGCAGGCTCAGCTTGGTCTGGGCGGTGTTGAAAAGCATCAAAAGCGACAGGCCCGTGATGATTCCCGGCAGGATCAGGGGAAGAAGCACGAGGCGACGGAAGAGAGCCTGGCCAGGAAATCGTGCGCGATCGAGCGCCAGCGCGGCAGGAATTCCGAGTCCGAGCGCGATCACGACCGCACCCAGCGCCACCATCAGGCTGTTGCCCACCGATTCCCAGATCGCCCCATCGGCAAAAAGCGTGCGATACCACTTGAGCGTGAGGTCGCGTGGTGGGAACCCTCCCACTCCAGCGCCGTTGAACGAATAAACAATGAGGACAGCAATCGGCACATATAGAAACGCAAACACCAGGACGGCATGCAACAGTAGCCAGCGGGATCCTTGAACAGTAGGGTTCTCCACGTTCATGAGAAGCTCCACTTCTGCTCGAGTCGTTCCGAAACGAACAAGAGACCGACCACCAGCACCAGCATGCACAGGGAGATCGCGGCGCCCAGCGGCCAGTTGTAGGCTGCGCCGAAGAGGCTGACGACAATATTCGAAATCATGATGCCGCTCGGGCCACCGAGCAGCAGGGGCGCCAGGAAGTCGCCCAGGCTCAGCACAAAAGCAAACGTCGCCCCAGCCAGGACGCCCGGGATGGAAAGCGGAAAGACCACTCGCCAGAACGTTTGCAACGGCGGAGCGCCGAGATCCTGGGACGCCTCGACAAGGGTCCGCGGAATGTGCTCCAGCGACGCGTAGATCGGCAGAAACGTGAATGGCGTGTAAATGTGCGTGAGGGTGAGCACCACCGCAAACGGGCTGTACAGCAGAAACTCCAGCGGGTGTTTCGTCAGGTGGACATACTGCAGCAGCGTGTTGAGTACGCCGTCGCTACCCAGAATGGTCTTCCAGGCATATGCCCGTACGAGGTAACTGACCCACAAGGGAATAATGACCAACTGGTAGAGAAGATCCTTCTTTGCACCGGCGTGGAAGGAGAGGAAATACGCCAGCGGGTAGCCCAGGAGAAGCGAGAACAGCGTCACCCGCGCCGCAATCCAGATGGATCGCAGGAGCGTCTGCCAGTACACGGGAACAGTTACAAGCTGGCGGTAGTTGTCGAAATTCCAGGAGTGAACCATGGTCTGCGATGCCGACACCGACCAGAAGCTATAGCAAAACATCAGCAGATATGGCACCAAGAGAAACACAGCTACCCACAACAGGGGAGGCGCGGTGACGGCCGTTCTGTAAGCTCGGGAAAACATCGCTAGTTTCTTTCTGCGGATTCGCGAACCGGTATTGCGTCCGCGGGCCGGAACTCGAATTCCACCTGCCCCGGCCAGTCGGCTCGACTCGCGGTCCGCACCGAAAAAATCAACCCGTCCGGGCATTCGATCTGCAATAGTTCCGTTGCCCCGTGAAATGCCTGGTGCCGAACCTTGCCGCGGAAGCGCACCGAGTCGGGAGCAACCGACGCGGAGGCCGCCAGGCGTATGTTCTCGGGCCTCAGTGAAAACAGAGCCGCTCCGTCAGGCAGTTGCGCGTTCCACGATAGGGAACCGCAGCGCACCACGCTGTCACGAACCTCGCTCCGCAGCAGGTTCGTGTGCCCGATAAACAGCGCGCTGTAGGCAGTTCGAGGCCGGCTGTAGATTTCCCGCGGCGTTGCCACCTGCTCTAACTCTCCCATGCGCAACAGCGCAATCCGATCTGACATGACCATGGCTTCTTCCTGGTCGTGCGTGACAAAGACGAACGAAATCCCCACTTCGCGCTGGAGCGACTTCAGTTCCACCTGCATCTGGCGCCGGAGATTCGCATCCAGCGCCGACAACGGCTCATCGAGCAGCAGAAGCTTCGGGCGATTCACCAGCGCTCTGGCCAGCGCGACTCGCTGCTGCTGGCCGCCACTGATCCTGGACGGCTTGGCCTTCGCCTGGGCGGTCATCTTGACCCGGGCCAGGGCCTGCTCCACGCGCGAAGAAACCTCCGCTTCCGGGTGCTTGGCAACTCGCAATCCGTAACCAACGTTCTGCTCGACGGTGAGGTGGGGGAACAGGGCGTAGTGCTGAAACACGGTATTCACGCGCCGCTTGTAGGGAGGCAGCCGATCAAGCCGTTCGCCGCCCATCCATAGTTCACCGGAAGTTGCGCTCTCGAACCCTGCGACGATCCGCAACAGCGTCGTCTTGCCGGAGCCGCTCTCGCCGAGAATCGTCAGGAACTCACCCTCTGCGACTTCGAACGAAATGTCGCGTAGCACGACATTGTTCCCGAAATTCTTGGCGACGTTGCGAATATCCAAAAGTCGTGAAGAGGCTGTGTTATTCGCGTCGAATTCGGCAGGTGCTCGAGGGGTGGACATGTTTCGTTCTAACGTGCCACCGGCGTCCCGGCCGGCGGGCGTGTGGGCATCTTTCCCATACAGGTTGGATTACTGAGCCGCCTTCACTTCGTTCCAGATCTCGTTGTACTTCGCTCGGCGCGGAACGTCCTGCCAGAAATAGATTCGCTTCTGGTAGTTGTCCACGTCATCGAGATGCAGAATCCGGCGCTCGTCGGAGGTCATGAGTTGTCCCGCTTGCGGATTCGCGGGGGTGTAGTGTGTAACGTCAGTCACGAGCTTTTGTGTCTTCGCCTGCACCATATACTCGAGAAACTGATAAGCGAGGTCTTTGTTCTCGCTCGCGGATGTGATCATCAGGTGATCAATCCAGCCGGTGGTGTTCTCTTTGGGAATCGTTTCGCCCACAGGAAAATTCTGCTTTTTCAGCTCCACCGTATTCAACGGCCAACCCATTGCCGCCACCACCTCGTGATTCTGAAACAAGTTCGTAAGCTCGCCGCCCGTGGCCCACATCTTGCGGACATTTGGTTTCAGTTCGAGCAGCTTTTTCTTCACGGCTTCCAGTTGCTCGTCGCTCAGCTTGTAGAGTTGGTTCGGATCGGGCTTGTCGTATCCGAGAATCTGCGCCGCCATGTAGACCGTGGAGAGTTCATCCCAGACCGAAATCTTCCCGCGATACTTCGGGTCCCACAGCACATTCCAGCTGTCTGGCGGTTGGGCAAATTTCTTGGCGTCGTAGATCAGGGAATTTGGTCCCCAGGTGAAGGGCACACCATACACGTTGCCATTCACGCGTACGAGCGGCAGGGAAGTGAGCTTCCTGGTAAGCTGGCCGTAGGTCGGAATCCTCGACAGGTCGAGCGGCGCCGCCAGGTTCGCCGACGCGATCATGGTCGCCACGTCGCTCGAAGGCGAAATCACGTCGTAGTTGCTCGCACTTCCGCCCCGCAGTTTCGAGACCAGTTCATCGCTTGTTCCCATGTAGGAGGCCGAAACTTTGCATTTACACTGCTCTTCGAACCCCTTGATGAACGAGGGATCGGCATAACCTTCCCACACCAGCAAGCTTAGCGTGGGTGTCTTCTTCGCGCACGAGCCGAGGCCAAGAATCAAGAGCATGTGTGCAAAGATCAGAGCGTGTCTCTTCATGGCTTCGCCTCCGCAGTGTGGGGGCTCTTCCCTGGCTCCCAGGCCGGGGATTGGTAGACCACTCTCCCACCCACCATCGTCAACAACACTTCGGTCCCGCCGATCTCAGTGGGTTCAATCCTGAACAGATCGTGCGAGACGACAATCAAATCAGCGAGCTTGCCCGGTTCCAGCGAGCCTTCCGTTCTCTCCCGATGACCGCCGATGGCAGCGCCCAGCGTGTAACCCCGAATCGCGTCTTCCAGGCTGATGCGCTCCTTGGGAACAAAGCCGCCCGGAGGATTGCCTTCTGTGGTCTGGCGCGTAAGCGCGTTCTGCAGGCTTGGCCACGGGTTGAGCGTCACAATCGGCCAGTCGCTCCCAAACGCGAGCACTCCGCCGGAGTTCTCAACGCCGCGCCAAGCCCACGCCCGCTGTACGCGCTCTGGCCCTACGTTGCGCGCCCATACTGACAGCGTGTCGTCATTGGGGTATGCGTGCAGCGGTTGGAAACTGGCAATCACGCCCAGCCTGCCGAAGCGCGGAATATCCTCCGCAGTGATGGTCTCGATGTGCTCAATGCGATGGCGTCTGTCGGTTGTGCCGTTTGTCTTGGCAGCATTCTCGTACGCGTCCAGCGCGAGGCGTACCGCACGATCGCCGATCGCATGCGTGAAGATCTGGATCCCGCGTCTGTCCAAGTCTGCGACCGTTCGTTGGTAGGTGGCCGGGTCCCAAAGAAGATCGCCGGACAATTTTGGATCATCACTGTAGGGAGTCAACATCGCCGCAGTGTGCGACTCTACGACTCCATCCATGAAGAATTTCACCGCCCCGGCCGAAAGCCATTCATCGTGATATTTCCGCCGTGCTTCCTCGATCTCTGCCAACTGCGCCGGCGAAATCGTCGGCGGTGCGGCACGATATGCGAGATACATGCGCACGGTCAACTCACCCGCTTTGCGCAATTCCTCCAGCAGGTCCACGTTCTGCAGGTCGCTGCTCGCGGCGCCTACTCCGCTGGCGCTGTGCACGCGCACCAACCCAACGCGGTTCGCCTCCTTCAGGCCGGCTCGGAATGCCTGCAGCCTTTCATCCCGGGTGGGGACAGGGATGGCCTGACTCATGATCGCGTCGGCTGAGTCTTCCTTGAAGACGCCCGTCGCTTCGCCGGTCTTTGGATCACGCACGATCTCGCCGCCCGGGGGGTTTTGGGTCTGCTTCGTGATCCCGGCCAGTTGCAACGCCTTCGTGTTGGCCCACCCGGTGTGGCCGTCGTAAGACGCCAGGTATACCGGACGATCGGGGATGATCTCATCCAGGTATCTCTTGTCGGGGAGGTTCGTCGGACCTACGGATGAATACTGCCAGCCCCGGCCAAGCACCCATGGTTGACCAGGATGTGCATCCGCGTAGGCTTTCACGCGGCGCTGGATTTCCGGGATATCTTCCGCATCATCGAGAGAAATTCGCTGCAAGCTCAACGACCCGTCGAGAAAGTGAATATGGCAGTCGGTGAAGCCGGGCAACACGAGTCTGCCGGCGGCATCCAGCACTTTGGTGGTAGGGCCGCGGTAGCTGTCGAGCTCGCGTGCCGTGCCGACCGCGACGATCTTGTCGCCCCGAATGGCAACGGCTTCAGCCCACGGCTGTTTGCCATTCACCGTATAGACTCGAGCGTTCGTAACGAAAATGTCGGCAGTAGTCGACGCCCCTTGCGCGGATGCCCCAGGGCGCACAACCAAAAGCCAGCCAATCATTCCAGCAAACAGACAAACGCGAATCTTGCCAGCCCGGCTGCCCAAGTTCCCTCTTTCGACCCGGAGATTGTGTTCTCCACGCAAACGGCTAATCTAAAACGTGGGTGGAGTATTCACCCACAGCACCCAGGTCTCGCAGCGTCCCGGGTTCTTCCAGCGATGCGGGGTCGCGCTCTCAAAGTAAAAGCTGTCCCCAGTCTTGAGGCGGAATTCCTCCTTATCGAGTGCGAGGTGCAGTTCGCCTCGTAGCACCAGCAGGAATTCCTCGCCTTCGTGTGTGTAGGACTCCCCGCTGCCAGCCCGGGGCGCGATGCGAAAAAGATGCGGCTCCATCACCGTGTTGCCCCAGGCCAGCAACTCCATGCGCACACCTGGGCCCGCCTCGAGCACCTTGCGCCCCGTCGGCCGAACCAGGCGGCTGTTGGATTCCGCGGGATCAAAAAAGTCCAGGATGTTGGTTTTGTGGAAACGCGCCAGCCTGCGCAGCGTGGCGATCGACGCACTCATCTGCGAACGCTCGACCGCGCTGAGGAAACCCACCGAGATTCCGGCTGCTTTCGCCACGTGCGCCAGAGACAGTCGGCGCCGGATTCGCAATTGACGCAATCGCGCGCCGATTGCTCCGGCAGCGCCATCCGGCGAGGGCCGCACCAAGCCTTCGCGCTTGAGCAACTCCACGATGGCCGGCGCGTTCAGTCCACGCACGCGGCGCAGAAAGCGTGCCCGCTTCAGAAGCTTTACGTCTTCCGCCGTATAAAGACGGTACTTGCTCTTGGTGCGGCGCGGCCGCGTGAGCCCGAGACTTTCCCAAGAGCGGATCACCGACGGAGAAACACCCACCCGGCGCGCGACATCACCGATTTTCAAGTAAGGTTTCGAGCCGTTCGACTTCATGGTGTGGGCGTCTGTTTTCTATCGTTTCGCTTGTGTATGGGATCGGTATTTTTCGCTTGACAGTCAGGTGTAGGTTCTCTAACCTTGCGCGATTATAGCAAGGTTTGTATTCGGCGCAAGCCGGTCTGTTGGCAAAAATCTTCTCCCTGCACCGCGGAGGTCCCATGCTGTCGTCGAAAGCGCGCCAGGCGACGCGAATTCTGGTTGCCTTTTTCTGTCTGGTCTGTTCCACGTCGTCAATTGCTCAGGGTACGGGCGGCCGCATTCTGGGGCGGGTGGCCGATCCCACCGGGGCCTTACTGGCCGGCGTAAAAGTGACCGTCACGAACGAGGCGACGGGCGTTGCCCAGGGAGCCATAACCAATGAGAGCGGGGACTACGCCTTTCTGCAGGTAGCAGTCGGCGCGTACCGGGTGGAATTCGACCAGGCCGGATTTAAGAAAAACTTGCAGCGCGGAGTCACGGTCGATCTGAACCAAGTCGTCACGCTGAACATGATGATGCAAATCGGGGAAGCGAAAGAAACAGTGGAAGTAACGTCGGAAGCTCCGTTGGTGGACACCACCAGTACGCAGCTCGGCGCCATCATGGATCAGCGCCAGGTATCGACCCTGCCGCTCAATTCCCGCGACACCTACCAACTGTTGCAGCTACAGCCCGGCGTGCAGGGTGTTGGTGGCTCCGACCTTTTCTACGGCAGTAATCAGGCGGGCGCAGTCTCCGTCAACGGTGGCCGCGGGCGCTCCAACAACTTCAACGTCAATGGCGGGGACGGCAATGACCTGTTTGTGAACGCACCCGCGATTCAACCCACGCCCGACAGTATCGAAGAATTTCGCGTTCTCTCCAATACGTTTGACGCAGAGTACGGTCGCAACTCCGGCGCGGTAATAAACGTGGTGACCAAGTCGGGAACGAACGGATGGCACGGCAGCGTCTACGAGTTCCTGCGCAATCAAGCTTTCAATACGAAGGGGTACCTTGATCTTCGACGCCCGGATGACAAGCAGAACCAGTTTGGCGGCACGTTCGGCGGACCCATCAAGAAGGACCGCACTTTTTTCTTCACTTCCTACGAAGGACGCCGCGTCGTCCATGGCATTTCCTCGGACCCGGTCGTGGTCCCGACCGCAGCAGAGAGGGCGGGGGACTTCTCCGCCACGCCCTTTGATCCCACAGCGGTAATCGGCACACAAACCTTCGCGGACATCCTTAACGCGCGTGCGGGCTGTCTCAATGGGGCAGCTCATGTCGGCGATGACTTTGCCACGCTCTTCCCCAATAGCCAAGTCCCGACCGGATGCTTTGACCCTGTGGCCGCTGACATCATGCAGCGCTTTGTGCCCTGTCCGAATTCAGACCCGGGCTGTACCAATGTCACACCCGCCGTTGACAACATCCTTCGCTCCATTCCCAATGAAGACTCGCACGCCAATCAATTCACCCTGAAAATCGATCACCGGATTAGCGACAAACAGAGCCTGTCCGCCTACTACTACTTTAATGACTTGTTCGACGCACAACCCTTTACAAGGTTCCAGGCGCCCACGCCGAATCTGCTGCAGGGTTTCGGCAATAACAATGCTTTCCGCTCGCAACAGGTAAACCTCACACACGATTGGACCATCTCTTCGAACATGGTCAACGAATTCAGGGCGACCTATTTCCGTGAAGCGCAAGGCACATTTTTGCATCCGCAGCGGACTAACCTGGTAGCTGATTCTTGCAGTACCTCGGTAGCGAGCATCTGCTTTACCGGCACCAGCGATACCCCGAGCGTAATTCCGACGGATCCGAAGTTTGGGATCACGCCTAAGCTAGGCGCGACCCGCGAAGGTGTTCCGTTCATCAGCATTTCTGGCGGTTTCACGCTCGGCAACAACTTTGAAGGAGAGTTGCCACAGAAAGGCAACACCTATCAGTTCAGCGACAACCTGACCAAGGTGATCGGGACGCACACAGCCAAGTTTGGCGTAGATTTCCGAAATCAACGCTTTCTGCAAACCCTGTTTTTCGATGTGAACGGCGATTACACCTACTCTGGAGGTGGGCCTAATGACCCGATCGCCCTCGATGCAGTCGGAAATCAGAACCTGTTCCCCAATTACTTGCTCGGCCTGCCCGACTCTTTCTTGCAAGGATCTGCCCAAACCGAAGATGTGCGTGGCGATTCGGTTTACCTGTTTGCGCAAGACAGCTGGAAAATCCGGCCCAATCTGACCCTGAACTACGGCTTGCGCTGGGAATTTAATCAGCCCTTGTACGACGCCCGCGGACGCTATCAGACGTTCCGGCCGGGTCAGGCCACCACCACCTTCCCCTGCCAACTCGCTGCGGACAGCCAAGCATCGCTGGGATATGCCGATGACAACTGCAACCCAGGCGGCTCCGCGGCGGCGGTATTTCCTCTTGGTCTTGTGGTGCCCGGAGACAAAGGCGTTCCCAGAGGTCTTACTGCTAGCTACCACAACGCTTGGGCTCCCCGAATTGGGGTCGCTTGGGATCCTTGGAAAAATGGGAAAACCACGATTCGTGGCGGCTGGGGACTCTTCTACAACCCGATTGAACAACTCGTGCTCGAGCAGTTCCAGGGCGAACCTCCCTATGGGGGCAGCACAACCATCTCTGAAGGCCTGTTCAACACGCCATTTGTGACCCAGGACGCGACCGTGGTGCCGAATCCGTTTAACGGTGTTCTCAACCCGCCGCCCGGGCAGCCGCTCGACTGGTCGGCCTTCCGTCCCATTCTGCTCTACGGAGAACTGGAGCCCAAGCTGCGCGCCCAGTACACCGCGCAGTACAACTTCGGCATCACCCGCGAGCTTTCCAAGGATTTGGTGCTATCCATTGGATACGTTGGCTCCCAGGGGCATCGCCTGCTGGCCAGCCGCGACCTCAACTACGGGAACGCCCAGACCTGTATCGATTTGCAAAACATCTCTGATCTAACGGGAGACGGGAATCTGGCCTGTGGCCCGTTCTATTCGGATAGCTCTTTTAGTATTGCTGCCGGAGAGATCCCCGCAGGGGTGATGTTGCACATGCCTTACGGCTCGCAGACCACGATAACGGGCCCGAACCCAACCCCTATCACCCTGGTGGGGCTGCGAAAGTATTCCTCCCCAAGCTGTGATCCATTGACAGGAAACGGGTGCCCTTCCGATGGCGTGCCGGTGTTCTCCAGCATCTTCGCTCAGGACACCATGGCGAACTCGAACTACAATTCGTTACAAGCTTCTTTGGAGAAGAGACTCACCGGAGGCTTGCAATTCCAAGTTGCGTATACCTACAGCAAGTCCATCGACAACGCATCCAGCTTCGAGAATATTCTGAAACCCATCTGTGACCGTTGCAACCGGTCCCTCTCTCTCTTTGATGCGCGGCATCGGTTTGTCGTCAGTTACTTGTGGCAGCTTCCCGTTCCACGTTATCAGGGCGCCAAGGGCGTGCTGTTGCACGGATGGGCGGTCTCGGGGATCACCAGTTTTCAAGCTGGCTTCCCGGTACGCATTGAATCCGGCAACGACTCGGAACTGGAGTATAGTTTTGACTTCGAGCTGCCCGGGAAACCGGACCTGATTGCTCCGTTCCACACCCAGGACCCGAGAACCCACGGCGGCTACGCTTTCGATCCGAGTGTGTTTGCCCTTCCGGTGCAGAGTTCGTCGTCGACTCCGCTCCAGTTGCTCGGCAATTCTCCGAGGACTATCTGTTGCGGGGCAGGTATCAATAACTTTGATTTCTCGATGCAGAAGATAACGCCGGTCGGAGAGGGAAAGCGCATCGAATTTCGCGCGGAGTTCTTTAATATCTTTAACCATACCCAGTTCCTCAACCCGGACGGAAACATCACTGACGGGGCGGATTTCGGTCGTGTGAAGCATACCCGTGATCCGCGCAACATCCAGTTCGCGTTGAAGTTTGCGTTTTAGCTACCCAAGTCCCGGGCGGCGTCCCGCCGCCTGGGCACAATCTAATGGCCACCACAATGGCCTGAGCATTCTTGGAGATTCCCGATGTACCCCGAACTGCAGAAGGAGCTCGAAACTTTCGAGCGCCGTACGCCGAAATCCGCCGAAGCCCACCAGCGCAACCGCAAACGTCTCCCGCTGGGCGTGGCCAGCAACTATCGCGCCTATGATCCTTACCCGATCTTTGTCAAAGAGGGTCAAGGCTCGCACTTCCGCGACCTCGATGGAAACGACTACATCGATCACAACCTTTGCTTCGGCGCGCTCCTGGCCGGACACTGTCACCCTGCCGTGATGAAAGCCGTCGAAAAGCGCCTGACCACCGGAACCATGTTCGGCATGCCCCACGATATGGAGTGGCAACTCGCCGAAGAGATCTGCCAGCGCTTTCCGGTCGAGATGGTGCGTTTCGGTTCCAGCGGCACCGAGGCGACGATGCACGCGGTTCGCCTGGCACGTGCCGCAACCGGACGTGACAAGATCGTGAAGTTCGAAGGCGGCTACCACGGACTGCATGACTCCGCACTCGTAAGTGTGAAGCCCCATGCTCCCGACTTCGGCGACATCGACAACCCGGTTTCGGTGCCGGGCGGGCTGGGAGTACCAAAAGCTGCAGTCGCCAACGTCACGATCGCCACCTTCAATGATCTGGCCACTGTGGAGCGGCGCTTCCAGGAAAATCCCGGGCAGATCGCTGCGATCATCCTTGAGCCCATCCTGATGAACGTCGGCCTATGTATGCCGCAACCCGGCTTCCTCGAGGGACTCCGCGAGATTGCGACCAAGAACGGCGCGCTCTTGATTTTCGACGAGGTTAAGACCGGGGCGAAGCTCGGCTGGGGTGGCGCTTCGGAATACTACGGCGTCGCACCCGACATGATCTGCTTGGCGAAGTCGATCGGCGGTGGATTCCCGCTGGCCGCATTCGGCACGCGCAAGTCGCTAATGGACCTGATCGCACAGCACAAGGTCTTCCACGGCGGCACCTACAACACGAACCCGGTCTCGATGGCGGCTGGGCTTGCGACGTTCGCCGATGTTCTGACCCGCGAGAACTACGCGCGCGTGGACAAACTCAGCAAGAAACTGGTCGACGGCTACCGGAAAATCATCGGGAAGGTCGGACTGCAGGCGTACATCGCACAGGCCGGCGCCAACGGTGCACTGATGCTCTACCCGCGGGAGATTCGCAATTACCGCGACTGGCTGACAGTCGACGTGGAAGTGTGGCGCCACTACTGGTTCGGCATGGTCAACCGCGGGGTCATGGCTCAACCGTACTGGCAGGACGAACAGTGGACGATTTCCGTGCAACACACCGAAGCTGACATCGATAAGCACGTTGCGGCCTTCGGTGACATCGCGCCTTCACTGGCGAAAGCGCAGCAGGAGCGCGCGGATCAAGCTCCGGCTCTGGCCGCGCATTAAAATTAGGAGGAGGGTTTTGGGGCGTCAGGCATGCCCGCCTCACGACCTCCGGCAGTTTTGGATGGCGCTCGAGGTTTCCCCGGCCTTGCGCGAGGCAGATCGTTTTAAGGAACCAGCGATAGCAGATCCGACGACTTTGGAGCCTGATTTGTCCGATCAAAACCACGGTGCTGAGCAGCCTCATCTGAGACGAGTCCTCGGCCGCGGGGACTTGGTGCTGCTGTTCGTGGTGGCGGTGTTCAACCTGAACGTCGTTCCCTCGATCGCGGCCAACGGCGGGGTCACTGTTTGGCTTTGGCTCATCTCCCTGCTGCTTTTCTTTTGGCCGCAAGGGATTGCGGTTATCGAACTCGCCCACCGCTATCCGGGTGAGGGTGGCGTGTACCTCTGGGCCAAGGAAGTTTTCGGCGACTTCCACGGGTTCCTCTCCGGCTGGTGCTACTGGACCAACAACATGCTCTATGTGCCGACGGTCTTGCTGTATTTCGTTGGCGTGTCGGTGTTTGCGCTGGGGCCGGGGCACGCGTCTCTGGCAGACAACAAGTTCTTTGCCATGACCGCGTCCATTGGCCTCCTCGTATTTCTCACCATCCTGAATATCGTCGGTCTGGGCGTCGGCAAATGGCTGAATAACGTCGGCGGCATTGGCACTGCCATCGCAGCCGTAACTCTGATCGGCCTTGGCATGACGATCTACCTGCGTTTCGGTACGACGGTTACGGCCGCCGATTTCCGGATCCCCGCGGATCCCCGCTTTGTGTTGAATTCATTTGGCGTGATCTGTTTCGGCCTGGTGGGCCTTGAGTTGGCATCGATCATGGGGGATGAGATCCGGGACCCGCAACGCACCTTGCCCGGGGCGGTCGCATGGGGCGGCGTGATCTCTGGAGCGCTTTACATCGGCGCAACTCTCACATTGCTGATTGCAGTGAGTAAGAACGAGATCAGCGTGTTGCAGGGCATCGTGCAAGCCGTCAGCCACATGGCGACGAAGGTCGGAGTGGGCTGGATCATTGCGCCCTTTGCGCTCATGCTGAGCTTGTCAATCGCAGGCATCGGTTCGGCCTGGATGGGCGGGTCTGCCCGCATTCCGTTTGTTGCCGGCCTTGACTCCTATATGCCCTCGTGGCTGGGCAACCTGCACCCTAAATACGCCACTCCGTACGCTGCCCTGATCGTTCAGGGGGCGGTCTCGCTGGTGCTGGTGGTTATCAATTTCGTGGCGTCGGGCGGCGTGCAGGAAGCGTTTCAGACCATGCTTTCCCTGGCTGTGGTCCTGCAATTGGTGCCGTTCCTGTACGTGTTCGCGGCACTTCTGAAATTTGCTTTCAGCGGATCCATGGCAAGCGGTCGTTACGGCAAGGCAAAGCTTGTTTTTGCCGGCTCTACCGGTTTCCTCACCACCGCCCTGGGAATTGCGTTGGCATTCTTCCCGGCCAAGCAGATCACATCAGTTTGGAAGTACGAAGCAAAAATGATCGGTTTTACCTTGGGGTTTCTCGGATTAGCAGCGTTTTTCTTTTTCGTTTATGCGCGTCTGAAGACGCCGCAACCCGTTGCGGTCGGGCCGGGCGCCTCGCCCCTCCCAGCCGAGCGCAGCTCGACGCCGTAACATTCGCAGGAGGTTCTCATGCCCGGTGGAGTCAAAACCGACGTGCGCACTTATCAGATGTTCATTAACGGAGAATGGGTCGACAGCAAGTCGGCGAAAACATTCCCCGTCTACGATCCGGCCTCGGAAGAGATCATCGCTCAGGTTCCCGACGCTAACGCCGACGACGTGACCTGGGCCGTGGCCGCGGCCAAAGCAGCGTTTGAAGAAGGGCCCTGGCAGGGCACGACAGCGCAGGAGCGTGGGCGCGTGCTTTTCCGATTGGCCGACAAGATTCGCCAAAATCTGCCGCTGCTGGCCGAACTGGAGGCCCGCAACTGTGGGAAGCCGATCGTCGAGGCCGAATACGACATCAACGATACGGCAACGTGTTTTGAGTACTACGGCGGGCTTGCCACCAAGATCCTCGGCTACGTGAACCCGGTTCCGGATAACGCGGTCAGCCTCACGCTGAAGGAACCGGTCGGCGTCGCGGGGCAGATCATTCCCTGGAATTATCCGTTGTTGATGGCCGCATGGAAGCTGGCACCTGCCTTGGCCGCGGGTTGCACTTGCGTTCTAAAGCCGGCGGAGCAGACTCCGCTGACCGCGCTCGAATTTGCCAAGTGGTTCGCCGAAGTTGGTCTGCCCCCCGGCGTCGTCAACGTGATTACCGGTTTCGGCGAAAGCGCCGGCGCCCCGCTGGTTCAGCATCCTGACGTGAACAAGATCGCCTTCACCGGCAGCGCCGCCGTCGGCAAAATCATTGTGAAGCAGGCCGCGGACACGGTGAAACGTGTCACGCTCGAACTCGGTGGCAAGTCGCCCAACATCTTTTTTGCCGATGCGGATTTCGAGGCGGCGATAGACGGGGCGCTCTTCGGCGTCTTCATTAACCAGGGCGAAGTCTGTTCCGCTGGCAGCCGCATCCTGGTTCAGAAGCCGATCTACAAGAAGTTTGTCGATGCCATGGCTGAAAAAGCGAAGAGGATCAAGCTCGGCGCGCCGCTCGACCGCGACACCAAGATGGGCCCGCTGGTGAGTAAAGATCAGTACGAGCGTGTGCGTTCCTATCAGGAGCTTGGGAAGAAGGAAGCCAAGCTGGCTTTCGGCGGCGGACGTTCGGAGCAGTTCGCCAAAGGCTACTACGTCCAACCGACGATCTTCTATGACGTCGACAACAGCGCGCGCATCGCACGCGAGGAGATCTTTGGCCCGGTCGCCGCAGTCATTCCGTTCGAAGATGAAAAGGACGCGGTCCAGATAGCGAACGATTCCCCTTACGGCCTCGCCGCCGCCGTCTGGACTCGCGACATCTTCAAAGCGTTCCGTGCCGTGAAAGCGCTGCGCGCGGGTATCGTGTGGGTCAATCACATGCAGCCGACCTACGTCGAAGCGCCGTGGGGCGGGTACAAGCAATCGGGATTTGGACGGGAACTGGGGCCATGGGGCGTCGAGGAATATCTCGAGACCAAGCAAGTGCACATCAACCTCAACGAAGCTCCGATCGGGTGGTACTGAGATGGCAACGATTCAACTGAAAACTCAAATCCCGGGGCCCAAGTCCAAGGCTCTCTCCGAGCGCCGCGCCGAGGCGGTGCCACGCGGGCTTTCTCATGCCACGCCCGTCTACGTGGCGAAGGCCGAGGGGGCGGTGCTCGAGGACGTCGACGGCAATTGCTATATCGACCTGGCGGGTGGCATCGGGTGCCTTAACGTGGGCCATCGCGCGCCCGACGTCGTGACCGCGATTCACAATCAGGTCGACAAGTTCATGCACACCTGCGTGCAGGTCACGGGCTACGAGAGCTACGTGCGGCTTGCCGAGCGTCTGAATCAGGTCACACCGGGCAAGTTCCCGAAGAAGACGCTGTTCGTGAACTCCGGGGCAGAGGCGGTCGAGAACGCCGTCAAGATCGCCCGCGCCGCAACTGGCCGTCCTGGCATCATCGCGTTCGAAGATGCCTTCCATGGCCGCACCATGATGACGCTCGCCCTCACCAGCAAAACGCACCCCTACAAGGCAGGCTTCCAGCCGTTTCCGGGCGAGGTGTACCGCATCCCGTATGCGTATTGCTATCGCTGCTCGTATTCGCTGAAGTATCCATCTTGCGATCTTTTGTGTGCGCGACATCTGGAAGACACCTTCCAGCGCGTGGTGGCGCATGAGGGCGTGGCGGCTGTGATTGCCGAACCGGTACTCGGGGAAGGCGGATTCGTCGCGCCCCCGCAAGACTTCTTCCGCACCTTGATCGAGATCTGCCGCAAGTACGGTGTGCTGTTTATCGCCGACGAAGTGCAGAGCGGATTCGGCCGTACGGGGGCGCTTTTCGCGAGCGAGCGCTACGGAATCGAGCCGGACATCCTGGTTACCGCCAAGTCGATCGGGGGTGGTTTGCCGCTCGGGGCAATCACCGGCCGCGCCGAGATCATGGACGCCCCGGGTCCCGGCGGCCTTGGCGGAACGTTCGCCGGCAATCCGGTTTCCTGCGCGGCGGCGCTGGCCGTGCTCGACCTGTTTGAGCGGCAAGACCTGAACGCGCGCGCGAACGAATTGGGCGATCACTTCCAGAAGCGTGCCCGGGAGTGGCAGAAGCGCTGGCCGATAATCGGCGACGTCCGCGGCCTGGGCGCCATGCAGGCCATCGAGCTGGTGCATTCGCAGGAGAAGCGCGAACCCGCTCCCGAAGAAGCCAAACACATCACGCAGTACTGCTACGAGCGCGGCGTGATCACGCTTTCCGCAGGCTCGTACGGAAACGTAATTCGCCTGCTGATGCCGCTCGTCATCACGGACGCGCAGATGGACGAAGCGCTGGGCGTTCTCGAAGGCGCCTTGAAAACGGTCTACCAAAAAAAGTACGAAGCCGCAGCCCAGCCGGTGTAGACGTGCTGTAAAGTTGATGGATACGGGAGTGTGCGTCCGAGCTGTGCGGATTCTTCACAATCGTTGAGGCAAATTGCCATGAGTACCGCTGTCATCACAGAAGCCAAAGTACCCCACTACATCAACGGCCAATGGGTCGAATCGAACGCCCGGGAATGGGTCGACATCCTCAATCCTGCTACCGGCGAGAGTCTTGGCAAGGTCCCGATCTCTGACGCTGCAGAAGTCACCAAGGCCATCGAGGCGGCTGCCGCGGCCTATCCCGCGTGGCGGCGCACCCCGCCCGAGGACCGCATTCAGCCCCTGTTTAAGCTGAAGCAACTGCTCGAAGATCACATCGACGACATCAGCCGTCTGATCACTCAGGAAAACGGCAAGACCTTCACCGAGGCCAAGGCTGAGATGCGGCGGGCGATCGAGAACGTCGAGGTTGCCTGCGGCATCCCGATGATGATGCAGGGCTACAACCTCGAGGACGTCGCGCGCGGGATCGACGAGATGATGATCCGCCAGCCGCTCGGAGTGGTAGCGGCGATCGTGCCGTTCAATTTTCCAGGCATGATCGCATTCTGGTTTCTGCCGTACGCGATCGCCACCGGCAATACTTTCATCCTGAAGCCCTCCGAGCGCGTCCCGCTCACCATGCGTTACGTCTTCCAATTGCTTGAGAAGACGGGACTACCCAAGGGCGTCGTCAACCTGGTGAATGGTGGCAAGGTTGCGGTGGACACGCTGCTCGACGAGCCTCGGGTCCGAGCCATCAGTTTTGTCGGCTCCACTCCCGTGGCTAGGTACATCTACGCGCGGGCCGGAGCGAACGGAAAGCGGGCGCAGTGCCAGGGTGGCGCCAAGAATCATGTCATCGTGCTTCCCGATGCGGACATGCCGATGGCCACGCAGATCATCTCGGACAGCGCGTTCGGATGCGCCGGTCAACGCTGCCTCGCGGTTTCAGTCGCCGTGACGATTGGTGAAGCGCAGAAGACTTTCCGGGACGCGATTGCCGATGCAGCCTCGAAGCTTCGGGTCGGCAATGGCCTCGAAGACGGGGTTCAGATGGGGCCGGTGATTACTCGGCAAAGTAAAGAGCGTATAGAGTCGCTGATTGCCGTTGGGGAAAAGCAGGGCGCGAAAGTTCTGCTCGACGGGCGCAACTCGAAGATCCCGAAATATGAAGCTGGTAACTTTGTGAAGCCCACGATTCTGGATGGACTGCCGGCGACCAGCGAACTCACCCATACCGAGATTTTCGGCCCCGTGCTCAGCCTGATCCACGCCGACGACATGGACGAAGCGCTTGCCTTCCTGGAACGCAATCCTTACGGCAACCAGGCCTCGCTATTTACTTCGAGTGGATCGGCGGCGCGCCGCTTCCGCTACGAAGCGCCGGCAGGGAATATCGGCATCAACATCGGCGTGGCCGCGCCCATGGCGTATTTCCCGTTCAGCGGCTGGAAAGACAGCTTCTTCGGCATCATGCACGGCCAGGGCCGCGATTCGGTCGAGTTCTACACCGAGAAGAAAGTTGTTGTTGAGCGCTGGGCGAAAGAGCACTCGCGCAAGTTTTAGAAGGATTACGTACGCCCGGACGCGCTCGTCCGGGCGATCGGGCCAAGATTTCCTTTGTGTGACTTCGTGTGCTTTGGTGGTTCGCAAGAATGGAGCGAATCGCCACGGATCGCGAACCGAGAAAAGACCAGGAGTTCGTCCAGATGACCACCGCGACCACTACCCCCACGATGTCCGGCCAGGACATCGTCGCCCTCACCAAGAAGCACACTCTGTTTGAGTGGTCTGCCCAGTCGAAGGTCGATCCCATCCCGGTTGCGCGCGCCAAGGGTATCTACTTCTGGACGCCGGAAGGGAAGCGCTTCATTGACTTCAACAGCCAGCTGATGAGCGTAAACATCGGCCACAGCGACGAACGCGTCATCCAGGCAATCACCGAGCAGGCTTCTACGCTAGCCTACGCGAATCCGTTCATGGCGACGGAACCTCGCGCCCGCCTGGGCGCAAAGCTGGCGGAACTCACGCCGGGCGACATCGATACTTTCTTTTTCACCAATGGCGGCGCCGAGGCCAACGAGAACGCCATCAAGATCGCCCGCTTTTTCACGGGACGCCACAAGATTATGGCGCGCTATCGCTCCTATCATGGCGCCACCGCGGGCGCCATTACTCTCACGGGTGATCCGCGGCGCTGGGCAGCTGAGCCGGGCATTCCGGGAGTGGTCCGTGTACTCGACCCCTATCACGGTATCGAGCGCGGCTGGGAGTCCGCGGAAACATCGCTGGCCATGATCGAGGAGGTCATACAGCTGGAAGGCCCGCAAACCATCGCGGCTTTCATTCTGGAAACGGTCGTCGGGACAAACGGCATCCTCATTCCTCCCGATGGATACATGCAGGGCGTCCGTAGACTGTGCGATAAGTACGGCATCCTGATGATCGCCGATGAAGTCATGGCTGGCTTCGGCCGCACAGGGGAATGGTTTGCCATCGACCACTGGAAGGTGGTGCCCGACCTGATCTCGATGGCCAAAGGGCTCACGTCGAGCTATCTGCCGCTGGGTGCAGTTGGAATGCGCCACCCCATCGCACAACACTTCCAGGACAAGGTCTTCTACGGTGGCCTCACCTACAACAGCCATCCCATGGGGTGCGCCGCCGCGCTCGCCACCATTCGTGTTTACGAAGAAGATCGCCTGATCGAAAATGCTCGCAAGATGGGAGCCATCCTGAAGGATCTGGGAGCGCAGATGGAGGCAAAACATCCATCGGTCGGTGCGGTGCGCTCGATCGGACTCTTCGGTATCGTCGAACTCGTCCGCAGCCGCAAGACGCGACAGCCCATGGCACCGTTCAACGGCACGTCCGAGGAGATGACCGCACTGAGCAAGTTTTTCCGCGAGAACGGACTCTACACGCTGGTGCGCTGGAACACTTTCTACACCAATCCGCCGCTGTGCATTGACGAGCAGCAGTTGCGGGAGGCGTTCGCGATCATCGACCAAGGCCTTGAGATTACTGACCAGGCGGTGGTCGACTAGCGCCTGCAAAGCGCGGGCCCGCTTCGACTTCGCGCGTGGCGGCTGCCTCGCCGCGCTACCTACTCTCGGAGCACTCTCCGCTCCCGGATGGCGCCGCTGCCGGAGGTGTGATCGACAGCACATGAACTTTTTGACTGCGGCTACTGATCTCCACTCTGACCTGCGGATACTTCACAAATGCAGACCAGCCAGTCCAATTTCAGAGGACCGTGGTCATCTGTGGAGCATTTGTATGTCTCGCCTGAAGATCGTTTGGTCGAATCCGAGACCCAGCGCCGGAAGCGGCGCTGGCATAAATTGGCTGGCGGCGTAGGCCGGGAAGCCGTCTACGGCGGCCGCGCCGTGGCTCAGCCGCATTCGACGAATCCAAGTCCCGGCTGTGCGCTTCGTTCTATCAAGGCGCTGGCTCGGGCGGTTGGTATAGGTCCGGCACCTCCGCCACCAGCGACGCGTCCGGTGGCTTCAGCTTAAGTTGCTCGCACAGGAACGCGACCCGGTCCTTTCGCGCCCCGGCGTTCAGGGCGTGGGGCGCGTCGTAAAGTTTTAGTTGCTTCGGTTCACTGACGATTGCTGCATATTGCCGGGCACGTTCGGGGGTCAGGAATTTCTCCTGGGCGGCGTACTGCAGCAAGACCGTCGCAGGCGCCGCGTGGGAAACGAACTCACCGGGATCGGACCAGGAATACTTGGCCATGAAAGCGTCGAACTTCTCCGGTCCTGTCTTCAACCGGTACCGCTTGAGCTCCTCGGTCCGCAGATCCGACGCATCGGACAAACCTCCCGCCATCAGCACAAAAGCCTTGAAGCGCTTGTCAATGCCACTGAGGAAGCCGCCCACCGAAGCGTTGTAGCTGTGCCCGACGTAAGCCAGCCGGGTCGGGTCAACGTCGCTACGGGCCAGCAACAAATCGGCCCCGCGCCTCATGTCGACGATCGCCTGGATCAGATCGGTGATCTGGTCTTCGTTGAGAGGCGCGTTGTTCTCCACGTGTCCGGGGCGCGCGACGGGGCCGTCGGTCAACAGGGAAACCACGCCTGAGCGGGCGAGCACCGCCGCTTCGTCAAGAAACTCCTTCCGATTGCGCATGGGCGAGTTCGACCAGTACCAGTGGCCCCACAGGATCGCGGCGAACGGCCCTTTGCCCTCGGGAACGACCAGGAAGGCGGGGACACGACCACCCTTCGGGCTGGCGAAGGAAATGTCCTGGACCGACGCGTCCCCCCGCTTCTCGACAGAAACACTTTTGATGTCGAGCGGAGCACTGCGATCGTAGTCGAACCGCTTGAGAGTATCTGGATCTTGCGCAAAGAGTGGTCTGCCGGTGAGCAGCAGAACGGCGAGAAGGAATTTCATGGACAATGACCTCTGCGTTGGATGCAAGCGGGGTGACTACCGTGAGCGAATTCGAGGGCCTCCCCGCCGCCCAAGCTATTTCACCAATCGATCATACCTCTTCAGCACTTCACGTAAGCGGTCATGGGGCAGCGCGATGACCTCATAATCGTTGATGCCTTTCATCGGTTCTGCTGCCACCATGGCGTTGATCACTGCCTCCTCGGTCGCCTGCACGGTAGCGAGGAACAAGGGGTTCAACTGATCGTTGGGCAGCATCTTTAGGTCATGAATCCCTTTTGGGCTCCCTGCTCCCGGATTCGCAGTCGAGAAAGCGATGAAGATGTCTCCCGAGCTGTCCCCTGAAAAACTGCCGTCGCGCCCCAGCCCGAGCGAGACTCTGCGCGCGACACGTTTCAATTGCGTCGGGATCAGGGGCGCATCGGTTGCGACGACCACGATGATCGAACCGACGTCCTCTTTGCGCACCGCACGTTCGGAGATCTCTCGACCAACCGGGACTCCCGCGATTCGCAGCTGATTGCGCTGGCCGTAGTTGCACTGGACCAGCACGCCCACAGTGTAGCCCCCATCTTTCTGATCAAGCACACGCGACGACGTGCCAATCCCTCCTTTGAACTCATTGCAGATCATTCCGGTGCCGCCGCCGACGCTGCCCTCTTCCACCGCGCCGCCCTTCGCGGTGTCCAGCGCATGCCAGGCGTGTTCGGGCTTTACGTGGAAGCCGTTCACGTCATTCAGTTCTCCATCCCAGGTCTCCGCCACCACGGGCAGCGACCACCAATAGCCCTCCTCGTCCGGGGCGCCGTGTTTTACACGCCAGGCGATGACGGCATCGCGCACCACGCCCACGCTGTGGGTGTTGGTGATCATCACCGGCCCCTCGAGAAACCCCGAGTCTTCGAGCCACGTGGTCCCCGTCATTTCGCCGTTGCCATTCAGCGTGAACCACCCCCCGAAGACTGCATCCTGGGAGTCCTTGCCACGGGGCAGAATCGCGGTCACGCCGGTTCGCACCGGACCTTCCCCGACTTTCAATTTTCCGGAGCCGGAAATCAGCGTGGTGTGTCCGACTTCCACGCCCTTGACATCAGTGATTGCGTTGAATGCTCCGGGCGTGCCGTCGAAAGGGACGCCGAGATCACGAGCGCGGGGTTTGGTTTGCGACGTGGCCAGCGGGGCGACTACCAAGAGAGACACCAGGATGCTACAACGGGAAATCGCGTTCGAGAGACCGAACTGTCGCATGAAGCTCTCCCTGAAAGGTGCAGATCGGCTTGCCGTCGCGTCAGTCATTGGACGACGACACCTGCCCAGCGGAGACGGCCCGCGCAGTATAAAGCAGCGCACCGGCCGTGAGTTAGAATCAGTTTTCAGGGGGGACTCATGGAAGGCTGGAAGAAAGCTCTGGTGGCGGGATCGATCGGCACTTCAGTGATCCTTTTTCTGAAAAAGAAGTGGCCGGCCGGAGTGCTGACGGCAACTGTGGGGCTGGCAGTGCTCGCCTCGGACTATCCGGAGAAATTTGAAAATGTGAGGAACGTACTGCCGGACTACTTCAACAGCGGCATGCGCCTGATGGAAATGGTCTCACGAGCCGGAGAAAAGATTGCCCAACTCGCAGAGCGGAGTGGCCGGGGAATCTGGGACGAGATCGAAGGGTAGGAGAAAGTCAGATGGCTGCGATCTGATCCTCTGAGAGCCTCTGCTTTACTCGATGCCGAGCTGTCGTCTGGCATCAGGGCTCAGGCGCTCAGGCGTCCAGGCGGGACTCCAGACTACGTTCACGTGAGCCGTCTGGATGCCGGGCAGTTGCTCCAGCCTCGAACGGACCTGCTCACTGATCTCGACATGGGAGGGGCAGCCCTGCGCGGTAAGGGTCATGTCGATCATCACATCCTGCTTGTCCTCGGCAGCTGGTTCGAAGCGTACTTCGTAAATCAGGCCCAAATCCACGATGTTCACCGGGATCTCCGGGTCGTAACACTGCTTGAGCGCGCTCAGAACGTCCTCTTGCGTGACCGGCATGGACTCTCCTGCGGGGCTAGGATCGTGGGGTGCGAACGCCCCACTCCCATCCCCTAGTTTACATCATGAAAGGCCCTAAAAGATCGGGTTCCGCGGGGGCATGGCATCGCTGTGGAGTCACGTTTTGGTAAGTTAGGAAGATGGATATCAATCCGGAAGTGAAGCGGAAGATTCAGATTGCCCTGGCCCTGGCGATTGCCATCGCAACGGTGCGCGCGGCTTATGTTCTTTACGAGCGCCGTGCGGAAAGTAAGCAGGAGGCGCCACGGAAAGAGGCGCCGCCATTGAATCCGGATTATTACGTTACGCCGAAGAAGTTGTATCCCTACGATTTGAAATCGGTGCGCGCGTTGACCAGGCAGCCGGTGTGGGTGAAGGAAGGCTATCGTTACGCCTACTATTCATTCAACCCGGCCACCCACCGCACGTATTTTGCGCACGAAGCCGGCCTGCTTTTGCCGATCCAGCGGCTCGAAGTCAAGGATGTAGTCACCGACAAGGCTCCCGGCTCGGTCGCTCAGAAGCTGATCATGGCTGTGTTTGACAACCATGGGAAGAGCTGCGCCGTCCAGATCGGACTCCTAAAAGACGGTGAATACAAGGTCTACTCCGACGCAATGTTCTTCGTCCAGGATCCGCGGGAGCTATACAAGCACTGGCCGGCGGAAGTGTGGCAATCGGTGGAAAGACACGAAGTCAAGCCGGGGATGAACGAAATCCAGGCGGTCTTTGCCATCGGCATGGGGCGGCCGGACTCCCAGGCTGATCTGTCGTGGAAGACGGTGCATTACCCCAACGGCGGCCGTCCCCTAACCGTCACGTACCACGACGGCAGAGCGGTTGAAATCAAGCCGGGCCAGTCCTCGTAGCGATCACTTTACCTTGGGCGAACTTGAATCTGCCGCCTTCGTGTCATCGCCGTGGATCACGCCATCTTCTTCCGCGTAAAAGGAACGGTGCGCAGCGTCCAGGTTCTTGGGCCCCATGGTCAGAGTGTAGCCGTCCTTCTTGCTCTTGAAGCCCACCGTGTAGTCGCCGCGCTCGGTTGTCTTTGCCATCCGACGGGTGAACGAGCCGGTATTCACCAGGTCGGCTAGCGCAGTCGCGTAGTGGTCGTGCTTCTTGTTGTACTCCTTCTGCGCGCGCACCACTACGCGCATGTAGCCGAGTGCGGCGGCTTCAGAGGCCGATCGCGCGGGGTCTCCCGGGAAGGTTGGCTGGTAGGGCGTTTGCGCGCCTGCGGGCGCCGGAGGCTCCGTCTGGACGGCCGTTCGGGCCGCTCCTGCCATGGTGCCAGCCCCCAGAAGTATCGAGAGAAACCGGGCCAAATTCCGAATTTTCATGCTCTCCACCGTCTTTTTGGACTTGTACCGATGTTACTCCGGTAATTTCCCTTTTGTTACTGACTCTTTGCAGAGTGCGCCATTGGGGCTATGCTGACTTCAGTTCTACCCTTACAAGGATTGCTATGAAAGCTGCGATGGCAAAAAAGCCTCTCATCCGTCTTGCCGTAGTCGAGAGCGACCCGCTGCGGTTCGTGGGCTTCCGGGCCCTGTTTGATTCCGAGTCGGACTTCGAACTGGTCTCGGCCACGCTTCCCGACATCAGCGCGCTCCAGGGCATCGACCTGGTTCTTCTGGGGAACCGTGCCGGCCAGAACCTGTTCGACGTAATGGCCAGTTTGAAAGCCACTCGGCCCGACCTGCGCATCATCGTGACCGGTTCCGGCATGGACGAGGAAACCATCCTCAAGGCGATCGCGTCGGGCGCCAAGGGCTACGTGGACGAGGCCGCCACGCCAACCGAATTCGTGCAGGCGATCCGGATCGTAAACCAGGGATCGGTCTGGGCCCCGCGCCGCGTGCTGTCCATGTTCATCGAGCGGGTGACGTCCTCGCCCGGAAGAATCTTTCCTGCCGGCCGCGTAACCTTCACTGACCGCGAGAAGGAAGTCCTTGAGATGCTGGTGGCCGGGCGTTCCAACAAGGAAATCGGCGCTGCGCTGGGCATCGAGGAGCGCACCGTGAAAGCGCACGTCGCCAAACTAATGCGCAAGGTGGGCGTGCAAAACCGCATCGCCCTCTCCGTGCACGCCATTACACATTCACTGGTAACGGCAAAGTAGGCGGGATACGGGCAGTTACTTGTGGCCAGTGCCCCCGGTAATCTTGTCGGTGCGATGGACCTGCCGCATACTCCATTCACCTACCACAGAACCTGGGAGACGGGGTTGGGGGTGGAGATTAGGGTCGCCACTTTCAGCCCCGATTTTTTGTCATTTTTCCTCCGGTTATTCCTTCCAAAGCTAAATCCTTGCCTGCGAGATACTTCACTCCGCCAGCCAGCCCAGCGCCCACGGCCCTGCCTCTAAGAGATAAATATCCTTTAAAATCAATCTGTTAAACTCCCGGAGAACACCAACCCTTGCAGGGAAAGCTGAGAACCGATGAAAAAGACCCTTATCGCGCTGCTGATCGTAGCGTTGTCCCCATTGGCATTTGGAGACGACGAGAACAAAGAACCCAAAGACACCAACAAGGCCACCGACCGCATCCAGGCCGCCGCCACGGTTCTCGATGAGATCGAGTCGGCTCCGGATCAGGGCATTCCGGAAGAGGTGTTGGGTTCGGCGGAATGCGTTGCGGTTGTGCCTTCGCTCCTAAAGGGCGGATTTATCGTTGCCGCCAATTACGGACGCGGGGTCGCCAGCTGCCGTACGCCCACCGGATGGAGCGCGCCTGCCTTTCTTTTCACGAGCGGCGGCAGTGTCGGATTCCAGATTGGCGGCCAGGCCGTCGATCTGGTCATGCTGATCATGAATCAGGACGGCATGAAGAACCTGCTCTCCAGCAAGTTCAAGTTGGGCGCGGATGCGTCGGTGGCCGCCGGTCCGGTCGGTCGCCACGCCTCCGCCGACACCGACTGGAAGCTAAAGGCGCAAGTGCTGACCTATTCGCGCGCCCGCGGCGCATTCGCAGGGATAAGCCTGGCAGGCGCCGTGATCAAGCAAGACAAGGACACGACCCGCGAGTTGTACGGCCGGATGGTGCCGTTCAGGACGTCACTGACTGGCAAGATCGAGGCTCCGCAGGGAGCGTACCCTTTCCTGAACGCGCTGGCGAAGTGGGCGAAGAAGGCGGCCGACAAGTAACCAGCGTCTCTTCGAAACGGGGACCGGCAAGCGCTCCGGACCCCGCCATCGACCGCCGAAA
>DASQPN010000014.1:0-3964 GCA_035643915.1 Terriglobales bacterium | reverse complement strand
TACCGCCCGGGGCCTGCCGCGCTGCTGGGATTGGGGCTGCTGACCTACTTTCTGATTCAGCTTACCTGGGTCTTCTTCCGTGCGAAGACCTTCACCAAGGCGGGCGTCGTCCTGCGTGGTTTGTTTGGACTGAACGCACCTTCGGCGCCCATCGTGCCCGGAATCGAACTGCTTCTTGTGGTCGCGATTATCAGTGGTCTGGTTGGCGCGCACTGGCTGATGCGCACACGCACACTCGAGAGCGTGCTCGCCCGCGCGCCCGCTGCACTCCTGGCAGGAGTTTGGGCGGCCCTGGCGTTCGCGATCATCATCGAACAAGGTGCAGGCAATGCCTTCATCTATTTCCAGTTCTGAAATCACGACCACGCGCCCCGGTTTTGTGCGCCTCACGGCTTCGGATCGGCCTGGAGTCGCTCAACCGGTGCCAGTCCGAGACATTCCGGCACAGCCTTGGCCGCGCATCCTGGCCGCCGCCTTGTCGCTGGTCCTGGTCGCGATGGGAGCGTGGGAATGGCGCACGCGTGCTCTCGGCCTCCAACCCGGCGATCTGGATGACGGACCCTCGTTTTGGGCGGAGCAACGGCGCAGGCTCGATAGGGGTGATGTCAAGATCGCAATCTTGGGGGATTCGCGCATCCTGTATGACACCGATCTGGATCGCTTCGAATCGCTGACCGGGGTGCGACCAGTGCAACTCGCCATCGCGGGCAGCAATGCGCTGCCCTTCCTCGAAGACCTGGCTAGCGCTGTGCGCTTTAATGGCCTCGCCATCGTCGGCATCACAGACCGCTCGTACTTTCGCGAGGGAGCCGGCCTCGGAGGCCCCGCGCTGGAGCGTTATCGCTTCGAGTCTCCCGCCGTCCGCACCTCGTTTCTGCTGCATCGGGGTCTATCGCGGGCACTGGCGTTTCTCGATGACAACTACCGCTTGAACAGACTCGTGCGTCATCTCGATGAGGGCTGGCGCACCGGGGCGCAGTTCCCGGTGCCGGAGAGACTGTGGAAACTGGGCACTGTCATGGATGAGCGACAGACTTTCATCTGGGCGCGCCTCGAGAACGATCCCCGCGTGCGCGCGCATCAGCGCTCAACCTGGGGGCGGGTGGTACCGCCAGTCTCTGCGGCAAAAATCCTCAACACTGTGGAGAGAACCCGCGTGGCGGTTGCCAAGATTCGCGCGCGCGGTGGCGAGGTGGTGTTCGTACGTCCGCCGTCCGCGCTGGAATTGCGCGTCTATGAAGAAGAGACGGTGCCGCGCACCCGCGGCTGGGACCGGTTGCTTGAAAGCGCCGACGTGCGCGGCGTTCACTTCGCCGATGACCCCGCGATGCAGGGATTGGTGCTCCCGGAGTACAGCCATCTCTCGCGTGCTTGTGCAACCGTGTTCACCGACGCCTACGTGCGAGCGGTTGCCAAACTGACACCCTGGTTGACCCTGAGTCCCCGAGCGCCGCCGCTGCTTTCGCCCGCCGATTGCACCGCCGCAGGTACGGGTCTCAAACCCCCGCTCCGCCACGGTGGAAGTTAAATACGGGGCATGCCCGCCGTTATTGCGTGGGTCGCGATGCGACAGCCACTACCATTTTTGCCTGCCCGAAAACGGTCGCTCATCAACGGCAGGTCAGGGTCGACACCAGCCCCAATGACGGCAGACAATCATCGTTACTCTGGGAGCGGGTGATCACGGGTGGGACGCCGCGTCGCGCGACAACTGTCAGAAAGTCGGTGAATGCCGTCCCCAGGGTGACAAGCCCGCTCATGCGAGCCCAACCGATGCCAAGGTGTCCCGCCCCAGCACATCATCGGCATGGGTAACATTCCGAGTAACTCAAAGAGTCCCACCGCGCTAAGACTTTGATCGCGGCGGGAATTACTATCGAGGTTCGAATCCTCTCCCGGGCATTCTTATCAAATACTTATATAACATTCTTAAGGTAACTAGTTGGCGATGGATTCGCACTTCAGGAGCGTGATTTTGTGCTTGGGACAAGCGAATCAAACCGATTCTACGCACTCTCGCCGAGCGAGGTGTGCTACTTGGCCTCCTCCTCCTCTGCCACAAATCGCGCGCCCGTCCTGCGCCTTCTCCTCGAGCAACCTAGACTTGTCGGCTCCTGTGCCGCTGTGAGCGTGCCACACGTTGCAATAGCCAGAGCAGCTCGTGCCCTGCCTCCTACGGCTTGGGCTACCTCGATGAGCTGCGCGAAAGCCGCACGTGCACGGCGGGCCGATTTTGCGCATCAGGGGTCACCATATAACGCAACCCATACTCTCCCAAATCGGTGCGACTTAGGCTTTCGGTAGCCCGTCCGCCCACGCGTTGCCCACAACACGACATAGACGATCGAACTCGGCCACCTCGGCGATTCCCACCGTCTTAGGCGGCCAATTTCAGCTTGGGCTTGAGTCCGGCCCGCGACGCCAAGCGAACCAGCATGTCCAGGCTGAACTGCCCGATTTTGCCGCGCTTGATATCGGACACCCGAGCCTGCGTGATGCCCAGCGCTTTGGCGGCTTGAGTTTGCGTCAGACCGCTCTCTTTCAACCAGCGTTCCAGTCCTCTAAGCAGTGTCGAGCGCATGACCAGCTCGTCGGCTTCCGCTTTCGGAAACAGATCATAGAACACGCTGCGGCCGGCCGGCGTCACATGACGGGGGCCGTGTTCATCGCGCACCACTTTCTTGGCTTTCATCATTTCACCTGTATCGACTTAAATCGCTTCGCTGCCAAGTCCAAATCCTGCTGGCTTGTCTTCCTGGCCTTCTTTTGGAAGCAGTGCAAGACATAGATTCCCTCCGGCCGTGTCGCCAGATAAATGCAGCGGAAAATTCCCGACGTTTCCCTGACGCGAATCTCTCGCACCCCTGGTCCCACAGTAGACATGGGCTTCCAATCGTTAGGGTCCACACCTTCCTGCACATGCTCTAGCTGGTAGCCAATCTCGCGCCGTGCCTCTCGGGGAAAGTCCCTCAAATCCTCTCTGCTGCTGCCCATCCAGAAGACTGGTTTCATCAGATCAAGTATGCACTAAATTGCATATCTATACAAGTATCTGCATATCCACCGGCGCTGCTTTCCTGCGTTGGACGGTAGAGTGACAGAGAGTTGGTTCTGGTGGCTCGCAAGCAACGAGCTGCGCAGCACGCGCACGCGATGAAGAAGCTCAAGAAAACACCGGAGTCATGCCGCGGTGTCAAGCACGATCCTCGCGAAGTACTCCGCCAGGCCACGAGCGCGGCAGGCATGGGCGTCAGGGCACCCGCCGGCGTGATGTCGAAGATCGAGGTATCGCCTACACTCGGCTCCTAATCTACCGACCGAACAGCACCCGGAACAATCGCTCCGACTCGCACAAACCTTCCTCGGTGAACACCACCGATTTCGTCTTGCTCACCGGATCTGTGATGTATCCCTTCTCGTGCAGTCGCCTCATGAAATCCCAATCGAAGCCTTTCCAGGTTCGGCAGTTCTCGTGACGCCCCAGATAGAGCAGCGCCAGAACCGTCTGGTCGATCTTTTCAGTGTCGATGTCCACGGCTACATCCTCCTGGTAACAGGCCATCGGTAATCGAGAGCCCACGCGCCGCAGCTCGGATCCCCTTGCCGCTCTTGTCGAAGATAAACACGCATCTGCTCGGTTGTCAGGGCAAAAACTTCGGCAATCGGCGAGCCACCTTGCAGCACGGAGAAGTCACCTTCGCCGCGCCGACGTGAGTTGGTCCGCGCACGAACGGGTGGAAAGTGCGCGCCTCGACGACCTGACACCGGTCATCTTCGTTACCACGGCGGAATGCAAACGACCTACTCGGCAGGCAACACCGCGTCAACGCCCTTCTTCTTCAGCAAGACCACGACGAACTTTGCTGGCTTCGTCGTGCTCGCGTTGCGCCCGACCGTGTGCACATCGTTAGGGCCTTCGTAGAAAGTCTGTCCTGGCGTCAGGGTGACCTCCTTGCCACCCCTG
>DASQPN010000013.1:0-15666 GCA_035643915.1 Terriglobales bacterium | reverse complement strand
AAGGTAGGTTAGTCACGTGTTACTCACCCGGTCGCCACTTTACTCATGGATTGCTCCACTTTCTCGTTCGACTTGCATGTGTTAGGCACGCCGCCAGCGTTGATTCTGAGCCAGGATCAAACTCTCGTTTGAAACCTGATGTCTGCCCCGAAAGGCAGACACGCCTTCACGTTCGAAAACGTGAAGACTTTATGTTGTGAGTACGCTCGGACTTGAGCCCGAACCTTTCCTACTCAATAACTGGCACGTTCAACCTATTTGTCAAAGACCGATCCGCTTCCCGCCTGAGCGGTGCGCTTTCAGTCCAGAACAGATCACGCACGGATGCGAACCTGTCTGTCCTCGAAACCTTTCAAAACTACAGCGCCCGTCGACCGCTGTCAACCCTAAGGAATCACAGGACTTCCACAACTTTTGCACAGTTGTGAGAACTCAACCTAGAGAAGCATCTTGCGCTCTGCGCGCGACGAAACGCCTCTTCCACAGGGACACGGCCAACTTTCGGCTCGAGCCGAGGCGGAAGCGTTTAAGCTTGAAAAAAGATCGCTTGGAGGTTCTTGCGGTAACGCTTAAACCCTTCGAGGAGCCTTGTCCCCGAATGCGAACCCCGTGGCCGGGGCTGATTTCCCAGATTTACAGCTACAAACCTTTTGGATGCCGGACGCGCGACGAGAGTTGCACACTATCGCCCGGCTAGCCACACACTGCTCTCGATGTGTTTGTTTATACCATGTGAATTGGGATTGCGCAAGGGGGTCTTTACTGGTTTGGCTCGTCCGCTCTCCACGATTCGACAAAGGGAGCGTCCGCCGCCCCCTCGTGAAAGGCCTTGATCACTTGATCAGTGGAATTCCAGTGTGATGAACTTCGCGGGCTGCCCACCCACGTTGGTCAGCGTGTGGGTGTAGCCTCCCGGCAGCCACTTGACCTCGCCAGACGCGAAATGACCCGGCATTCGACCCTGGCCTTCCACGTCGCTGCGTACTTTCAGATCCGTGACCGCGACCAGCAGGTGCGGGCCGTAGTGATGGTGCGTGGGTATCATGCCGCCAGGTTGCAGCTCGATCTCGGAAACGCGCACGCCGTCCTTTACGAACAGGATGTCCTGTGTACCACGCTCGAGAACGCGCAGACCGCGCTCCTCGTCCCATTTGGGCAAAGGGCTCGTGCGGGCCTTTTGGTCTTGCAGGAACTCGATGGTGATGTTGCGGAACGCCGTAGGCGCCAGGTTGCGGGCGAGGTGCGCGAAGCCTCCCGGAAGGAGCCGGGTATCACCCTCTTGAAGTTTGAACTGGACGGGCGGCTTGCCCTGAACTTCGTTCGAGACCATGGAACCACCTAGAGTCACGAAGACATAGTCGTGGCGATGGCGATGCATGAGAGTGGATTCGTGCGGGGCAACCTCTACTTTGAAAACGCGCACGTATTCGTTCTCAAGCACGAGATGATGATGCGGCTCGCCGGTAATTTCGACTTCAGTTGTTGTTTGGGCACGGAGGAGAACCGCGGAGAGGATGAAGGAGCACACAACCCAGCGGGATTTCATCGGGCGGAATTCTAGCATTGCTGCGGCCGGGGGCCACGCCTCGAGAAGTCCGGGCATGAGAGCTCCACGGGAGGGAAGAGGCGCCTTCAAGAGCCGCGGGGGCATGAACGGGCAAGCAGGCCGGCCCCTCCGCGGGCGACTCTTTGTCATTTCGCCGCGCGTCATGGCCGCCGTCCAGTTTGAATCTGATTTAGACTGTTCTTGTGACTGACCTCGGCAAAACGCTGGTGTTGCTGGGAGCGCTCGTGGTCGTAGTGGGGCTGGTGCTGATCCTTGTGGGCAAGACCAACCTTCCCCTGGGCCGCCTGCCCGGGGACATCCTCTATCGCGGCAAGAATACGACGTTTTATTTCCCCCTGGCGACCTCAATCCTTCTGAGCGTGGTGTTGTCGGTCGTGCTGTACGTGGTGGGACGGTTTCGGCGCTAGCCTGCGATACACTGCCTGCCATGGGCGCAATGGACCAGCTGGGATTCAGCTTTCGGCCGCCGGAACGGCGCGTCTGGACAGTGCGCGACCTCGTGGTGTCTGTTCGCACCCACATCGAGCGCGAGTATGCCGATGCCTGGGTGGAAGGCGAAATTTCGAATTTCCGCGCCCAAAATTCCGGCCATCTTTATTTCACGCTGAAGGACGCGAACTCCCAGATCAGCGTGGTCGTGTTCCGCTCTTCGGCGCGCCTCCTGCGATTTCGCCCGACAGACGGAATGCAGGTTGTGGTCCGAGGCCGGGTCACGATCTACGAAGACCGTGGGCAGCTGCAGATCAATGCAGAGTATATGGAGCCCAAAGGCGCCGGCGCACTACAGATTGCCTTCGAGCAGCTCAAAGCGAAGCTTGAGGCAGAAGGACTATTCGATTCGGCGCGGAAGAAACCGATTCCAGCGCTGCCATCCTCGATCGGCATCGTGACGTCGCCACAGGCCGCGGCCTTGCGCGATATCCTGCACATCCTCGATCGGAGGCATCACACGGTGAATGTTCTGATTTATCCCGCGCAGGTGCAGGGGGACACGGCGCCGATCGAAGTCGCCGCCGGTGTGCGTCATTTCAACAAGGCCCGGACCGTCGAGGTGATCATCGTGGCTCGCGGCGGGGGATCGGCCGAGGATCTGGCGGCCTTCAATGACGAGGCTTTGGCACGTGTCGTGTCTAGCTCGGGATTGCCGGTGGTTTCTGCGGTCGGACACGAGACCGACTTCACCATCCTTGACTTCGTGGCGGACTTGCGCGCGCCAACTCCGTCGGCGGCAGCGGAGTTGGTCATCCGCTCGCGACAGGAAGTGGAGGAGCAGGTCGAGCGGCTGGACGGACGGCTGGAAAAGGCCATGCGGTACCAACTCCTGATGGGACGGCAGCGGCTGACGGAATTGGCGCAGCACGGTGCATTCGGGCGGATGATGGACCTGATCCGGCGGCGCCAGCAGAAAATCGACGACCTGGTATACCGGCTGGCACATGCGCAGCGCGGCGTGCTGGAGACGCAACGCCGGCGTTTCGAGGACCTGGCGGGGGCAGTGCGGCACTACGATCTGCGGCTTGTGCTGTCGGGTGTCCGAAAGGAATTGGACGCCAAGCTGGCTTCGCTGGCGGCAGCGGCGCGGAGCTTGCTCCTGCAACGACGCTCGCGGCTGGAACGGCTCACGAGCCAACTGGAGGCTCTGTCTCCGGTGGCAATCCTGGAGCGCGGGTACGCGTTGCTGTTCGATTCGTCCGGGAAGCTTTTGAAGGATTCTGCGCGGGTGAGTGCGGGAGACGATGTTTCGGCTCGGTTGGCGCGTGGTCACATCATCGCAACGGTGAAGCAGACCTCGAGGGAGTGAGCGGGCCCGCGTGGCTGGATTACAATAAACTTGCAGTCGGGCCCAAATCCCTCAAGCCTCTGGAAAGAGGAGCGTTCGTGACGCATTTTCTCGCGCCGTGGCCACACGTGTCGGTGACAAACGTCATCGACATTTTGCTGGTCGCGATCGTCATCTACCAGTTTCTGATGCTGGTGCGCGGGACACGCGCAGCGCCCATGCTGGTGGGCGTGGCGGCAGTTGCGCTTGGATTCTACATCGCGCGCGTGGGTGAACTCACCACTCTGAGCTGGCTGGTCAGCACTCTAATTCCATACGTGGTCTTTGCCCTGATCGTTGTGTTTCAAGCCGAGATCCGACATACGCTCGCGAACCTGGGGAGCCGGCTGACGTTCAGCCGAGCCAGTTCCGAGTCCGACGCCTATGACGACATCGTGCTGGCGGCCAATCTCTTCTCCCAGAATCAGACCGGAGCCTTGATCGTGATTGAACGGGAGATCGGGCTGCGGACCTACATCGAGAGCGGCGTGCCGCTCGATGCGCGGCTCTCTTACGATCTGCTGGCTACGGTGTTCCGGCCGAGCGCTCCCCTGCATGACGGGGCGGTGATCGTGCAGAAGGACCGTATTGCCGCGGCCGCGTGTTTTCTCCCGCTTTCGATGAATCCGGTGCTGTCGACGCAGATGGGGACGCGGCATAGGGCTGGAATCGGCATCACGGAGGAGACGGATGCAATCGCCGTCATCGTGTCGGAAGAAACCGGGACGATCAGCCTGGCGGTCGCGGGAAACTTTGAGCGCGCCCTGACGGTCGAACAGCTGCGGGAGCGCTTAAGCGCTCTTCTGCGCCGGTACGTGCCTCCGGCGACTTTGCCGACGCCGATTGCCACTGGGAACGAGGAGAATGTCGACGTCGAGCGTTCCCCCAGCTATCGCAATCCTGATCAGAGTTACACACCCGGAGTGGATCGCTAGCCATGGCCGATTTTCTGCGCCAGTACGTGTTCGCGAACTTTGGTTACAAAGTGGTTTCGCTGGCCCTCGCGGTGGGTCTCTGGTGGGCAATTTCACACGATCCGGTGGCGGCCGTCGGGCTCACCGTGCCGATTGAGTTTCACAACATCCCGAGCAACCTCGAGATCAGTTCTCTGAATATTCCGGAGGCGCAGGTGCGGGTGCGGGGCCCGGAGCGATTGATTCATGAACTGCGACCCCAGGAAGTGCATGTGGAGGTAGATCTGGCGGGCGTAAAGCCGGGAGAGCGTACTTTCGATTTGACCGCCCAACAGGTTCGGCAGCCGCGCGACTTGCAGGTCGTGCAGATCGTTCCCAGCCAGGTCCGGTTGAGTTTCGACATTGGGCTCGCGCGCCAGGTCGAAGTGCGGCCGCGCGTCATTGGAACTTTTGCGGCAGGGTATCGGATTGCCAAGCTGTTCGCGGACCCGGCGACGGTTTCGATTACCGGGCCCAAACAGCGGGTGGAGGCGGTCGAGGCCGCAACAACCGATCCGGTGGACGCCTCTGGCACCATGGAACGTGGCACGTTTGTTGTGAACGCATTTGTCTCTGACCCACTCGTGCAAATCGTGCGGCCAGCCCCGGTGCGGGTCACCGTTCTCATGGAAAAGATAAACGCCGAACCCGCGCCCCAAGGAACAAAACGACCCGAATGAGCCAGCCGACAAGACAGTTGTTTGGGACCGACGGGATTCGCGGGGTCGCCGGCGAATTTCCGCTTACTCCAGAGAGCACTTTCGCCATCGGACGTGCTCTGGGCCACGATCTTCTACGCGTGAACCCGAAGGCACGAGTGGTAATCGGACAGGACACGCGGGAATCGAGTGGTTGGATCGCGGACCGCGTGACCTCGGGCTTGGCCACGCTGGGCGTCGAAGTCGAGAGTGCGGGCGTGATTACGACGCCGGGCGTGGCCTACTTGGCCCGTTCGCGCGGACTCGCCGCCGGCGTGGTGATTTCGGCTTCTCACAATCCGTGGACGGATAACGGGATCAAGGTCTTCTCCGGTGACGGCTACAAGCTGCCGGATGTACGGGAACTGGCGATTGAGCGGGAGATTTTTTCGCTGCTCGAGAATCCGCAAACGGTCGCAGAGCCAAGGACGAAGCCGTTGCCCAGTTTGCCCGGTGACGCCGGTTTACGCGACAGCTACATCCATTGGCTGGCGAAGAGCGTTGGCGCCAATCTCAGCCGTATGCGCGTGCTGGTCGATTGCGCGAACGGAGCCGCAACGGCGGAAGCTCCGGGACTGTTTCGCTCATGCGGCGTGAGGGCGACGTTCATTCATTGCGCGCCCGACGGGAAGAACATCAATGAGCACTGTGGGGCCCTCCATCCGGCTGCCGCGGCCAGGATGGTAGCGGAACGGAAAGGCGAGTTCGACCTTGGGGTCACGTTCGACGGGGACGCGGATCGCGCTTTGTTTAGCGACGCAACTGGGAAGGTGGTGAACGGGGATGCCGTGCTACTGATGGCGGGCCGCGATATGCGTTCGCGCGGGGTTCTGTCCGGGAACACGATTGTTGCGACAACCATGTCGAACATGGGTCTGGAAGTCGCGCTCAAGCGTTCACAAATCCGCCTGCTACGCGCGAACGTAGGCGACAAGTACGTGCTGGAAGAGATGTTGAAAACCGGAGCGACCCTGGGTGGAGAACAGTCCGGACACATCCTGTTTCGCGACGGTGACGCGACCACCGGCGACGGCCTCCTCACCGCCTTGCGGGTGATGGAAATCATGGTGCGGAGCAGCCGAACCCTGGCCGAGCTGGTCACCGACCTCAAGGTTTTTCCGCAAACGATTCAGAACGTGCGGGTGCACGAAAAAGTTCCCTTCAGCCAGGTGCCCGAGATTCAGCGAGCGATTGAGGGTGCCGAACGGGAACTGGACGGGAATGGGCGAGTGATCGTGCGGTACTCCGGTACCGAGGGGCTAGCACGCGTGATGGTAGAGGCGGAGTCGGAGGAGAAGATGAACGCCCTGGCAACCAGCATCGCCTCGGCGATCAAGGCACACTTAGGCGCCTGAGACATCCGTGGTTCATCTTCGAAGCGCGCTCGAGGACTGCGTTTTCATTCTGCCCGGAGCGGGTGTAAGCGCAGAGAGCGAAATTCCCGCGTGTTTGGTCGTGGATAAGCCGATGTCGCCGCGCCCCTATCGATTGCCGAGCTCTGTGCTTGCGGTGGCCCTGGTTGGGACGCTGATCTACCTGTTCGCACCCGGGCCAGTGGCTGACCTGTTCCGCAGTTTGGCGAATCTCTGGAGTCTTGGACTGATTTTTGCCTCAGGGGCGACATTGGTCTGGTTCGCCTACTCGGTCTGCTTGCGCCGATTGCTGCGGGTCAGAAGGATCGCGAACCTACGCCTCAGGCGCATGCTAACCGAGGGACAATCGGACTCCTCAAATCTCCGGCCTGATTAGGGTAAGCACATTTCGCGTCACGAGCCGGGCGCACTCCGCGATCCCCGTTCTATGATTTAATTCCCGCCCCCGCGGCAGCCAGAGCTGCTGTCTCATCGTGCTTGCGTGGTACGTCGAGGGGGGTGGATAAGTTCGGGGTGCTTTCCCGGGCAGGAAGTGTCGACCCACCCTTTGAAGCCCCGGTTACCGGCACGCATCCCCGCAAGCTGCAGGCCGCGCTGCCCCACATCAGTGGTTTTTCCCCGGGGGGCATTCGGATGTGCTCACGGGGAGCAACCCGATACCGGCCGTCTGTGAGTACCGGTCCCTGCGCAAGCAACTGTGGGGAATGGTCCGACGCGCGTTGGGAGCGGGCGAGAGCTATTCCACACCCAGCAGATCAGTTCCCAGGATGTTCAGGCAGTGAGCGAGTTCCTTCACTCAGCGCGCAACCCGCGGTGGGAGTCGAACCACCACGCCCACGGAACCAGGATTGCTTCCGCGGCGATGCCCGTCCAGACAAGGGCGGCGACATTGGGCGGTGGACCGCTGAAGCGATCCCCGATGTACAACACCAGCAGTAAACCCACATAAGAGACAAACGCGCGCCGGCCGATACGGTCGCGGGCGCGCGTGGCGCGCACATACAGCCAGACGCCCACCGCGAGCATGCTGATCTCTACCACGAGGGTTCCGGCAATCGAATTCCAAAGGCCGACGCCAAGGCGGGGCCCACCACCGGGATAGAGCGGCATATCGGGTCGATGAGTTACCCAGTCCAGCACCCAGTGACTCACGACACCGATCCAGATGGCGATCGTGCCCGGCCGATAGTGCGCCATCCAGTGATAGACCACAGCGAAGAGAGTGGCCCACACGACCGACATCAGCAAGCTGTGCGACCAGGGATAATAGGCAAAATCCAGGGGCGTAAAGCGCGTGTTGCCCGGATCGATCCGTACCTGCTCCCAGCCCAAGAGCACAAACACCGGCCAGAGCAGGTCGAGGAACAAGGGAGCCGAGAGCAGCCAGGCCAGCGAAGTGCGCGGCGCGAATTTCTTGCCGGCAAAGCCGACAGCAAAATGGCCGATGAACATATCGTGAACACCAGCTCTCTTGCCGGCATTCATCCCACCAAAATAAGGGGCGGGCGAGTCTCCGGCCTAGTCCATATCCCGCCAGTTCGGCCCCACACCGATTTCCACCACCAGCGGCACGGCCAGCGGATGAACTCTTTCCATCTGTTCCCGCACCAGCGATCGCATCACGTCGAGCTCTGCCTCGGGAACTTCGAAAACCAACTCGTCGTGTACCTGCAGGGTCATGCGGGACGTCAAATTGCGCTCCTCGAAGGCGGCGTCGATGCGGATCATGGCCAGCTTAATCAGGTCGGCGGCCGTGCCCTGCAGGGGAGTGTTGACGGCGGTGCGTTCAGCGAAGCCACGCTGGTTGGCATTCTTTCCGTTGATGTCGGGAATGGGGCGCACCCGGCCGAACAGTGTCTTTACTTTCCCGTCACGACGGGCTTCTTCGAGCGTCCGGTCGATGAAAGCGCGCACGCCTTTGTATTTCTCGAAGTACGCATTGATGAACTGTTTGGCTTCGCCGGGCTCAATGCCCAACTGTTGCGACAGACCGAAGGCTGACAAACCGTAGACGATTCCAAAATTCACAACCTTTGCTTGCCGGCGATGATCGGGCGTGACCATGAGCGGCGGAACGCCGAAGACCTGGGAAGCGGTGAGCGTGTGAATGTCGTCGCCGCGGCGAAAGGCTTCGACCAGGAGTGGATCCTTCGAGAAGTGCGCCAGCAGGCGAAGTTCGATCTGAGAGTAGTCGGCAGCCAGCAGAACGTGGCCGGGTTCGGCGGTGAAGGCGGCGCGGATCTCGCGGCCGAGTTCGGTGCGGATCGGGATGTTCTGCAGGTTCGGGTTGGCCGACGACAAACGACCGGTGGCGGTGCCGGTCTGGTCGAATGTGGTGTGCAGTCGTCCGGTGGTCGGACTCAGCAATGCCGGGAGGGTGTCGACGTAGGTGGACTTCAGCTTGGCGAGCTGGCGGTATTCCAGCACCAGGCGCGGGACTCGATGATCCTCGGCAAGGCCCTCGAGCACATCCACGGCAGTCGACATCGTTTTGCCCTTGCCATACTTCACGGGCTTGGGCAAGTTCAGCTTGTTGAAGAGCACGTCACCGAGTTGCTTGGGTGAGTTGATGTTGAATTCAAAGCCCGCTTGGCGACAGATCTCTTTCGCCTTGGCATCCACGTCCCGCTCCAGCCGCGCGGACATCAGGGCGAGCGTGCCGGTGTCAATCTTTACGCCCGCCCGCTCCATCCGCGCGAGCACGGGAACCAGAGGCCGATCGATCTGCTCGTAAATCTTCTGCAGGCCCGATTCTTCGACTTCACGGCTCAGGGTTGTGGCCAGGCGGCCAGTGATATCTGCGGACTCCGCAAGATTTCCAGAAAGCTTCAGATTGCAGCGCCGTAACGCGACTTCGGGCAGACCGTGCGATGAATAGGTGGGATCAAGCAAGTAGGAGTAGAGCCTCGTGTCGTGTTGCACGCCCGACAATTCAACCCCCAAGGGTGCGAGCGCGTGAATCGCCGCCTTGTAGTCGTGCACGGCTTTGGGGAGCTTGCCATCGGACAGGGCGGATGTGAGCCGGGGCGCCGCTTCCGATGCCAGGGACACGGTTGCGGCGGCACCGGAACCGGAGGAGATCGCGACGTTGTGAACGGGCAGCGGAGCACTCGGGAGCGAAGCCCCGGCTCGCAAAGGCAGCATACCGTCCTCGGGTTCCTCGCCTTCCTCGTCGTCCTCCCTGGCGACAGACCCTGTCGCCTCGACCGCGATTGAAAGAGAGCCCCCCTCTGGGATGCGCGCGAGGACCGCGTCCACTTCTTCGCCAGACCTGGCCTCCACGTAGCGCGCTTCCGTTATCTCGACAACCGGCAGCAGTTCCTTCAACAGCGACGTGAATTCCAGCTCGGCAAAGAGTTCGCGCAGCGTCTCGACGTCGGGCTCGCCTGACTTCATGGCGTCAAGATCGAGTTCAACCGGGACGTCCGTGTCGATGGTTGCCATGCGCTTGCTGAACAGAACGATCTCACGATTGTTCAGCAGGGACTCTTTGTAGGTTTTCTTCTCAACTTCGGAGGCCCGCTCCAGCGCCTCCTCGACCGTACCGAAGCGCTTGATCAGTTCGACGGAACCTTTGTCGCCAATGCCGGGGGCGCCCGGAATGTTGTCGATGCTGTCGCCGCGGAGCGCCATGACGTCGACCACGCGGTCAGGCGGGACGCCGAGGATTTCCTCCACCTTGGCAGCATCGGCGATCAGGTTGTCTTTGGGCGGGTTCAGCACGAGGATCTTGTCAGTAATCAACTGCAGCATATCTTTGTCGCTGGAGACGACGTAGACGACATGGGACTGGGCCGCAGCTTTGCGAGCGAGTGTGCCGATGAGGTCGTCGGCCTCGAAGCCTCTCTGCTCGAGGATCGGAATGCCGTAGGCCTCGAGCGCGCGCCGGATGTAGGGGACCTGCTGGACGAGATCCTCCGGCATTTCCGCGCGGTTGGCTTTGTAGCCGCTGTACCGAACCTCCTGAAAGGTTTGCGTCTTGATGTCAAATTTCCGGACGGTCGTAATTGCCTCGGCTTCCTGATCGCGGAACGTGGGAGCGCCCACATCAAAGACGGCCGCGAGATATTCCGGGGAGAAGTCGTCGCGCAGCTTGCGCAGCATGTTGACGAAGACGTAGGTAGCGGCAGTGGGAACACCGGTCTTGGTGGACATGGGCCGCTGCCGCGCCATGGCATGATAGGCGCGGAAGATGAAGGACATGGTGTCAATCAGGAAGACTCGGCCTTTGGCATCTGCCGCAGGGCGCGGGACCGAGGTCGGCCTGGCTGCAGACTCCTTGGGCACTGCCTCAGATTTTCTTAGCGATGATGTTTTTCGAGGAGGCAACAGTTCAGTTTATCAGCAGTGTGGGAGGGGAATCTCGGGTTGCGATGAAACACAGCAGCCTGCCTGCAGGAGTCGAAGGACGCCTTTCGCTCCTGCTCTCCAGGAGTCTCCTAGTATCCGAAGGTCAGGCTGAAATCTGCGGCCACATATTTGACCGCGGCGCCGCCCGGTGAATTGCGGAAGACTAGGTAGTATTTTTTGGGCTCGTCCTGGGTGGGAGGGAGCAGGAACTCCACTTCTTGATCGTGAGTTGGATCGACGCTGTATAGGGCAGTTCCGTCACCCTGGCCATGGGAGAAGTCAGAGAACTGCTCGGACTCCATGAGCACGAAATCCACGTCGGCGCTCTCGTCGCTGCGGTCGTCATCTCCGGGCCTCCGCACAAATGATTTGAAGGTGCCGTGCAATCGGGGAATGACGGAATGGATGGGGACCTCAAACTCAAGTTGGACGTATTTCTTCACGGGGAAGGTCTTGTGGAGGAAGTGGACAGGCTTAACGCGGGTGGAATCCGCCCGATTGAGAGGATTCAGCGTCTCTTTCTGCGGCGGCGTGCTTTTTGAGCAACCCCCGAGGGTGAAAACCAAAGCCGCGGTAAGCGCCATGACTGGCTTTGCACGCATTTGGATTCTTCAAAACTCCTCGCTGGATCGGCGGCCGTTGCGAAATACCCAAAGTCTGCGGACTCGACCCTCAGGTCTTCCCGCGGGTTTGCCCAAACTCTGTCGTGTAGTGCAGCCGGATTTCGCCGCAAGTTCCCTGCTCGGGCGAGTACACAACGCAGGTGTCGAAGGGACGCGAGTAAACGTGAAGACTGACTGCTCTCTGCTGAAACTCCCGGGGATTCAGGACCCGGTGCACGGGCTCAAGCGGATCTACCGCGCAGGGATGAGTGGGATTCATCTCCACGGTGTCGGCGGTTGTCAGTTCGCATTTTCCTTCTTCGATCTTTTGGAACACGACCCGGTAGTTCTCGACCAGCAGTCGGCCGACGGGCACGGCCATCCAGCAGTTCTGGTCACGGTGATTGTGCACTGAGCTAGCCTGGCCGAGTTCCCAGCAGATCGCAATCAGCTCATGCAGCGGCGTTTTGTCGATCAGGTTGCGGGTGTAGTGCTGGCGATCCCAGCTCAAGTAGGGAGCGAGCGTGTCCGGCATGACTTGCGTGCGATGAAGAAAATCGACAATTTCCTGAGTACGCTCGAAGGCCCGTGCCGGAAATTTTCGCAGCTCTGTAACGAAGGTTTGCAGAGAAACCTGTTTCTGAGTTACCAAACTCATGCTGTACTCCCGGGACACTCAGCAGTATATTCGCTCGCCCGGCGACATTGTAGTTGGCATGGGACTCGTTCATTCGACGAACATACAGTCCCCGTACGAATAGAAACGGTAGCCCCCCTCCACCGCATGGCGGTAGGCTGCCAGGACTGGTGCCTGCCCTCCAAATGCACACACCAGCATCAACAGGCTCGATTTTGGCAGGTGAAAGTTGGTCAGCATCGCGCCCACGGCGCGAAATGAGTAACCGGGATAGATGAACAGGTCGGCTTCGCCGGCGACGGAAGAGACTCGTCCGTCGGGCTCGTGAGCGATTGCGTATTCCAGTGTGCGGACAGTCGTGGTCCCTACGGCCACGATCCGTCGACGCTGGTCGAGGGCGCGATTGATCTGCGCCGCGGCCGCCGGTGAAATCCGGTAGGCTTCCTTGTGCAGACGGTGCTCCTCCACGCGTTCCCCGCGGACCGGCTCAAACGTGCCCAAGCCTAGGTGGAGGGTGATGGCCGCAGTCTCAATGCCGCGATCGCGGAACTGGGCGAGGATTTCGGGCGTGAAGTGCAAGCCGGCGGTCGGGGCAGCTACCGACCCTCGCTCCTGAGCGTACACCGTCTGGTAGCGCTCGCGATCGCGGGGGCTGTCATCGCGGGCGATGTAAGGAGGCAAGGGGACGTGTCCCAGCTTCTCCACCGCTTGAAAGAAGTTTTCGACTGGGGCGAAACGGATCCGGCGTTCGCCGAAGGCCCCCCGAGCGATGACCTCCCCTTCGAGTTCTTCCCTTTCGCCAAACTGGATTCCGTCGCCGACACCGATCTTGCGACCCGGGCGAACCAGGCATTCCCATTCGTTGGGATCTTCGCTCAGCTGGCGAGTCAATAAGACTTCCACTCGGCCTTGCCCGAACTCCGGCGAGGCCGGGTTACGGGGACCGAGCGCCTGGGGCTTAGTGCCCATCCGTCTCCCGTAGAGCCTCGCCGGGAAGACCCGGGTGTTGTTGAGCACCAGGAGATCGTCAGGACGCAAGACATCGGGAAAGTCCCGGAAGGTGCGGTCTGCCAGATCACCGGTCGCTCGGTCCAAATGGAGCATGCGGGACGCGGCCCGATCGGCCAGGGGCTCCTGCGCGATGTGCGCTTCGGGAAGCTCGTAGTGGAAGTCGGAGACCAGCACGCACGTCGATTATAGGGGCCTCCGCGGCCCGCGGCGCATCCGTTACCCAGGGAACCTGCGCCCTCCGAAAAGTCCGCAACAAATCATTTCGGCGGGCCACGAATTGGATTGTCGTCCCCTAAGACGGTGCTGTACCATGAGCCAGTCAGGCCCTCCTGCCGTCCTAATTCCATGGCCACCGAACGCCAATATCGGGAGCAGATTGTCCGCTACGGCCGCACCCTGCACGAACGCGGCTTCGTGGCCGCGACCGACGGCAATCTCTCCGTCCGCCTGGATCAGAACCGCATTCTGTCTACCCCCACTTGCATGAGCAAGGGCGAGATGCGTCCGGCGGACATGGTGATCGTGGACATCGAGGGGCGTCTCCTGTCAGGACGACGCAAAGTTTCAAGTGAAATCGGGATGCATCTGCTGATCTATCGCCTGCGTCCCGATGTGCAGGGGATCGTGCACGCGCACCCGACCACGGCGACGGGGTTCGCCGCCGCCGGGGTCGCGCTGAATCAGCCGCTGGTCTGTGAAGTCGTGATTGGACTGGGTTCGATTCCGTTGGCCAAGTATGGTACGCCCGGCACTCCGGAACTCACGGAAGCGCTCGAACCGCTGGTTCCGCACTACGACGCCATTCTGATGTCGAATCACGGGGTCGTCGCCTACGGGACGGATTTGTCGCAGGCGTTCATGAAAATGGAGACGGTGGAGCACTTCGCACGGATCGCATTGGTCACCCACCAACTTGGTCACCAGCAACCACTGGGCGCAGCCGAGTTGGAGAAACTGGCTGTGGTGCGAGAAAAGTACCTGGGAGGGTCGCAGTCGGAGCCGCCGATCCCCCTTCGCTCTCCCGCGCCAGCGAACGGCAACCATCGCAAGAAAGCCGCCGCAGAATCGGATCCAGTCGCAGAAGCGCTCCGGCGGCGGCGCGTTTCTCAGTGACGTCCGATCGCTTCAGTCCCCGCCGATCCGGAATCGCAGCCCCGCCCGAACGTTGATCCCTAACGCCGGATATCCGACGACTTCCTGATACTGCTGGTCGAGAGCGTTCTCAACATTTGCGTAGGCGGTGACGCGCGAATTCACGGCGCACCACCCTCCGAGGTCGAGACGAGCGTAGCCGGGCGCGTGATCAATCCCGAATCCGAAGAAATCAGAATCCGAGCGTCTTCCAACGAAGCTTCCTCCGACACTCGCGCCCCAGCGGCTCTCCAGATGGTTCAGCAACAGGCTCCCAGAGTGTTTGGGGCGGCGCAGAAGCGGCGAGCCGGCCGAGTGGAACGAATCGAAGGCAAAGGGCGCCTCCAGGATCTGGGTGGAGTCGTAGGTATATCCGCCGTTCAGGGAGAGTCGACTGGTCAGGCGGCCTTTCAGTTCGAGCTCCGCGCCGTGGGCCATGGATTTGTTGATGTTGACGTACTGGCCCGCAAAGGTCTTGAAATCCAGCGTCTGAAAGTCGATCTGATTGCGGAACCGATTGTGGAAGTAGATCGCGGAGAGCGCAAATTTTCCGCCCAAGAGGCTCTGATCGAATCCCGCCTCGAATGCGCGATTTTCTTCCGCCTTCAGATTGGGGCTGCCCATGACAAAGGGAGGACTGGGCAGAACCTCCTCGAATCTGGGCTCCTTGATGCCGGTCGCATAGGAGAAACGCAGCCTCGTTCCCGAGAGAATCCGGCCGCCGCGCAGCGCCTGGAACGTCACGGCGACGCGGGGAACGCCCTTATTTCCAAAGGTCTCGTGGTGGACGAGGCGAGCACCGGCAATGGCGGAGAAACGCCCCCATTCGAACACCTGCTGGCCGTACACCGCATGGTTTAGCCGCAAACCGTGCAGCAGGTTCGAAAACGCATTTTCATCTTCGAACTGGTAGCCAACCGTGGTGTGCGCCCAACTCCGCTCCGTGTAGTCGCCTTGGTATTCGAATCCGGCGCGATTCACGTCGAGGGTGTTGCGGTAAATGAAATCCATTTCGCCAAAGGGTGAGACTCGATCGGGGTCCACCACATCGTTCTGGTTCAGTCTCCGATGGCTGTACTCGAAACCTGTGAAACGATGCTGCCAGCGCGCCGGCCCCGCGATCGTCAACTCCGCGCTCGCTAACAAGTTGTTCTGGCGTGCGCGCTCGTTGGTCTCGGGCGGAACTGGCGGCAACCCATCGAAATACCATTCGCCCTGCACGGCGCTGCGATTGTTGGAGTGCCGAGCTCGGATGCGGAGTTGCGCCCGGCTACTCAAGCGCACCCCAAAATTCGCTCCCTCGAGCGCGTTCGAGTAGTCATCGTTAGGCCCGGAGCCCTCCGTGTTGAATTGATCCCCGAACAGGTTGTAGTCAAAACGGTCCCGAGCCCCCGCCACCGAGACGTAACCATGGGCGGTGTAGAGATTTCCACCATCGGCGCCGAAACGCAGTTCGGGAGTCTGCGTGGTTCCGCTTCGGGTGAATATCTGGACGACGCTGGTCATGGCATCGGAGCCATAAAGC
>DASQPN010000012.1:0-22415 GCA_035643915.1 Terriglobales bacterium | reverse complement strand
CCTGGCTGCCAGCAGCTATTTCGTGCAGGTTGCGGCCGTAAGCAAGGAGGACGATGCCCAGGCCCTGGTCGATGCACTGAAGAAGAAGCAATATGCTGCGTTCACCACGAACGGCTCAGCCACCGATAGGTTTTTCCATGTGCAGGTCGGGCCTTTCAATGACATCAAGGAAGCCGAGGCCACCCGTGCCAAGCTCATCGGTGACGGCTATAACCCGATTTTGAAGAAGTGAATGAAGTGAATGAAGATGAATCGCCACTGCGGCCCCAGGGTCGGAACCATGAATCGAGCCTCGGCAGAAATTGCGAGTGATTGACCAAGGCTTTCGCGCCTTCCCTCCACAAAAACCGAGAGAACAGAAACGGGGCGGGATTGAACTGCTGTTCCATAAGGGCTTCTCTGATCCTTCGGACGAGAACGAGATGGTAACTGCGATCCCGCGGCCTGACTACACCGGCGATGGTACTACGTTTACGACCGCACGCGACCCGGGCAACCTTGCGCTAAACATTCCTGATTAGCGGTTTTGCAGTTTTCACGGATATACGTCGTCGGTTTCCTACCACGTGTCAGGCCACGTTTCCGGGCCACGGATCGACGAACGGGACCCAATTGCCGTCGTACTGGACGGGTTGGATACGCGCCCACGAAGACCCTCGGAGGAGCCCGAGATCCGGAAGGAGCGGCCGCTCCCGAAGTAGAGGCGGAAGCGGTCTTGAGGTACGCGGTAGCCGTTATAGCAGCGCTGGGCCCAAACTGCGGTGGTTGTTATTCCACGAACTGGCGCGAGACTGGCCGAAACCGCTGCGCGCACCTGCCCTGGGTGCGGAACGCCGCTATGGTAGACGCCCCCATGGGTAGGGCCGTTGGCCTGGACACCGCCGTGATATGCGCCGCCGTAGCTCTGTTAGCAGTGGGGGCTGTTTGTCCCGGTCGATGGGGCCGCCCCTGTTGATGATTTGCCCTGCTCCTTACCCTGCTGCTCGTGCTGTGCATAGGCAGGGGCCATGATTCCGAGAAACAAAGAAGAGAATTGCGGTGCTGATAACGCCAGTGGTTTCAGTGATCTGAGCGCCTAGTGAGCGCGAGTCGTCGGTTGATGCCCAGAACTTCTTCAACATGGGAGTCGGCTGCAATTCGGCAGCTATGCAAAAAGCTTCACTCCAGAGGTCCGGTTTCCGCTCTCGAGACTCCAAGACTTCCCCGAGAAGGTTCGATTTTGATGGTCGATTGACCATTGTCAATCCTGGGTAAACCTTTGCTCCTTCCACGGGTCCCCATCCATGTGGTACCCGTTCTGCTCCCAGAATCCGGGAGTATCATGGTCCAGGAACTCGATCCCACGCAGCCACTTCACCGATTTCCACGCGTAGAGATGCGGCACGATGAGACGCAGCGGAAACCCGTGGTCCGCCGAAAGTGGCTCTCCATCGTGGTGGGTCGCGAACAGAACCTCCTCGCGATCGAGGTCCGCCAAGGGAACGTTGGCGGTGAATCCTTGCTCCGCGTGCAGCAGCACGTGGCTCACGCCCGACTTCAAACTCAGCCGCCCAAGGACCTCGCGAAAGGCCACGCCGTCCCACAGATTGTCGAACCGGCTCCAGCGCGTCACGCAGTGAAAGTCGCTTGTCCGCTTGATCCTGGGAAGTGCGTTGAACTCAGTCCATGTCCATCGCAACGGTGCTTCCACTCCGCCCTCCGCCCGGAACTCCCAGCGCTCAGGATCGAAGTGCGGGACCGAGCCGTATTGCAGGACCGGCCATTTCAGCGTGAGAGATTGGCCGGGGGGAAGGCGGCCCTCCCGCTTCATCTTCTGTTCGAGTTGTTTGCGTTCGTTGCCTTCAAATAGCATCCGCACTCACCTCCCGCGGGGCATGGGCAGAGAGTCAAGCCTGCCGGATCTCGATCGAAGATGCAAGCTGGCGTGAGATTGACAGACATCGATTTTCCAGATATTGCTATTTCTAAGATGAGTCCCCAACATCAGTCCTTCACCCGCCTGCTCCAGGCCATTGCCGACCCCACCCGCCGCCGCATCTTGCAAGCCCTGAAAGCACGAGGCGCGTGCTCGCTAGGGAAAGAGACCGGTCTTTGCGCGTGCGACATTGAGGAGCGGGTGCGCGTCTCGCAGCCCACCATCTCCCATCATATGGGGATTCTCGAAAAGGCGGGGCTGATCGAGAGCCAGAAGCAGGGGCAGTGGAGATGGTATCGCCGTAATGAAGGGGCGATTCGGGAATTCGCTAAAACCCTGCGCCAGACGTTGTAATGCGCAGCCCATTGAGAGACTCCGTGGTTTCGCGTACTGCTGGATGAGGGTTTGGCGGCCGGCAGTGTCGTCCCTTGAAAGGGACTCGGGCGGGGTGCTCGGGTCGAGCCCGAGCTTAGGTCCCGTTGGAGGGTCGCGCCTATTTCGCGACCGCCGCCTGCGCCTTCTGCAGCAAACGGCGCGCCTGGGTGATCAGATCCGCCACTTCGAACGGTTTCACGAGCGAGGGGATGCTGTTCGCCTGCAGGTAGTTCCGGATCTCTTGATCGGCAATTGTCGAGAACGTGAACAGCAGCCTTTTTTCCAGTCCCGGGCAAGCCGCTCCAATCCAGCGGTGCGCGTCCGGCGTCGACCATCCGCCCGGCATCCGGCCGTTCATGATGACCGCGTCAAAGGTTTCGGCGCGCAGGCGGGTCTTCACTTCCTCCAGGTGCATCAAAGCGACGACCTGTGCGCCGGCTCCGACCAGAACATCACGTTCGAACTCGAGCACCGCTTCTTCGTCTTCGACCAATAACACCCGGCCTTCGATGGCCATTTCGCGGTGCGAAGCGGAACCCGCGGGTTCGGCCTCGGCGACTCGACCGGAGCCCGGCAGCCGGACCTCGACCACCGCCCCGCCTTCCGGCCGATTGTGCGCTGTGATGTCGCCGCCGTGTTCCTTGATGATTCCGTAGCAGATGCTCAAGCCGAGCCCAGTACCCTTGCCGACAGTCTTGGTGGTATAGAACGGATCGAAGATGCGGTTGGGATCCTTGATGCCAACTCCTGAGTCCAGGAACTCGACGCGTACCTGGCCATCGGTGGAGTGAATCCGTATCTTGATTTTGCCGCCTTTTCCGCCTTCGAGGATCGCGTCCACTGAGTTGTTGACGATGTTGAGGAACACCTGTTCCAGTTGGTGCGGATCGGCCGTGACCGATGGAACTTCGATGGTGGTATCCCGTTCCAGCAGGATGTTGTTGACTTTCAGGTCATAGTCGCGCAGAGCCAGCGTCTCGTCAACGATCTTGCGGATGTCGACTTCCTGCTTCTGCGGCTTGCGCTGCCGGGCGAACGACAGCAGATTCTGCACAACCCGATGGGTCCGCTGGGCCTGCTTGAACAGCTTGCGGACGAAGTCCGCCGCTCGATCGTCCAGACCCTCGCCCTCCAGCAATTGCGCGTACCCCAGGATGGCGGTCAGCGGGTTGTTCAGTTCGTGGGCGACGCCCGCGATCAACTGTCCCACCGCCGACATCTTTTCGCTCTGCAGCAGCTGTTCCTGGGTGCGGCGCAAGTCTTCGTAGGCCCGGCAGGTCTCTTCGTACAGCCGGACCTTCTCGATGGTCGTCGCCAATTGGCGGCCGACCGCCACCATCATGTTTTCGTCATTGCTGTTGTATTCGCGAGCTTCGCGCGTTCTGATGCCCATGATGCCGATCGGAGTTTCCTTGCTCCACATCAGCACCCAGAGCCACGAACCGGGTCCGTCCGCGCATACGAACTCAGCGACCAGGGTGGGCAAGTGGGGCAGAAACTCGTTGGTGATGACTTCCGTTCGCGACCGCATCACCAGGTCGCCAAAGCCACCCGGAAATTCCACGGCATTGAACCGCGCCCGCTGTTCGCTGCGCTGACCCCAGCCGGCACGGCGACGGAAGGTGGCCTCGTCGGCGTCGGACAGGTAGATCGAACCAGTTTCGGCTCCAAACAGTGAAATCACCTGGCGCAGGGTCAGGTTTAGGATTTCGTCCAGATCAAACGACTGCGTGGCAATGACGGCCATCGCGTTCAGCGCGTTCAGTTCGCGGTTACGGCGGCGCATGTCGTCTTCCAAACGCTTCTTTTCCGTCATATCGAGCAGGAAGCCCTGGTAGCGCTCGACCCGACCCGCCGCGTCGCGGGTGGCAAAGCTGCTTTCCGCCGCGGTCAGCTGCGCTCCATCCTTCCGGCGGAGTGTGACTTCAAAGTTGCGCACGTGGTTGTGCAAGTCGATCTCAGATCGGAAGGCTGCCCTCTGCTCGGGCGATACGTACACTTCGTCGTTGATGTTGAGGGCCATCAACTCTTCGCGCGTTTCATAGCCCAGCATCTGCACGAACGCATCATTGCAGTCAAGCACCTTGCCCTCAGGGGTCGCGACGAAGACTCCCTGCTGCACCTGCTCGAACAGAAGCCGATATCGCTCTTCCGCGCTGCGCCGATCGGTGGTGTCGCGAATGACGTGAATCGTGCCCTTCTGTTTGCCGCCCTGCTCCATGTAGGAGGAGGTGGAAACCATCGAATAGCCGCCAAAGCAGGGATCGGGCCCCTCGACGAAATCCACATCCCCGCGTGCGCAGTACGGGCACTTCGTCCACTTAGAAAATTGGCGCGGCAACGTGTCTTCGCAGAGACTCCCGACCACGTCCGCGGGCGCCTGTTCCAGGTTCTGCAGCAGGGCTTCGTTCGCCTTGGTGATCACGAAATCGGCGTCGTGCCCCAGGATGGCGTCCTGGATCGAATCAAACGTATTCATCCACTGCCGCTGTGAACGCAACACCTGCTCAAGCAGGCGCAGATTTTCGACTGCGATCGCTACCTGGCTGGCGCTGGTGCGGAGAAAGTCCAAGTCCTCCGCTGAGTACGAGCAGGCGTGCGCTTTGCCCAGGGCGAGCGTCCCGAGGCGGGACTTCTTCCCGTGCACTGGAACCAGGACAACGTGGTTAAGCCCTTCGTTCTTGAGATAAGCCTGCAGGGAAGGCATCATCGAGCTGGCTTGCACGACCGCAGGTTTCGATTCCGCTAAGGCTTGCTGCACCGATAGATCCAGATGGATCAACCCAGCGCCCTTCACAAATTCCTGCGAAACTCCGATATGGTTGGTAATCGTTTCGCGCTCATTGTCGAGCGCAGCAAACCACGCCGCCTTGGCTCGGAACAGCTTCTTCAGTTCTTCGAGCGCCGCTTGCATCATCGGGCCGTGCTGCTGCGTCTTTCCGATCGCGGTCGTTAAGGCATTGACCACTCCCAGCTGGCGAGTGTGGGTGCGGGAATCGTCGAACACGAGGAACAACATGCCCAGGCCAAGCAGGAGGTCGGTCATTAGGAAAACACCCCCGGGCACTGCGGTGCTGAATCCTGGCCAGTCCAGGTGCAGGAAGAGCAGGCTCAGACTAAGCAGCCAAGGTCCGATTTCGAATCTCCCCCAGCGGTAACGAATCATCTGCAGGGCGGCGCCGATCGTGATAGTCCGGTAAGCGCCTTCCAGAAGGACGCGCACCAGGACCTCATCCGGCCAGTACAACAGGCGCGCGACCGCCAGGGCCATGATGGTTCCGGTGACGACAAACAGGGGCAGAATGAATTTTTGAGCCTGGGTGTAAACCAGAATGCCGGCGGCAAACAGACACACCGCCAGAATGAACGCTGCCTGTGAGACCGCCTGCAGTTCGGGCGATGGAATGAAGGCCGTCGAGTCACCCCCGAACCATCCTGCAGCCGCATAGGCCAGCCAGCCGAGAATCCACACCAGCAGGTGACGCTCACGAAAGGTCCGGAACACGAGGATGCTGGCTGCCAGCATGATCAAGGCAGCCGACTCCTGTGCCGTCAGCTTGGGGACGGCGAGCTCGCCGACCGCGTACCAGGCGCACCAAAAAGAAAGGTTCATTGCAGTTCGCTGCGAGAGCGTTCGCTTTTGTAAATACCATGCCGAGACCCCTTACCAATGGGTTTTCGCCTCCCCCTGGTTACTTTCGGAACCTCAGAACTGGGGTATGATGCGTTAGGCTCAGAGTAACTTATGCCCTTGGACCGTATCCTCGTGGTGGACGACGAAGAACCAATCCGCGAGATTGTTTCATCCATGCTTTCCTTCGCTAACTACCAATGCCGTCAAGCAGCTTCGGGCCTGGAGGCCCTGGCCCTGCTGGACTCGGGCGAGGAGTTCGAACTCATGCTTTCCGATCTGATGATGGCGGATCTGGACGGCATCGGCCTGCTCGAGCGCACCAAAGAGAGATATCCGGATATGCAGGTTGTGATGGTTACCGCGGTGCACGATATCTCCGTGGCGCTGGCCGCGATTCGCAATGGTGCCTACGACTATCTGTTGAAGCCGTTTGAGCGGGAGCAGTTGCTGGCCACGGTGCGCCGGGCTCTCGAAAACCGGCGCCTTAAACTTGAAAATCGCGCCTACCAGACCAACCTTGAGTCGCTGGTCGCGCAGCGCACCCAGCAACTGCGGAACGCCCTCACGGACCTGGAGCGGTCCTACGACATAACCTTGGAAGCGTTGGGTGATGCACTCGACTTGAAAGATGCGGAAACCGAGGGCCATTCCAGGCGGGTAACGGCGTTCACCATCGCCATCGCCCGGCAGATGGGTGTTCCCAAAGAACACATGGACGTGATTGCACGCGGTGCGTTCCTGCATGACATCGGTAAGATGGCCATACCCGACGACATTTTGCTCAAGAATGGGCCTCTTACGCCGGACCAGGTAACCGTCATGCGGGAGCACTGTTACCTCGGATACAAGATGCTCAAGAAGATCCCCTTCCTCCAGGAAGCCTCCGAAATCGTCTATGCTCACCAGGAACGCTACGACGGCACGGGATATCCCCGAGGCTTAAAGGGCGAGGCAATTCCGCTCGGGGCTCGCATCTTCTCCATCGGCGACACGCTGGATGCAATCACATCGGACCGCCCGTACCGGGCGGCCAAGCCGCTGGCCGCAGCCAAAGAGGAAATCAGGGTCTGGTCCGGACGGCAGTTTGATCCTGCCATCGTGGACGTTTTCTTCTCCATGCCCGACACCCTCTGGGAAGACCTGCGCAAACAGATTAATGCACGCGCCAGCGGCGCCAAGGGCGCAACCTAGCGCCGTAACTGCATGTGACGCAACCCACAACAGACTCTGAACTCACAGGCAGCCCTTTCTCATCCCCTCACATCCAACTTGCGAGCAGGCAGATCTTTACTTGTTGCAGATCTTTACTTGTTGAGGTCCCGCTATGACCAAGCTCTGGTCTCGAATCTGGTGGTGCATCTTCGCTTTGTCCACGGCAGTCCCATTACTGGCTCAGGATCCCGCGATCGCTCCCCAAGCGCCAGCTAACGCAATTCCCGAGGGCACCCGCTTCCTGATTCGCCTGACCGACAGGCTGGACACGCGCACGCTGCAGACCGGAAAGCATTTCAAGGCCAAGCTGGCTGAGGATCTGGTGGCCGGCAATGGTACGGTGATTCAGCGCGGCAGAACCATCAAGGGCCATGTGAGCGCCGTCGAACAGGGTCTCCACGCCCGCATGCTGCTGAGTTTCGACGAGATCGACACCGGACATGGCTCGATGCCCCTGATCGCGACCGTCACCGGTGCACCCGGCGAGCATGGCGTGAAATCACCGGACGAGGAAGGGGATTTGCAGCGCAAGGGCATGAGCAAGGAACGCGCGATTGAAGCTGCTGCCGTCGGCGCGGGCATTGGCGCGGTTGCCGGAGCCGTCGGTGGAGGCGGCAAAGGAGCCGGCATCGGGGCCGGCGTGGGTGCTGGTGTGGGCGCGGCTGCTGGACTCTTGTCGGATCACGACCTGCGCCTGGAGAAAGGGACCGTGCTCGAAGTACGCTTGGATCACCCGCTGCAGATTCCGTGGCGGTGAGACGTCCCTAAGTCTCTCCCCGAAGACTCATCGAGACGGAACAGATGCCTCACCGGCGCCGCCTCCCATTCCAAGCCGTTATCTCCCGCCGTCCGCAGCGTTCCAATTACCGAGAGATCTACAACCGTATACACTCTCACCGAAATCCCGGAACGCGGAGGAAATGCGATGAAATCAATTTCCCTATACCTTCGATTCGTACTCTTGGCAGCGCCCTTCACCTGGGCTCAGGCGCCCGCCGTCACCGCGCAAGCCAACACCGTCTTTGCTGGCGCCGATGGCAAGTTCGAAGCGCCGCCGGACAGCGCGCTGGTCCAGTTCAACATCTCAGCTCAAGCCGACACCGCGAAGGCCGCCTACGACCGGGCCTCCAAACAGGCCGAGCAGACACGCGACATCCTACGCTCCCAGGGCATCGATCCCAAGACCGCCCAGGTCGGCGCCTACTCGATCGAACCGATGTATGACTGGAAAACTGCCAAGCGCCAACTTGTAGGATATCGTGTGACCACGAACGTGATCCTGAAGCTGAAGGAGTTCGTCAAGATCGGCCCGATCACCCAACAACTAGCCGACGCCGCGGTCAGTGAGAGCCAGTCGATCAACTACACGCTCGAGAACATGGAAGAAGCAAAGAGTAAGGCGGTCGAGGACGCCTACCACCGCGCCCGCGCTTCTGCGGATTCGGTGGCGAAGGCCGCGGGTCGCAGCGTTGTCGAGCTTTCCTATGCCTCCGTGGATACGTTTGAGAATGTGCGCCCGGTCGCGATGATGGTTCGGCCCATGATGGCCATGAAAGCGGAGGCGACCCCGGCTCCGACTGAAGAGTTCACGCCGCAGAGCGTCAACGTGACGGCGCACGTGAACGCGTTGTTTACGTTGAAGTAGGCGGCTCGGGATTCTGGGAGCGCCGGTGTTGAGGTGTCCGTGCGACGTCCCGGGACCAATCAGGCGCTTCTCGCCGACGGGCGAGGACGCCCGTCCCTTCCATGGTTGGGGCTAGGCACCCTAGTACGACGGACCTGGCAAGCGGCTGGCATCCAGCGCCACCTCGCGCTGGATCACCATCTCGACTGACGTCCCCGGCTCGAGCCGTACATCGGCGCCGCGCGAAAGCATCCCGATCGCCGCGCCCACTCCGGCGCCGATACCACCGCCAATGCCCGCGCCTTTCCATCCACCGGTCAATCCGCCAATGGTTGCGCCGGCGCCGGCTGTTTTCGCGGCAGTCTCCACCTTCTTGCCGGCATCGCTGTCCTGCCGCACCGTCCCCTCAGTGCCTTTGGTGGTGGCGTGCTCAGCGCCCGGCACATTTTCGAGAGCCCCCGGCAACATCACCGTGTACCCGCTAGGGTAAATCAGCGAAGTAAAGTGGATCATCAACTCCGCTCGTCCCTTGATGTGCCCGCCGCGCTGAATGTGGCTGATCTTCCCCTGTACGTAGGTGCCACTGGGGATCAGAATCCGGTTGTCCAAAGCAACCGGAAACGCGGTGATGGCGTAGACCGCATCGCCTTCTCTCGCGGTCTTGGTCGAGATGGCTTGCTTCAGGCTCAGCGCGACCTTAGTTCCGGCGGGAATCACCGGGCTGGCCCCTTTTGCATCCCGGGTCGGCATGGCCGCGGCACTGTCCTGCTGCGGACTCGAGGGTGACTGCGCGAAACAAATCGCCGACATCAGAAGGCAAGACGCAATCCAGCGCATAAGTCTTCTCTCCGAGCGAAACCTGCCGCAAAGCGGACACAGCTCCCGCCCCAAGTATAGGGCGCGCTCCTCGAAAGAACACGCCTCAACTGCATCGTTAGGATGCAGGCTGCTCCAGAGGAGTTGACTACAAAGTTTTACCTGCGATGGACCTTCGGGAGGGCGACCCACAACCGCCATGGAAAACCGGCATGCCATGGCACGCCCCGTTACCCTCCCCGTCTGACTAGGTTCTCCCGGACATTCCCCATGAACTGGGATTGCAGCTTCTGCGCACACAGCTCGCCGCAGACGTGCAGCGTGCCCTCTTTTTGGGCGATCTGCTCATCCCAAGGACACAGGTAAAGCACCGGGATGCTGAAATCGGCGAAAGACGTCCACATGAGCCACCAGCGATCGGTGCTCCGTTTCAGGGTGCCGCAATTCGGGCCCGCGCAGCGGTAGTAGGGATTCGGCACCGGCAATTTCGGCGTACCCGGGTTCATCAATCTGCTCTCCTGACTCGGCCCGCTGCTTGCGCCCCCATTCTAGCGAAACATGTGCGGCGGAAGAACCCCGGACCGGGTCGGGAGTTCATTTGTAGAGCAAGTATTTTTGCCGAGTCTGCTGGAACTTCTCCAAATCGTCGCGCCAATCCTGTGCGATTCGGCGCGGATCCTGTCCCGCGAGCAACGCGTCATAGGCCGCCCGGTTTACCAGCAGCTCGGTCATGCGCTCGATCTTGAAGTCCTTTGGATACAGCTTGCGCAGAGCCGACGCCAGTTCCACACCCAGTTCCGGAGCGTCCACCGTATTGCGCTCCAACAGCACGATCTCGACGCCCTGACACGCCTGGCCCGAGTAGGTGCTCGCGGTGGGAGTAAAGCTGACGGGCACAAACCGCACCCCCGAAATCACCCGCGCATTCAAATATTCGGCCAGTTCCCGCCCCTTGATCCAGGGCGCCCCGATCCACTCAAAAGGCGTGTCTGTCCCTCGCCCGACCGAAACGTTAGTTCCTTCGATCAGCGCGACTCCCGGATAGAGCGTGGCTTCGCGCAGACTGCGCAGGTTCGGCGAGGGGTTGATCCAGGTCAGGCCGGTCGAATCATACCAGTCCCCGCGCAGCCAACCATCCATCGATACAACCTTCAACTGGGCGTTGATTCCCCGCTCCGCATTGAACATCTGCGCCAGCTCACCCATGGTCATGCCGTGACGAGGTGGTACCGGAAAGTAGTTCACAAAGCTCTCGCGACCGGCGTCCGGAACCGGTCCCTGGACGAAGGACCCCGTGATTGGATTCGGCCGGTCGAGCACGATGATTTCGACGCCGGCCTTGGCCGCAGCTTCCAGGAAATATCCGAGGGTGGTTTCGTAGGTGTAGAAGCGCGCGCCCGCGTCCTGAATGTCGAACACCACGGCGTCCAGACTCTTCAGGACTTCAACCGACGGCCGCCGCGCCGCATCGGTTGCTCCGTACACGCTGTACACCGGCGTGCCGGTTCGAGCGTCCTTCGAGTTGCCCACCTCGGTCGTGTCGAAGCTACCGGTGACTCCGTGTTCCGGACTAAAGATCGCTTCCAGGGACAGTCCCGGCGCCCCGGCCAGCAGGTCGATCGTCCGCCGCCCATCGGAGTCCACCCCGGTCTGATTCGTGACTACGCCGATCTTGCGCTTCCCTTCTCCACTGCGGAGGAGGTCGAAGTTGTGCTCTTCGAGCACATCGATTCCCGTCTTCACCCTGCCGTTTCGGGTCGCAACTTTGCGGGCGGCGCTCTGCGCTTCGTTGTAGCCGGTAATGCTCTGCCAGCGCAGCTTCTCGTTTTCCTCCAAAGTCAGCGGCAAGGCGGCAGCCACTGCGGTCGCGACCTTGGTGCGTAGCCCAACCGCGTTGCCCTGTCCCCGGGGATGCACTGCGTTGGTCAGCAGAATGATGTAAGTGCGGGTTGTGGGATCGATCCAGATCGAAGTCCCCGTGAACCCCGTGTGGCCGTAAGACCCAACCGGCAGCAGGTCGCCGCGATTGCTTGAGAACGGCGAGTCGATGTCCCACCCGAAGCCGCGAACGCCGGTGGCGTTTGGAGGCTGTTCGGGAGAAGTCATCTTCTCCACCGCGAGCGGTGAAAGAATTCCCTTGCCTCCGTCGAGCAAAGCCTGCGCGAACCGTGCCAGATCGTCGGCGGTCGAGAACAAGCCGGCGTGTCCGGCCACCCCGCCCATGCGCAATGCGGTGGGATCATGCACCTGGCCGCGCAGCATGTGATTGTGATCGTCGAATTGGGTCGGTGCAATTTTCGCGCGCCACGCTGGCGGCGGCAGATATCGCGTGCGCGCCATCTTCAAGGGAGTAAACACGTGCGCCGTGGAATAGTGATCCAGGGTCTCGCCGGAGACATGCTCCAAGAGCGCACCGAGCACGATAAAGTTTATGTCGCTGTAGACGAACCCCGAACCCGGCGGGGTCTCCGGTTTGTCGGCGAACGCCATCCTGTAGGCGGTCTGTTTTCCTTGCCACGGCGTCGTGAGATCCAGATCCGGAGCCAGACCCGAATAGTGCGTCAGCAGTTGCCGCACCGTAATGTCTTCTTTTCCGTTCTGCCCGAATTCTGGCAAGTACTTTGCCACGGTATCGTTCGGCCGAATCTTGCCGCGCTCCACCAACTGCATCACTGAAGTGGTGGTCGCAATCACCTTGGTCAGCGAAGCGAGATCGAAGATCGTATCGACCGTCATTGCCTCGCGTCGAGGCTCAAGCGCTCTACTGCCAAACGCTTTTCGATAGGCGACCTGCCCGTTATGGCCGATCAGCACCACCGCGCCCGGAATCTGCCCATCCTGGATCGCTTGCTGCACGATCGAATCGACCACCGCCAGCCTTCCGGCCGAAGCGACCGGTTTCGTGGCGAATGCGGAAGCTGGAGTTGGAAGAGTGCTGAGCAAGGCGGCGCCGAGCCAGCCAAGCGCAGTCTTCTGCAGGCATCGAGTCATAGCGAATTTGTGGATCTAGGTGTATCTGACTCTACACAACCTTGCTCGCATTCCTCAATCCACATCGGTTACGGAGGTGCCATGTCTGCCACGGTCCGTTTCCTTTACCCTGTTCGCGGACTTTGCTATAACCCGGACAGAGCCATTGCATTCAACCTTCACGCGAAAGCGAATTTTCTGACCCGTGCCGTGAGCCATCCCGCACACTTTCCGGTCGCAAACTACGACGATCAGGACCAACGCTTGGCTCGCCCTTACCAGATTCTGCGGGACGCGATTGCCGCCAGGGCTTTCCCGGCCGCCTCTGTAGCCGTCACGCACCAAGGAAGACTGGTCGCGCTGCGTTCCTTCGGGCGCTTCACCTACGACTCCGCCGCGCCTGAGGCGACAACCGGGACCATGTTCGACCTGGCGTCAGTCTCGAAAGTGGTGGCGACAACGGCCATGGCCATGATCCTCTATCAGCGCGGCTTGCTCGATCTCGAGACGCCGGTGATCTCGATCGTGGGTGAGTTCGGCGGACAGGATCGCCGGCGTGACGAGATCACTTTGCGCATGCTGCTGGCGCACTCTTCCGGCCTGCCTGCCTACGAAAAGCTCTTCCTGGGAGCGCCCCAACGTCGGGAACTGCTCGAGGCTGCCTTCACCACACCCTTGGCCAATGAACCCGGCTCCCATGCCAACTACAGTGATATCGGCTTCATCCTCCTCGGAGTTGCGCTTGAGCGTCTGGCCGACGAAACCCTTGAACACTTCTGCCAGCGCGATGTTTTCGGTCCCCTGGGGATGACGCATTCCACGTTCCATCCCGCGCAGGAATTGCGCTCCACCATCCCGCCTACCGTCGACGACCGGACTTTCCGGCACCGCATCGTTCAAGGCGAGGTGCAGGATGAAAATGCGAGCGCGCTGGGAGGCGTGGCCGGACACGCGGGCGTGTTCTCAACCGCACAGGATGTGGCCACCTTCGCCCACGCCATGCTCCAAGGCGGTCAGCCGATTGTCGGTCATGAAACGGTTTCGTTGTTTACAAGGCGGGAGCCTTCTCCGGAGGGGACTTCGCGCGCGCTGGGCTGGGATACGCCTTCCGCCCCTTCACAGTCCGGCCAATATTTCTCGGCCAGCTCCTTCGGACATCTGGGCTACACCGGCACATCGCTCTGGATCGACCCGGAGCGCAGCCTGTCGGTGACCTTGCTCACCAACCGCACCTGGCCGGATTGCGCCAACAAAGCGATTCAACAAGTTCGCCCTCGCTTCCACGATGCCGTGGTCGAAGCTCTTTACCCCGGAGTCGCGCGCTCATGATGCTCAGCGCCGTCGCGAGACGCACGAAACCATTCGCATGAAAAGCAAACCGCCTTCCCTTGAGAGACTGGCCACCGAACGGCCCAACCCGGCCTCCACCGACCTTGACTTGAAGTCGGGCATCGAGATCGCTCGCATCATCAACGCGGAGGACGCAAAGGTCGCGGCCGCTGTTAGACGTGCGATTCCGCAGATTGGGCGTGCTATCGATCTGATCGCAGCCCAGCTTCGCAAGGGTGGACGCCTTATCTACGTGGGCACCGGGACCAGCGGACGCATCGGCGCTCTCGATGCCTCCGAATGCTCGCCCACATTCGGCATCGATCCCAGCAAAGTGCAGTACATCATTGCGGGCGGCGCGAAGGCCCTGGCGGTGCCCTTGGAAGCCAGTGAAGACTCGCACGCGCAGGGACGCGCGCAGATGTCCAAACGAAAGCCCGGCAAAAACGATGTCATTGTGGGCATCGCCGCCAGCGGACGCACGCCGTTCACGATCGCCGCCGTCGAATATGCGCGCAGTCGCGGCGCCCAGACCATCGCCGTCACCTGCAATCGCGACTCGCGCCTAGAACGCGCTGCGCATTTCGCCATTGTCACCGACGTGGGGCCCGAAGTTCTGGCGGGCTCCAGCCGGATGAAGGCCGGCAGCGCGCAGAAGATGGTGCTGAACATGCTTTCCACCGGCGCCATGACGCGACTGGGCTACGTTTACGGCAACCTGATGGTCAACCTCCACCTGAAGAACGAGAAGCTGGCAGAGCGCGGCGTCACCATCCTCGAGTGGGCAGCGGGTCTTGAACGGGAAGAGGCCCGTCGGGCTCTGAGATCCACCGGGAACGATGTCCCGATTGCCCTGGTGATGCTGAAGGCCGGAGTGACTCGCGCGCAGGCGACCCGCGCCTTGAAAGCGACGGGTGGACATGTCAGGAGCGCAATTGGTCGGGCCCAATCCGGGGGGGTGCTACCTAAGTCTGCCGGGCGGAGTTAGCATGTCGGCGGGCTGCGAAGCTGAGCTCATGGGGGCTGATCCGCTTGGGCGCAGATTCTGGAATTCGCAATGGTCGGCTCCCTTCTACCGCTGCTCGGGAGCCTGCTCTTGGATCGTCCTGCATGCCACAAATCACCTGCTCCCAAAATCCGATACACAATGGGTAAAATCTGCTTCGGCGGACACTCGGGCTGACACGTCCCAGACCTGTTTTCCCGCTAGGCCGTGCCCTCCCGATTAACCACGTGGTTCCCCATTCCCCGCTAAAATTGAACTTCGCCGGCTTCACCGGTACGCGATTGCGGCATTCCTAAAGGACGCGTCTCGTTATGGACAAACTCGTAATTCGAGGTGGAACTCCGCTGCTCGGCACGGTCCGCATCAGCGGCGCCAAGAACGCAGCCCTGCCGTCGATGGCTGCGGCCCTGCTCACGGAAGACACCGTCATCCTCGAAAATATCCCGCAGGTTCGCGACATCGAAACGACTCGGAAACTGCTGGCAGCGATGGGAGCCGAGGTTGAGCTGGGCTATGGCCGGGCCCACCACCGCACCACCATCTCCTGCGGCCATCTCGCGAGTCCCGAGGCCTCTTACGAACTGGTGAAGACCATGCGAGCCTCCACGCTGGTCCTGGGCCCGCTGGTAGCGCGCTGCGGTCGAGCTCGGGTCTCGCTCCCTGGAGGCTGCGCCATCGGTGCGCGTCCCATCGACCTGCACATCAAAGGGCTGGAACGATTGGGCGCAAAAATCACGCAGGACCACGGCTACGTGGAAGCGGCCACCGATCGTCTGCGCGGTGCCGAAATCATTTTCGACAAGATCACTGTGACCGGCACCGAGGACCTCCTGATGGCCGCCACGCTGGCGGAAGGCGAGACGCTGATGCAGAACTGCGCCCGCGAACCGGAGGTGGCCGACCTGGCCGACTTGCTGAACAAGATGGGCGCCCAGATCGAAGGTGCTGGTACATCGACGATTCGCGTCAAGGGAGTGAGCAAGCTCCACGGTGCGAAACACCGCATCATTCCCGACCGCATCGAGGCTGGGACCTTCCTCATCGCGGGGGCATTGACGGGCGGCGATGTGAAAGTCTCCGGCTGCGATCCCAGCCACCTCACTTCCCTGCTGCAGAAGCTCGAAGAAGTCGGAGTCAGGACCAACCAGACCGCCGATTCGATCCGCGTCATGGGCGACGCGCCGCCGAAGGCCGCCGACATCAACACCGAAGAGTACCCCGGCTTTCCGACCGACATGCAGGCGCAGTATATGGCCCTGGCGACGCAGGCCGAGGGCACTTCGATTGTCACCGAAAATATTTTCGAGAACCGCTTCATGCACGCCCAGGAACTGGTGCGCATGGGCGCCAACATCAAGATCGAAGGCCGCCGCGCCATCGTGCGCGGAAAGACTCCGCTGAGCGCCGCCGCCGTACTTGCCTCCGACCTGCGCGCCTCGGCCTCGCTGGTGCTGGCCGCTTTGGTCGCCGACGGGGAGACGATCATCGACCGCGTTTACCACATCGACCGTGGGTACGAGAACATCGAGGAGAAGCTGAAAGGTCTGGGCGCCGAGATCCGACGCATGGGCGAAATATTTCCGAAGAAGGCGGCAGCCCCTATGGCAAGGGGATAGCAAGTCCCTAACAGGCGCTTTCGTCGGAAACCCTTGGCTGCAAGCCTTCGATTTGGTACAACTCTCCCGGCAGCTCGAAATCTTTTTCTTCAAGGGCGCCCGGCGTCTCCCTTGTGCCGGGGCCAGGGCTGCGGCAGGCTCCAAGGAATCCCCCAGCAGTGCGTCGACTTCTTGCGGTCATTTTCGTGGCTTGGCTGACCCCGTTGCCGCACGCCCACGCTCAGCAACCGTTCTTTAACGACGATGCTGACGTCGTCGCCTATCGTCGCTGGCACCTGGAGACCAACAACGAATACGATCTACTGCGGCGCTCGTCCTACCCGAATCTTCGCCAGGATACTCAGACCATCAAGTTCAGCTACGGTCTGTTCCGCGCTGGCGAGGTCGGCATGGACTTTCCGCTGCTCACGATCTTCAATGCGCGCGGCTCCGGGCTCGGCAACCCGTTCGGCCTGGGCGACGCCGACTTCTCGATCAAGTACAACTTTCGCAAAGAACGGACCGGATCTCGATTGCCTGGGATCACGGCCAGCCTGAACATTGAGCCTCCCACCGGAAGTGAAAAAGCGCAGCTCGGTTCCGGCCTGATCGACTACTACCTGAATAGCGTCTTCCAGAAGACACTCTCCTCCAAGAACGTGCTCCGCCTGAACGCCGGTGCCACCTTCGCGGGCAACACGCTGACGGGCGCGGTGGGCATCAAGACGCGCGGGACGATCTTCACAGGCGGCGCTTCCGTGACGCGGCAATTCACTCAGAAACTCGATCTCGGAATCGAGGTCTACGGCGGATATACGGGGAACCTTGCCCTGGGCCGAGGCGAGTCGCAGCAACAAATCGGCGGAAACTACGAAATCCGCCACGACCTGACCCTCGACTTCGGAGTGGTTACCGGACAGGCGGCCGGCAGTCCGCACCACGGTTTTCAGCTGGGCTTTTCCAGGAACTTCTGAACCCGCCTGCATGCGTCGAAGATCATCGCGCCAAATCGATTTTGTAAATGACTTATCGATCGGTGCGCGCCAGGGCCCGGCTCCAGCGTATTTTCGGTTGAAGCAGAGTTGCGAGGCTGCGAGCAAAATCAGCGGAACGGGGTCGGGGACGAACCGGCGGCGCGCGGCCCATCCCGTGCAAGATTGCAAGGACTTGCGTCCCGGAAACACAGGTCGCCCCAAACGCCAAGCGGGTCGGGTCGGAGCAGGCTGGTCGCCGGGGGTAGACTCTTCCCTACCCTCTTGGGGATGAAACTCCGAGAAAGGGGAAAGCGAGCTGAGGTCCTGTTTCCCCCCGACCTCAGCCCAGATGGGCCATTCCGCCTTGACCTCGAGGTTAGGTAGAAATAGAGTCCCAAGCACGGCCGGGAGGCATATATACCCAACCAAAGGCCTGAACGGATGGTTATCATGTTTGGAATGAATCGTCTTTGGCGGATTTTTTTGCTGGTGTCGGTAGTGGGAATGGCCGCGTGGGGCTCGGCTCAGGACGCACCGGAGACCCCGGCTGCGACTCCGCCGGCGGAGGCGCCGGCCGTAAGCGCGGCGCCCGACGACGCGGGCCTGACGGCGGAGGTGGAACAACTCCGCGCCGAGATCGACCGGTTGAAGCGCCAGGTCGCCTATCTGAATTCGGTGGTGGAACAGCTGCAGGAGGATCGCGCACCGGTGGAAAAATCGTCAGCCAAGCGGCCGCCTATGTCGAAGAAGAAGTCCGCGGCCGCCGCTCCGGCGCCGCCCGTTGCACCCGTAGTCGTGCCGGAGCTGGACGACCGGACTCCAGTGACAGTGCTTGTCTTTCACGACGGGCATCGGACGGAGGCGCGGAACTACGCGATCGTGGGACAAACGCTCTGGATCTACACGGAACAGGATTCGAGGAAAGTCCCCCTTGCTGACCTGGATGTAGCGGCCACCAAGAACGCAAATTCGGATCGCGGCATAATCTTCCAAGTCCCGCCGACGAAGTGAGGGGGCGAGGAGCTCCCACGGGCCTTGCGGCGGGTGACGTCGCCGGTCTCTCCCGCCCCCACGGCAGCTCTTTCTGACCATTCCTCATCATTTTTCTATCCTCTATCCTCAGACAAAGCCCGCTCACCAAGATCGGCCAGCGGGCTCTTGGATACCGGCCCGTCGCAGGTCAACCGTTAGTGATCGCGTGGGCGGTTCTTCACGATCTCCCACACTTCGTTCTCGCCGTGCTGGCGGGTGAGAAAGGCGCGTGCATTCTCGAGATTTGCGGAAGTTCGAACCAGGCCATCGACCGAGGTGCCGCCATTGGAGACCTACAAGCCGCTGGGCTCGACGTCACCTTGTTTCTGACGCCCAGTCCCGGTCCAGTTCCACCTGGACGTGGAGGACGTCATCGTGCAGAACAACTCGTCCGCCCCTTGTACTTTACGGCCTTCCGGCCACCAACCTGGTCGGCAAGCGACTGGAGGACACCGACCTGCTGGTGCGTACCCCGGAACTTGGTTGGCATGTGCAGGCCAGCCGCCTCAACAACGAGTCGGCCCGTTTCGAAGGTCGCATTCGGGTGGGCATGGAGGACCGCTTTCTGGAAATTTCCATCCGTCCCATGCTCGACGAACCTGGCCAGCGCACGGGGACGTATGTCTGTTGTGACGATGTCAGCGCCCAGGACAAACTCCAGACCACGGTCCCAGAGCTGGAGTCAACCGGCGAGGAGTTGCAGTCTGCCAACGAAGAGCTCGAAACCATCAACGAAGAACTGCAATCCACCAACGAGGAACTGGAATCCACCAACGAGGAACTGAAGTCATTGAACGACGAACTGGAAGTGCGCGGCCAGGATCTCGACCAGATTAACGATGTGTACCTGCGAACCCTGGAGAAAATTCGGCCCCCCCGTAATGCTCGTCATGAGGATATGCGCATCGAGTTCTGGAATACCATGGCCCTTCGCCTCTTCGGCTTCCGACGCAAGCCCCCGATCGCGCTGCACTGGGAGCAACTCCCGCTGCCGCCGGCCATCCGACGCCTGCTCATCCGGCGCCACCGTGGCGTGCTTTCAAAGCAGCGGCCCATCGTCGTGCAAAATCAGGCGCTGGGAGGGAAATTGCGCGCCCGTTTCGATATTCACCTGAGCCTGATTCCGAAAGAGGACCATACCAAGAACGTGCTGATCATGTTCGAGCCCAGGGCAGGAATCGAAGGCGTGGACAACAAAAAACGCCCGTCAACCACGCGCGGGACCCGATAGCTGCCCCGACGCGTCCCGGACGGTCGGGTTGTGACGATTCCTGTTGACCGAGAGGACATAGTTTCGCATGATGAGGCATGTCTGAGCCTTTGAACGGCAAGCACAGTTCGCGTATGGCTGGAGAGCGCACCGCCCTACTGATCCGCTGTAGCAAGGAAGAGGCCGACAAGATTCGCGCGGCAGCAAAGCGAGAACGCCGCACCGTCAGCGGATTTGTCCTGTTCGCGGTGCTGAGTCGCATTGCGAACCAGGAGAAGACGCGGATGTACGCGCCGCCGCGAAACTTCCTCAAGTACTAGGACAGCATCCCTGAAGATCCTGCAACCTTTTCGGCACTGGCCGCGGCAGCGGGTAACACCCCGCCCTTCAGCGACATCCCACGGGATCTTCAAGCTCTCTTATGATATCTCTAGATATCACCTGATATCTCCGGTTAAGAACCTGTTGATAATGTATGCCTCCGTAGACTAGGGTCGCAGTATTCGACTCTCACATTCTGCGGCCTTTAACTTAGCCGCGGGGGCGCAGGCAAGAAAAGCAGCAAGGAGTGCGGAGGCGCACGCAATACTCAGGTCCACGGTTGCGTCGATTCTGCAAGGGGGCTCCTTAGCTTGACGCCGAAGAATGTGAGTCAGTAGCAAGGATGTGACGGATGTTGCGTCAGTGCGCAAATCCTTCCTGTGCGCAGAGCTTTAGATACGGGGACGAGGGGGAACTCTTCGTCTTTGGGAGCCGGAATTCCCGGCCCGAGCGCACCTTCTGGCTGTGCGGTCTATGCGCCCTGCACTTCGCAGTGATCTGGGAGGAGGAGGGGGAACCGAACCTCGTTCCTCACCTCCGGTCAATCGAACACCCGCATACGATCCGGAACGCGGCCTCTCGCGTGCCGCGCTCCGCGGCCTCCCCCGGTACCCACGTAGTGCTCTGTGTCGACGATCACGAAGCGATTCTGCACTTCTGCCGCCAGCACCTCGAAAGCCACGGCTACTGCGTGCTGACCGCGTTGAATGGCCCGGACGGTCTCAGGGCTCTACAAGCCTACCCGGTCGATGTGCTGCTCCTGGACTACTCGATGCCCGAAATGAACGGCGAGGAGGTCGCGCTGGAAGTGCGCCACATGTACCCAAAACTCCCAATCGTCCTCATCTCTGCCTCGGCGGTTGACGACGATTGGTCCGTTCTCGAACGAGTGGATGCCTACATTCCGAAAGAAGAACTGCCAAAACGGTTGCTGGGGACCCTCCAAGGTCTCTTGCTGGACCCTGTCGGGCAAAACGCATCGACCGCCTGATGGGTTCCGCCTGGGTGCTGCCCCAACGGGCCAGATTCGGCGCCTAATACACGCAGGTCGAAGGAGGACACCAACTATGTACGGATGATAGACCAGGAACTCGTGGCAATTTTCGGATCCGAACTTTCCTTCCTCCCCCTTACGGCCTCACTTCCCGAATCGCCTTGCGTACCCGCGCGACTTGCTCCTCCATGGTCTTGTCGTCGAGATGAGCAGATGCGTTGGCGATGAGATTGGCCGCGATCATTTGTGCTTCCGTGAGGGTGAGCTTCTGATGGGCAGAACTGAAAGACTTCGAATCGTAATTGCGGATCGCCTCAACGAGCAGTCCAGCCGCATAGCTGACCGCCTCCGCACTGACACCTTCCTGGATTTGCTCCAGACTCATGCTGCCATACGCAACGGGGGTCAGGTCATTATCGTGATCTGGTCTCATGGCAGAGCCTCCCTCTCTCTCCGCACGCCGAGTTGGAGGTGCGCAGTGCGAGCGCTTGACAATATATCGGCACGACGCGGTCTCGCAGCCAGGTTCTTTTGCGGCATCGTCCAGTATTTCGGTGCCGTTGTGACCATCGTCACAGACGCCCGTGAGTTCACACCCGAAGATGGGACCACTCGGATCCCCACAACGTGTCACGCGCTCTCTTATACCGTTCACCCGCTTCACCGGAGGGGCGAGTCCGCTTTTGCCTTGCCGAAGGCACCAGGGATCGCTCGCAAACACGGTTCCGCAACCGATCGGAGGTCGATATGGCCAGAGATCCTATCAAAATTCTGATTGTGGATGACGACGAAGATGTACTGATCGAATTGGAGCGCCTGCTCGAGGGCGAGGGCTACAGCACGGCAACCGCGTGGAGCGGGCAGGAGGCACTGGCGCTGTCGGAAAAGCTGCAGTTTGATCTGCTCTTGGTGGATGAACATCTCGCGAACGTGGACGCTCATGCGCTGTTTGACGAACTGGTCGCGAGACAGCCGAATGCGTTCCGTTTTCTGATGCACACGCGGAAAGAAAGCACGGATTTGACCGCGCAAACGGCCGTTTGCAAGTGGGAGCACGCAGACGTCATGGCGAAAATCCGCAACTGCCTGGCAGCCTGACCGAGATGGTCCGAGATCGAGAGACTCAAAGCGATGGAAGAAATGCCGGAATTGCCTGCGCAGGAAAGAGTTGAGGAAAGCCGGGACAACGCGACTCATAGAGATCGTGATCCGTGTGTGTCCGCGCAAGCAAGAACGGCCCGCAGCCTGGTGGGGAGATCCCGAACAGGGAGTCGTCATGACAGCAAAGTGCGCGAACCCGGAGTGTACTATCCCATTTCACTATTTCCGCAGCGGAAAGATTTACTTGATCGATGCGGCAATCTCGAGTGGGGGGTCCCGGTCCAGCAGCACTCCGCGGGACGTGGAG
>DASQPN010000011.1:0-8348 GCA_035643915.1 Terriglobales bacterium | reverse complement strand
CGAGTTCCGGACGTTTCGGACCGAATGATGGGAACCCTGGACGGGGCGGCAGTGTCTATCGAACCAACGGGATTCGGGGCATTGGTGCGTCCGCAAAGCAGGGACATCGAAGCGAGACTTGGGATGTAAGGGAGGGGCCGTGCTCGAGGCCAAGGGTCTTACGAAGCGCTACGCGAGCATTCCCGCAGTCGAGGACCTGTCCTTCCAGCTTTTGACTGGACAGGTGTTGGGTTGCCTGGGTCCCAATGGATCGGGCAAGAGCACGACCGTGAAGATGCTGACCGGATTACTGGAACCCTCCCGGGGCGAAGTTCTTTTCCGCGGAAGGAATATCCAGGACGACCTGGTTGGCTACCGAAAGTGCCTGGGCTATGTCCCGGAGGAGCCCAACCTGTACCCGTACCTGAGCGGGCTCGAATATCTCGAGATGGTCGCCACGCTGCGTGGCATGTCAAGGGCCAAGCTCGATCACAAGATCGACGAGCTGCTTTCGCTGTTCTCCCTCCACCCGCACCGCCATGCCTCGATCGCGTCCTATTCCAAAGGCATGCGGCAGCGCATTCTACTCATTGCGTCCATCGTGGACAATCCGGATCTCTTGATCTTCGATGAGCCGCTCTCGGGATTGGATGTGACATCCGCTTTGGTCTTCCGGCACCTGATCAAAGCGCTGGGAGAGCACGGGAAAGCCGTCTTTTACTGTTCGCACGTGCTGGAGGTGGTCGAGAAAGTCTGCTCGCACCTGCTGATCTTGCGAAAGGGCGCCGTGTTGGCCTATGCCCCGGCCGCGGAACTGCAGAGGGAGACCGGAAAATCGTCGCTGGAGCACAGCTTCGTGCACCTGATGGAAGAAGGAGATGCGACGAAAATTACCAACGACATCGTCGAGGTCATGAGTGCTCCGTGACGGTCTCCTCCCCAGAGACGAGCCGTTGGCAAGCGTACGCCGAGCTTCCTTTCTTTCGACTTGTACGGCTATTCACAGGCCGCGTGTTTCACGGGGGAGGAGAGCCGGAGGCAGAGGAACTGAATCTTGGGCTGGGCGCCGCCCTCGCTTTGCTGGCGCTGCCGGGCTCATTCATCTCCCTTCTGCTTTTCGACAAATATGGTTCCCTGCTCAGGCTCATGCGGGGCCAGACGAACTTCGACGTTTACGCCGCCGCCGTACCCGACGAGTATTTCTTTATTGTGTTTTCCATGGTGGTAACCGCAGCCATCGTCACCTGGCGATGGGACAGCATCTTTCCCGACCGACGCGACTATGCCAATCTGGTTCCGTTGCCGCTGCCGATGCGGCAAATTTTTCTTGCCAACCTGACCGCCGTCCTGCTTCTGACGGCGGTATTTGCCGTCGACCTCAATGCCGGGTCAGCGGTCCTGTTCCCCATCGTGGTGAGCGCCTCACAGGAGACTTTTCTCTTTTTCGGTCAATTTGCTCTGGTCCATGCGCTGACCATCATTCTCGCCAGCGTCTTCAGTTGTCTGGCCGTGTTCGCGATCGTGGGAGTGCTGCTCTCGGTGCTGCCCTACATGGCCTTCCGCCGGATCTCGCTCTACGTGCGGGGGCTTATCCTGACATTTCTCCTCGCCACGCTTTCGACCAGTTTTGCGGTGCCGGGCGCGCTGCGGGGCGCTGGGAAGAGCGCAGGGCTGATCCGGTGTTTGCCCTCCGTTTGGTTCCTCGGCCTGTTCCAATGGCTGCGCGGCCGTGCGAGTCCGGCGGAGATCCATGCGGCAAAGCTGGCACTGGCAGGGCTGGGCGCCGCCCTCGCACTCGCGTTGATTGGCTACGCGGTCAGCTATCGCCGGTGCTTCATCAAGATTCCTGAGACCGTCGACATCACAACCCGAAATGCCCGTCGCTTGCCTCGCGTCGGGGCGCTCTTTGACCGGGTCGTCCTAAGAGATTCACCCGAGCGCGCTTGCTATCACTTTGTCCTAAGCACGCTGTTGCGCAGTGAGCGGCACAGCATCGTGGTTGCCGCCTTCGCCGGCCTGGGAGTGGTGGTTGCGTCCGAAATGCTGGTCACCGCATTCACGCGCGGCTTCAACAGAGGCGGGACGCCATCGGCGGAGGTGTTGTCGGTTCCGCTGATTCTCTGCTATTGCCTGCTGGTAGGGCTGCGATTGGTCTTTCAAATGCCCGCGGAGTTACGCGCCAATTGGATTTTCCGGCTCCTTCTGGACCCGGGGAAACCCCCTGGACGAACGGTAGCAAGAAAAATCATGTTGAGCTTTGTGCTTCCGATAGCCGGGATCGCGTTACCGGTCTACGTCGCCTATTGGGGATGGCTCGTGGGTTTTCTGCACAGCGGCATCGTAATCGTGTGGTCGTGGCTTCTGATCGAGACCTTACTGCTGTATTTCCGGAAGATTCCGTTTACCTGTTCCTATCCATCCTTCGAGCACAACGCGATTGTTTCCGTGCTGATCTATTTGCTTGGCTTCTATGCGTTCGCGCTGTTGACCGCGAAGGCGGAGGCGGAGGCATTGGCGTTTCCTGCGGTGGGGATCCTGCTCCTGCCGGCGCCTATGGTCGGGTGGTGGATCCTTCGCGGGCTTCGCCGGGATACACCCGAGATCGATCAGCAGCTGATGTTTGAGGAGCATCCGACGACCGGGTTCGAACTGCTGTCGCTGAATGAATAGCTGCGGCCTAAAGAAAGGCCGGGCTTTCCCGCCCGCGCCCGACGGGCGAGTACGCCTGTCGCTCCCATCTGTTTCAGGCTAGTTGATGTCGAACTGCTCCTCGTGCAGCGCAGGGTCGGACTTTATGATGACGGTGCGCTTGGTCAGTTCTTCCATCTCGCTCAGCCAGCGTCCGTTCTGACCCTTGAGAGCTTTGGCGACTTCCGGGTTCACGCGCAGCATGACATCTGGACGGTCGAGGTGCTTGGCCATCTTTCGCATCTCGACGTAAATCTCGTTGCACACCGTGGTCACCGATTTCACAAAGCCCGTGGCTTCACAGTACGGGCAGGGCGAGCCGATGGTGCGCTCGAGCGACTGCTTGACGCGCTTGCGGGTGATCGCGACCAGTCCGAAATCGTTAAATTGCAGGACCTTCGACGGGGCGCGGTCGTTGCGCAACTCCTCTTCGAGCGCCTGCATGACTTTCTGGCGGTTGCGGCGCTCATCCATGTCGATGAAGTCGATCACGATGATGCCACCCAGATCACGCAAACGGATCTGGCGGACGATTTCCTTGATCGCATCGACGTTGGTTTTGACGATGGTGTCTTCAAGACGCGCCGTTTTTCCGACGTACTTGCCGGTGTTGATATCGATCGCGACCAGCGCTTCGGTCTGGTTGATGACGATGTAGCCGCCGCTCTTCAGCCAGACTTTCGACTTGAGCGCCTTGTCGATTTCTTCCTTCAGGCCGAACTGCTCGAATAACGGCGTCTCCTTGGTGTAGAGCTTCACCCGCCGCACCAGCCCGGACTGGAAGCGATTGGCGAAGCGCACGATGCGCTCGTATTCCTGTTCGGTGTCGACCCAGATGGCGGAGAAGTCCGACGTGACCTGGTCGCGGAGCACGCGCTCGACGACGTTCAGATCATGGTAGATGAGCGCCGGGGCTTTGGAGTCCTCAGCACGAGTCTTGATTTCCTGCCACAAGCCCTTCAGGAAGCGAATGTCAGCGCGGAGCTCATCTTCCGACGCTCCGGCGGCCGCGGTGCGCACAATGAAGCCACCCTGGCCATTCTCGCGTTCGCTGATGATGATGCGCTTCAAGCGCTGACGTTCCTCGTCGGAGGAAATCTTCCGGGACACACCGGTGTGGTTCACGGTCGGCATGTAAACCAGGAAGCGGCCCGGCAGCGCGATGTGGCTCGTGATGCGCGCGCCTTTCTTGCCGATCGGTTCTTTCGCGATCTGGATCAGGACTTCTTGCCCTTCCTTCAGCAGATCGCTGATCTGGGGAACGGGCGAGTTCTCGCGGCGCGGGGCGCCGCCGCCCGAGCGGAAACGTCGTCCACCGCGGCGTCCGCGGCGACGGTCGAACTCCGGACGCCGGGCGCGCTGAGTGTAGCCGGCAGTGCCGGCCGGCGCGCGAACTTCGACCCGCGCATCGGCGGTACCGTTGCCGCGCGCTTCGGCTTCGAGCAGCGCCTCGGCTTCCGCCTGGGCGTCTTCAATTTCGGCTTCCTCGCCGTCTTCTTCGCCTTCTTCCTCAGTCTCCGGTTCGCCGGAAAATGCTTCGACCGGCCCGGCGGACAGTTCTTCTCCGGCCGCGTGTTCCGTGGCTTCGGAGGCCACTTGCGGACCAGGCTCGCCGCTGGCGGCAATCTCGAGCGTGTGCGGCGGATGATAATCCTCCGCGGCGCTGGTCTCTTCTTCCAGTTCCTCGAAGGTTGCGTCTTCCTCGAGAGTTTCGACGTAGGAGGCGAGATCGGCTTCTTCCTCTTCGATGATCTCTTCTTCCTGGATGGTGTCCGCCGGACTTTGATAGGCGGCCGGCGGGTCGCTGGGAGCCGCTGCTTCGGGCACGACAGAAGCCGCAGCAAAGGACCGGGCTTGAGGTTCGCGGGAGGCGCTGTAGGCGTCCTCCGCGACAGTTTCGTCTTCGGCTTCTTCCCCTGCGAAGGCGGCGCGCAGATTCAACCGGTCCTGCCGAGCGTGTTCACGCTCCCATTCCTGGTGGGCCACCTCCTCATGCTGGTCAAGATCGCCGTGCTGTTCGTGCAGCGGTTCGGTCAGGCCAGTCGCAAAGATGGGTTCATCCTCAGGGAAACGATTCGCGATGGGAGCGGCCGAAGGCGCTCTGGAAACAGCCGGTTCGGGGTGGCTCGCCGCAGAGGCGGGCGGCTGCGCAAGACGCTGGTACTTCGAGATCGACTCCCCGGGCAGAATGATGGGCTGATATCCGGGAGGCGGCCCGTAGTCGGGAGTGCGCGAGCGAGTTGGAGTTGATGCCGTTGCCGGCACATCAGTGGGCGCCGGGCGAGCAAAGCGCGATTCGGCCGGAGGACGGTCGTTGCGATCGCCACGCTCGGAATGCTCGTCACGCTCGCCCCGTCGCCCACGACGACGACGGCGGCCGCGCCAGGGTCCACGATCCCCTCCCCGCTCACGCGACTGGGCGTCGCTAGTGCCGGGCTCGACGGAGGCGGCCGACGCGGGAGCTTCTTCCCCAGCTTCCTCCGTGAAGGGTTCGGACTCGATCACGTACGAAACGCTCTCCGACGGCTGGCCAGAGGGCATCTCGGCGCGCGGCTGCGGCGGCCGACTCTCCTGCACGGGCGGGCGATTCGTGGGCACGACTTCGGTGAGATCGTCGTCGTGCTCTTCGAGTTCCATGAAATCGGAAACGTAGAGGAAGGCGTCGCGCTCCAGACCGATGTCGACGAAAGCCGACTGCATGCCGGGAAGCACGCGCGTCACACGTCCTTTGTAGACGGATCCCGCGAGGGTGTATTCGTTTTCGCGTTCGAGGTAGATTTCGGCGAGTTGATCATCCTCGACCAGGCCCACTTTGGTTTCGTGCGGGGTCGAGGTTACAAACAATTCCTTTGTCATTCACACTCCGGGTTCTGCGGCCGTTTCAGGGCCTGCAGAGTTCACCGGGAGAAAGACAGGGAGAGAGGGGAGGATCGAGCGTTGCGATGGGTACCGGTCCACCCGTAAGTGGGCCTGCCTCCCGGAGAGCACTCCAGAAGCGAATCCTTTGCGGAAGCTTGGGAATCTTTTGCACTTATCGCAATCTGCGTTCTCGCCAGGGTTGTGACCGCTCTCTCCTCAGTGGGGAGGGGGCCGTTTCCCGCCCAGCAGCGCCTGCTGTAATCCTGCCCGGCCTCTAGCTCTCTTTCTTGGCCGGTAAATGCCCTCTTTACGCGAGGGCGATCGTAATCTTGTTTTTGGCCGCGCATGGCCAGCGCGGTACTGCCGCCTTGCCGGTCGTCGTCCTGCTTCAGTTTACGAAGCGGCGCATGCGGACATTCATCACCATGCCCAGCGCCAGAAACATAAACAGGACGGAAGACCCGCCATAACTCATCAGGGGCAAGGGTATTCCGGTAACCGGCATAAAGCCGACTACCATGCCGACGTTGACCAGGATGTGAAAGCTAAGCACAGCCACCACACCCATGACCACGAACGTCCCGGCGCGGTCGGGCGCCGTTTGTGCGTTCTGGGTCAAACGCATCAGCACTATGAAGTATAGCAGGAGCACCCCCAGAGCTCCTATGAATCCATGTTCCTCGGCGAAAGCCGCGAAAATAAAGTCGGTTTGGGGCACGGGCAGATAGGAAAGATGGGTCTGGGTGCCGGTTCCACCCCACAATCCACCCGAACCCACCGCGATGAGTGACTGGATCACCTGGTATCCCGATCCCTGTTTGTCGGCTTCGGGCTCGACGAAGCTCACCAAACGATCTTTCTGGTAGGGCTTCAGCTTGTGCCAGGCCAGGGGCATCATCAGCCCCGCCAGGAGCAACACGATCAGGGCCTGCTTGGCGCGCAAACCCCCTAGGAAAAGACCCATGATCGCAATGGGCATGTAGGTCAGAGCCGTGCCCAAGTCGGGCTGAGCCAGAACCATCAACATGGGCACACCCACGATCGCTCCAGCCTTGATGAAGTCGGTCCAGGTGAGTTCCCGTTGATGCATGTCGGCGAAGTACTTCGCCACGGCGAGGATCAGAATCAGTTTCACCCACTCCGAAGGCTGGAAGTGCTGGCCACCGGGCATCTTGATCCAGCGGCGCGCGCCCAGATACTTCTGGCCGAAGATCATCACCGACATCAGGGAGGCAATGGCGGCGATATACACCCAGTGAACCTTGTCGAGCATGGCCTGGTAGTTCAGCAAGCTGAACAGGAACATGCCTGCGAGCCCGGCTCCCACCCAGTAAAGCTGCTTGATGTGCGCGCCCGCGAACTTGGTGTGCTCGGTGGCGCTGTGAATCTCCATGACACCGAGGCCGCAGATCATCAGGACGAAGATCAGCAGCAGCCAGTCGAAGTCGCGGTATGAGACGTAACGGGACATTGCTTCTCAGTTGCCAGTGCTTGAGTTCTCGGTGCTCAGTTCATCCCCGGTGCGGCCGCCGCCAGGGGCAGCGTCGTTTTGGGAACTTCGACCAGGAAGTGGCCAAAGCCGAGGCCGTCCCGGTTGCCCTCATCGCTGGGGGCGTTCCACAAGGCTCCGATCTCCGCCTTCCCCGCTCCACCGGCGATCTTGGTCGGGAGGCGCCGCTGCTTGTCGACGTAAGCCTTGATCACCTGGGTGGCCAGGCGCGCCGCCAATTTGCCGTGTTCGCCGCCTTCGAACAGCACCGCCACAATGATCTCGGGATTGCGCCGCGGCGTGAATCCCACGAACCAGCCGTTCTGCGCGAAGTCTTCGTTGTTGGCATGCTTGGCGCGCAGCGCGAGGGAGACAATCTGAGCCGACCCGGTCTTCCCCGCGATATCAATTCCCGGGATATGCGCCGAAGGAGCGGTCCCCTCCGGCAGCAGGACCCGGCCCATGGCGTCGGTGATGAAGGTCCACCCATTCGGGTCAATCGGAATGCTCTTCACTTCGGTGTACCGCTTGGTCTCAACGTAGCCCGGCGGCAGCTCGGTTGGATTCAGTACATGGGGCACAACCAAGCGGCCACCCATGGAGATCGCCGCGATGGCTCGCATCAACTGGACCGGCGTGGTGGCCACGGCGCCTTGGCCGATGCCAACCGAAATGGTTTCACCGGCGAACCACTTCTGCTTGAAATTCCGGATTTTCCACTCTTCCGACGGCATGACTCCGCTCACCTCGTTCGGAAGATCGATACCGGTCTTCTGTCCCAGTCCCAGAGCAGTGGCGTATTTCGCGATGCGGTCGATGCCGAGCTTTTCCGCCAGCGTGTAAAAGAAAACATCGCACGACTGATAGATCGCTTTCTCCAGCTCCACCGCGCCGTGACCAGTTTTGACCCAGCATCCAAATCGCCGACCATAAAATGTGCCTCCGCCGTTGCAATGCACATGGAGCGTCTGGGCGATGCCTTCCTGCCAACCCGCGAACGACATCAGGATCTTGAAGGTGGAACCAGGAGCCAGTTGCGCCTGGATCGCCTTATTCAGCAGCGGCTTGTCGGGATCATTGACCAGCCGGTTCCACTCATCCCGGGAAATGCGCACCGAGAAATCGTTGGGATTGAAGGTGGGCCGGCTCGCCATCGCCAGGATTTCTCCGTTGCGCGGGTCCATCGCCACGATCGCGCCGTTCTTGCCCGCCATCGCCTCTTCGGCGGCAATCTGTAGATCAACGTCCACGGTGAGCCTGATTTGCCGGCCGGGAACCGCGGGGGTTTCATCCAGCCGTCCCACTTCCCGTCCGCGACTGTTCACCAGCGCGC
>DASQPN010000010.1:0-39690 GCA_035643915.1 Terriglobales bacterium | reverse complement strand
TCCATATCGACCCGGACATAGCGGGAGACGAACAAGTCCACGCGACCGTCGCGGTCGTAGTCTCCCCACGCGGCGCCAAGGCTTAGCCCGCCCACGGCGAGCCCGGCCTTTTCCGTGACGTCCTCGAACCTGCAATTCCCCTGGTTGTGGTACAGGGCATTCCCGCCGTAGCCTGTCACGTAGATGTCGGGTAGCCCATCGTTGTCGTAGTCGGCCACGGCGACGCCCATGCCCCAGCCTTGGTGGGTCAGACCCGCTTGCCCGGTGATGTCGCTGAACTTGAGATCGGCGTCCTGATGGTAGAGCGTCACCATCGGATCACCGCCCTGCCGGCGGTAGCGATCCACGTTCGAACCGTTGACCGCGATGATGTCCAACTTGCCGTCATTGTCGCAGTCGATCAGTCCAATTCCGCCGCTCACCGACTCGACGATGTAGCGCTTGTCCGGCGAAGAAATGTGCGCGACCCTTAAGCCGGCCGGCCTCCCGACATCTTCGAAATGGGGCGCCGGAGCCGGGAGTGCCTTCCTTTCGGCAGAATCCTTGGCGGGCGAGGTGGGAACGGTCTGCGCACAGGCCAGCACCGCCGAGAGTAAGCCCAGAAAGAGAAGCCTGCGCATGAGACTGGAAGTCCTCGATTATAGCCCACCCGGCTTTTCTTGCGGCCCCACCAGGCGCGCTCGGTTGCATGCTTCGGTATGGATTTGTCGGGGTTCCTGATGTAAGATTCCCGTCTTAGAAAAACGATTTTGTTATCACGACAGTCGCGCCTCGTCAAGCTGAAGGCCGAATCTCGATTCGGGGGAGGATGTATGAAGCAGTTTGTGAGCGGCCGCGCGGTTCTTTCCCTGCTACTCATGTGCGCGCCCTGGGCATGGAGTGGCGATGCAATTCCCCAGGCTGCCTGGAAGCGTCCCATCGGACAGCCGCTTCTGGATGCCGGTACCAGAAAAGCCGCCCTCGATTCGGGCCACATTGACGACGGGTACTGGCAAGGTGCTCCCGTGGGTGGCTTGGGCGCCGGCACGTTTTCGCGCACCTATCGTGGTGACTTCGCGCGCTGGCATGTCAAGACCGGTGTCCACAAGTACGAAACGGTAAACGTCAACCAGTTCGCCATGTATCAGAAGGCCGGGGACTCCGAGGGTGTGGCGCAAGTGCTCACCACCACCCATCCCGCCGCGAGCGAGTTGAGCAGTTGGAAGTGGGACTATCCGGTGGGCGCCGGCAACTACTACTCGCTCTACCCCAAATCCTGGTATGACTACCGTTGGAACAAGTTCCCGGCGCACGTGACGCTCGAGCAGCTCTCCCCCATCCTCCCCGACAACTACAAACAGACCAGCTATCCCGTCGCGGTCTATCGCTGGCATGCCGAAAATCCGACCGACCAAGCGGTCACGGTTTCGGTCATGCTTTCCTGGGCTAACATGCTGGGTTGGTTCCGCAATTTCAACCGTAACTTCAGCGGGCACATGAGTTACGGCAATCAAAACCGTTTCATGAGCGAGCCCCGGGGCTCCGACGGCGTGATGAAAGGCATCGTCCTTGATCGCAAACGCACTGGCTCCGTTCAGGACGAGTGGGACGGACAGTTCGTGATCGCAGCCCTGGAGTCGCCCGGAATCGAAGTCACCTACCAGACCAGCTTCGACCCCCAAAGTGACGGCAGCGAAGTGTGGGAGCCGTTCTCGACAGACGGGAAACTCACCAACAGCGGGGAAGACTGGATCAGCAGCGGCGAAGACATTGCCGGCGCGATTGCGGTGCGCTTTACTCTCAAGCCAGGCGAAAGGCGCGTCGTTCCCATGGTGATCGCCTGGGATCTGCCCATCGTGGAATTCGGCTCCGGGCGCAAGTGGTACCGCCACTACACCGCCTTCTATGGCACGAACGGGACCAACGGGTGGAACATCGCGCGCGACGGTCTGCTCGCTTCGGCGAACTGGAGTGACGCCATCGATGCTTGGCAAGCGCCCTACGTCAACGATGAAAGCAAGCCGCTTTGGTACCGCGGAGCACTGTTCAACGAGATGTACATCCTGGCCGACGCCGGCTCTTTTTGGGGGCGCCCGGTCGGGTCGGATCCCAAAACTCCGCATACCTTTGCTTTCATGGAGTGCTTCGACTACCCGTTTTACGCAACCCTCGATGTGCGCTTTTACGGTTCGATGCCCTTGGCCAAGTTCTGGCCGGAAATCGATAAGCAGGAACTCCGGCAGTTCGCCGACACCGTACCTCAGGACTTGACCGACAAGTACATTTGGGTCTGGAAGTCCCAGCAGTCCGGCGCTCCCGCGTATCGCGAGCGCAAGTCGAAAGGGGCCGTCCCCCATGATCTGGGCGTGCCCGAGGAAGATCCCTTCTTCCAGGTGAATCAGTTCAGCTGGCAGAACACCAACGGATGGAAAGACCTCAACAGCAAGTTTGTGTTGATGGTCTGGCGCGACTACGTGTTCAGCGGGCGCAACGACAAGCAGTTCCTCGAATATACCTGGCCGGCCGTCGAGGAAGCGCTGGCATACCTGCGCAAGTTCGACCGCGACGGCGACGGCATCCCGGAGAACGATGGCTATCCCGATCAAACCTACGACGTCTGGGTTGTTCGTGGAGAGAGTGCATACTGCGGAAGCCTGTGGCTGGCTGCGCTGCGCGCCGCTGAGGAAATCGCCAACGTCCTCGGAGATCAGCCCGCGGCCGCAAAGTACCAAGCTCTTTTCACCAGGAGCCAGGCCAGCTACATCAGGAAACTGTGGAACGGCACGTACTTCCGCTATGACACCCAAAGCGAATACCGCGACGATATCCAGGCCGACCAGTTAGCCGGCCAGTGGTACGCCCACATGACGGGTCTGGGCGATCTGGTACCGCGCGAGATGCAGCGCAGCGCGCTCAAGAAAATCTTCGACTATAACGTCATGAAGTTCGGCAAAGGCGAAATGGGTGCCGTGAACGGCATGGCTACTGACGGCAGCATCATCACGAGCAATGAGCAGGTCCAGGAGGTCTGGACCGGTACCACCTTCAGCGTCGCAGCCCTCATGCTCAGCGACGGCATGAAGGAGGAGGCCTTTCACACCGCTTGGGGCGTCTACCACGTAACCTACGAAACTAAAGGCTACTGGTTCCGGACCCCCGAGGCGTATGACGTGACCGGCAACTATCGCGCCTCCATGTACATGCGGCCGGCCGCCATCTGGGCTCTGGAGATGACCCAGCCGCCGGCGGCGGTGGTGGAGTCCGCGAAAAAGCATTAAACCACCCAGGACCAGAATGGCTCGCGAAGACCCGCGTTCCCTCTCTGTTCCTCAGGGTTCCTCAGCTCGTTTGCGGTCCTTGCTGGTTCAAAAACCGCAGCCGGTGCTTCGCTGTCCACCTTAAGAATTGCCCAACGGGACATGTCCTTCTTACCGCCGGCCGCTGGTCCATCGTGTTCCCCTTCTCCACCTCCGTAACTTGCTGCCATGATTACCGCCCACTAGCCTGATCGGGATGGCTCTCCGCGCCCTTCTGTTCTCCTCGGATGGAACGAGCACCTCGACGCTCTGCCAAGTCCTTACCGATCTTGGGATTGAAGCTGACATCTGTTCTGAAATGCTGGTCGCCGTTCAACGAATATCCCACGAGAACTACGACGCCATCCTGGTGGACTGGGACCAGGAAGCGGATGCAATCTCTCTGCTCAAGACCGCGCGCGAGCGAAAGAACACGAGCCAGGCTCTGAACCTAGCTCTGGTGCAGAACGACAAAGATCTGCCGCGCGCCCTGCAACACGGCGCAAATTCCGCCATCAAGAAGCCCGTTGATCTGCGGCAGGCCCAGGACACGCTTTCGACCGCCCGTGATCTGATCCTCTCCCGGCGATCTGAGCAGAAGACCAAAGAGGAGCGGGCCGCAGTGGCGCAAGCCGCGGTGTCAGCCGCAGCCGCCGAAGGTCTCGACCAGGACGAGTTTCTCTCGACCAAGACCGGCTTTGTCGCGCAGACTGCGCCGCGCAGCGCGCTGGAAGCACAGGAATCCAGCGAGGCGGGGGGTGCTCCCGGCCGAGCGCAGCCGCATTGGCAGGCCAACGGCCCAGCCGCAGCGCGCGAGCAGGAACCCAAAACCCAAGAAGCAACACCCGCAGTGAAAAACAGGTGGGATGCGAAACTTCGCGAAATCCGCACGCCCGAAGTAACCACACCCGAGCCTCAGCGCTCGCAGGATTCGACCGGCGTCTTCTCTTCGCTTCCCGAAGAAGAACAGACGGAGCCCGCGCTCGGCAGGCAGTCGCATCCGCAGTACCTGGTTTTTGCCCTGGTCGGTTGCCTGCTGGTCGCCGGGGTTCTCTGGGCGTGGGCTCCCGGAGATTCGTTTCATAGCCTATTGAGCTCGGTCGTTCATTCGTTGTCCGCAACCATTCACCCAGTCGGATCCCAACCCGCAGCACCTTCGCCGACCGCCCAGTCAGCCTCTCCCGAAAAGCCGCTGCCGCATGCGCCCTCCGCCCAAGGTCAAGATCCGATCCCGCCCGATCCGGGTCCGATCGAGTCGTCAGAGGTCGATTCGAGCAATATTGAGATTATCGAAACCAAGCCTGTACCGAGGCCCGGCGCCCAGCAGCCGCCTTCGACCGAAGCTCCCCCGGGCTCCGACCAGGCGCAGGCGCAGTCCGAATCCGTAGTCCCGGCAGATAGCAACGCTCAAACGGTTCCAGCGCAGCCCCAGGTGCAACCGGTTGTCATCCCCGTGGCCAGGCCGCAAGCTCCAGCTGCGGCTCCTGTGCGCGCAAATCCTCCTGCTGCTTCCGGCGGACGCAGCGGCGTCATCATTCCTGACAGCCTCAAAACATCTCCGTCCCAGAGCCCGGCGAGTTCTCTCGAGCCTGGCGTCGTGCCCGAGCAGACGTCCCGCACTTTGGTGGAGCATAGAGTGGAGCCGGACTACCCGGCGCAGGCGTTGCCCCAGCACCTCGATGGGCCGGTGGTCTTGCAGGTTTGGGTTGCCAGGGACGGCACGGTGCGGGACGTAAAACTGATCAGGGGATACTTCGCTCTCGGCCGCGCGGCCTTCGACGCGGTCCGGCAGTGGCGCTTCAAACCCTATGGCCCCAATGGCCGGCCGATCGACTTCCAGACTGTGGTTACCGTGAACTTCAAGTACCCGGGGTAGGGCTTCTGCCAGTGCGTCGGCCCGAAAGGCGCTGCGGCGGGAAATCAATCCTTCCCCGAGCCCTTTCATCGTTAGTGTAAACCATATCTTATGAATTATTTACCGGGCATAGGCCGCCGACCAACCCGGCCGGCTCACCCCCCCTTCCGCAACCCCAGCAAAGCCTTCCGCCTCGGCGGCCCGAAGCCCGCGTCCGGATAGTTACCACCGTTCGATTTCTGGCAGCCCCGCTGCTGGAACCAACATCAATAAGAGATATAATGCGATTATCTCTCTTGGAAGTGACTTCCCTTCCTTTCTGGATGATTACAAAGCGATGTCAATGAAGACCAAAGCCGCAATTCTTGTTACCTCGTTTGCTGTGCTCTTGTTCATGGTCGTGGGCGGACTGGGTGGCGTGCGCGCCTCCTCGAACGACGGCCCCTTCCGCCAGCTACAGGTCTATAGCGAAGTGCTTAACCGCGTGAACACCGAGTACGTGGAAGAGCCCAATATCCCGAAAGTTACCGACGGCGCCCTGCACGGGCTGCTGGAGGCCCTGGATCCGAACTCCAGCTACCTCAGCCCCAAGGAGTACCAGGAATACAAGTCCAAAAAGAGCGACGCCAAGGCCGACATCGGCGCGGCCGTCTCCAAGCGATTCGGTTACGCCGCGGTGATCTCGGTGATTCCTGGTGGTCCGGCCGATAAAGCAGGCATTCAGGGCTCCGATATCTTCGAAGCCATCGAAGGCCACAGCACGCGCGAAATGTCGCTCGCCGAAATTCGCGCTCTCCTCAGTGGCCAGCCCGGCTCGAATGTAAGCGTTTCGGTCGTGCGCGCGCGCCGCGCGGAGCCGCAGAAAGTTGTCGTCACCCGGGATGTCGTGTCCATTCCCGCCGTGACTGACAAGATGGTGGAAGAAGGCGTCGGCTACATCAAGGTGGACGCCCTCAACAAGGGCAAATCGCAAGAGATCGCGAACCTGATTAAAGCGCTGCAAAAGCAGGGCGCCAAGAAACTCATCCTTGATCTGCGCAATAGCGGTGAAGGCGAGGCCTCGGAAGGTATCGCCACCGCCAACCTCTTCCTGAATCACGGAACCATCACGTACCTGCAGGGACAGAAATATCCCCGTGAGGCTTTTACGGCCGAACCTTCCAAAGCCATTACGAATCTTCCGCTAGTCGTGCTTGTGAATCGCGGCACGGCGGGCCCGGCTGAAGTCGTAGCCGCGGCGATCCTCGAGAATGCCCGCGGAGACGTCGTGGGGGACAAGACCTTCGGCGACGGCTCCGTCCAGAAGCTGATCGATCTTCCGGACGGATCCGCCGTGATCCTCTCGATCGCCAAGTACTACTCGCCGAGCGGCAAGGCTATCCAGGACACGGCCATCACTCCCAACGTCCTGGTCGCCGACACCGACGACGACGCGCCGCTTCCCGACGAAGATCAGGATTCAAACGCCACTGACGAAAACAAGGCCAAAGCCCCCCAGCAGGATGAACAGCTGCGCAAGGCGATTGAAGTTCTGAAGAACCGCGAAACAAAAGCCTAAGAACCATTCGTGGATCGTTCGTCATTCGCGCTCAGCTGCCGCGTGCCTCCGGGCGCGCGGTTTTGTTTTCTCGCGATTGTTCTCTCGAGCGCAGTCCCGAACCGTGCTGCGGGCGGCGAGACGGGTCGAAGGACCTGACGTTCCATGGCAATGTCCATGCACTCGATGGAAGCAGGCCAACCGCCAACGAGGAACGACCAACGCCTGCTATCCTGACCTCACTCCATGAAGTCCCTGTTCGAGGACGTGCAGGAAGTCGCAGTTCCCAGGAAGAAGCTTGTCGGCCGCGTGGTGCTCGGCCTGCTCCTGCTGGCCGCCGCGCTGGTCGGTACCACCGCGGGTCTGCTGCTCGTCTACTCCACCGACCTGCCGCAGGTCGATGAGCTCGAGCACTATCGCCCGAGTTCCATCACCCAGCTCTACGATGGCCAGGGACGCATCATCGGCTCCTTCGCGCTGCAGCGACGGGTGGTCGCTGCCTACGACGACTATCCCCCCGTCCTGCGCGATGCGCTGATCTCCATCGAAGACAAGGACTTCTACCGGCACTGGGGCATCAACATCTGGCGGATCATGGGCGCGGCCTATCGCGACATCGAGTCCGGCGGCAAGGTGCAGGGCGCCTCCACCCTCACCATGCAGCTGGCGCGTAACCTGTTCCTGTCCCCCGACCGCTCCTTCCATCGCAAAATCCAGGAAGCTCTGCTGGCCGTCCAGATCGAACGCAAGTTCACCAAGTCCCAGATCTTCACACTCTACGCAAACCAGATATTCCTCGGCCACGGCGCCTACGGCTTCGAATCCGCCTCGGAGTATTACTTCAACCAGCCGGCGAAGAAGCTCAACCTCGACGAAGCCGCGCTGCTCGCTGGACTCCCCAAGGCCCCCCAGTATTACTCGCCCATCACGCATCCCGACCGTGCCCTCAAGCGCCGCAACCTGGTCATCAACGCCATGCTCGAGGACGGCAAAATCACCGCGCAACAAGCCACCGACGCGAAAGCCATGCCGGTCCAGCTCAACCTGCAGCACGACCCGAACTCACTTGCCCCGTATTATGTGGAAGAGATCCGCCGCTACCTCGAGAACAAATACGGCAGCGACCAGGTTCACGAAGGCGGCCTGCGCGTCTACACTTCGCTCGACACGGATCTTCAGAGAGCCGCGAACCAGGCCGTCCTCAACGGGGTTGCCGCCTACGAGCGCCGCCATGGCTGGAAAAATCACCTGGTCAACGTGCTCTCCCATGAAGTCACGCTCGATATCTACACTCACCCCGACTGGGACGACGAGCCCGAAGCTAACGGTTATCTGCACGCGCTGGTGACTGCTGTCGCTCCCGGATTCGCCACGGTCAAGTTCGCCCGCTACCGCGCCACGCTCACCCAGCAGGACGCCGCCTGGACCCGGAAAAAGATCCAGAACATCCTCAAGCCCGGCGACCTCTGCTACGTGAAGATCCAAAGGCTCGGCGCCGACGGCATAGCGCATGTGAGCCTGGAACAGGATTCGGGCGCGCAAGCTGCGCTCGTCGCCATCGACAACGCCACCGGTGAGATCAAAGCCATGGTCGGCGGCCGCGATTTCAACGAATCGAAATTCAATCGCGCCACGCAGGCTCTGCGCCAGGTTGGTTCATCGTTCAAGCCGTACGTGTACACAACCGCCATCGATCAGGGCGCCAGCCCGGACGACACCATCCTGGACGCTCCCATCACCTTCGAAACGCAATCCGGCCCCTACACCCCGCACAACTACGACGAGAAATTCGAAGGCACCATCACGCTGCGCCGCGCCCTGGCTCAATCGCGCAACATCCCCGCGCTCCGCCTCGCCGACCGGCTGGGCATCAAAACGGTGATCGACTACGCTCACCGTTTCGGCGTGACGTCGAACCTCCCGGCGTATCTTCCAGTCGCACTCGGGTCCGCCGAAATCACGCTGCTCGAGCAGACCAGCGCCTTCAGCGTCTTCCCCAACGACGGCGTCCGCATCACTCCCCGCTACATCACAAAAGTGACCGACTACGAAGGCCGCGTGCTGGAAGAGAATTTCCCCGACGTGAAAGACGTAGTCTCCTCGCGCACCGCCCGCATCATGACCTCGATGCTCGCAGAAGTCGTCCAGCATGGCACCGGCGTCGCCGCCGCCAGCCTGAAGCTCCCGCTGGGCGGCAAGACCGGCACCACCAACGATTTCACCGACGCCTGGTTCGTCGGCTTCTCCCCCTCGATGACCTGCGGCGTCTGGATCGGCTACGACGAAAAAAAATCTCTGGGCGCGAAGGAAAGCGGAGCCCACGCCGCCCTGCCCATGTGGATCGACTTCATGAAGTTTGCCATGTCCGGCAAAGACCCCGGCGAGTTCCAACCTCCACCGACCACGCCACCCAAACCGGAAATACTGAAGGTGGACACCCCGGACAATGCCCCCGCCGAAGACGAAGTGCACTGAACCGAGGAATGGAGTCCGCCACTTCTAACCGATTCCTCTGGTCCTCCGCCGAGCGTGGAGGCGGGGGAGGAATCTGCCTTAGCGTCCCGACACCCGATTCCCTGCGACGGCAACTACTTTGTCGGTGGAGAAGCAGGCGTCCTGGCCCGTTGATGCAGCCAGCCAGCTCACTTCCGCTGGATCAAATCCCAAAGGTTCCCGTACAGATCCTCGAAAACCGAGACCGTCCCATATGCCTCCTCGCGCGGTTCTCGGACGAACTTAACCCCCCGCGCTGTCATCGCCCGGTAGTCGCGCCAGAAATCGTCGGTGTGCAGAAACAGAAACACGCGTCCCCCGGTCTGGTTCCCGATGCGGCTGGCCTGCTGCGGCGTAGCCGCCTGCGCCAGCAGCAAGCTCGTCCCCGCAGAATTCGCCGGACCGACCAGCACCCACCGCTTCCCCGCGCCCAAGTCCGTATCTTCGATCAGACGGAAGCCCAGAGCGCGCGTGAAGAATGCGACCGCCTCGTCGTAGTTTCGGACGACCACTGCCACGTGCCCAAGTGTCTCGGCCATAAGCCCCTAATTATTGCATTCTCGGGAAGGTTGAAGCCTGCGACCTAAGACCTGAAGACCTGACACCCCAGACCTGCGCAAGACCTGCCCCTTGACCACCGCCCCCCGACAGGCGTAGCCTCGCGTGCGAATCCCGGCATTCGACCTCGCACCCAAGGAGGCTCCTCATGGTTCCTCTCTCCGCTCTCTGGCTGCCGATCTTGTTGTCGGCCGTCATCATCTTCGTCGCCAGCTCCGTCATGCACATGCTGCTGCCCTACCATCGTGGCGACTACCAGCAGCTCCCCGATGAGGACAAGGTCCTGGCCACGCTGCGGGCCGCAGGCTTGAAGCGAGGCCTCTACATTTTTCCTTACTGCACGCATAAGGAAATGAAGTCGCCCGCCGTGCAGGACAAATACAAACAGGGACCCGTTGGCATGATGACCGTCTTTCCGCCCGGTCCGCCCGCCATGCCGAAGTACCTGATCCAGTGGTTTGTCTATTGCCTCGTGATCGGCTTCTTCGTCGCCTATCTGACTGGACACACGGTCGCGCCCGGCACAAACTATTTGGCGGTCTTTCGCGTGGCCGGCACCACGGCCTTCCTCGCCTACGGTCTGGGAAATTTGAGCAATGGGATCTGGAAGGGTCAGACGTGGAGCGTGACCATCAAGGAAGTCCTCGATGGACTCGTCTACGCTTTGCTGACCGCGGGCACTTTTGGTTGGCTCTGGCCGCGGTAGATTTCTCAACTCTCTGGTGGCTCCGAAGCGCGGGAGAAACACCAACCACGAAGCGCACGAGGGCGGCTTTTGCGCGCAAAGTTCGCGAAGGGACGCGGAGAAAGCCCGTTCATCGGCGCACGGCGATTCCGATGGACCGACCGCCGGCCACAATCGCCGACGGGCTCTTCCACCCACTCGTCCCTCACTGAGACGGAGAGCGCACTCATTCGCACGGGACACGAGCGAGGCCACTCGCCGTGCAAATATTTCTCGATCCCGCGCGCCCGGCCGCGAGTAGATTCGCCGCGCTCTACGGCGTTCCCCGTACCTGCGCTCAGGACCTTCCCCGAGGAACCCCTTGCGGGCTGCGAAACACGGGAACCGCAATCGTTCTAAAACATTCAGAGCAAACAGTCAGAGCTTGCTGCCGAAAAACATCATCGCGCGAGCTCCGTTGGCCCCGTGCTTGCTATACAAGCGCAGACCGAAAAACTTCTCCGGAGGACTTCATGAACAAACGCACACCATCTCTGTGGATTCTTGGCACGCTCGCGCTGGCCCTGGGCACCGCCCCGCTCTACGCGCAGCACTCTGACTCCTCGCAATCTCCCAGCGCGCCGTCGTCGCAGCAGCAGCAGCCAGGACAGCCGCCCGCCGGTCAGAGCGGCAACGACGCCCAGGCCCAACCGTCTGACGATGGCCAGACCTTCAGCGGCACCATCGTGAAGTCAGGCGACAAGTATGTCCTTCAGGAGGCCGGCGGCAAGACCTATGACATCGACCGCCAGGATGGACTGAAGCAGTACGAAGGCAAGCAGGTCCGGGTCAAGGGCACGCTCGACCCCGATGGCAAGACCATCCACATGAAATAACTCGTCGAAGATCGCGCCACCCAACCCCAGGGCCAGAACATCGGCCCTTTCGCAATTTCCAGGGATCGGCCAATTCTGTTGCGTCTACCCGCCATCGAAATCTCGAGACTTTGAACCTCGAAACCTTGAAACTTTGAAAACTTCCCTCAACTTCGGCTCCGACCCGAACCGCAGCACGTTACCGTCGGGATCCTCGACTTGCATCTCCACAGCCCACGGGCGGTTTGTCGGCGGCAGACGGATCGTCACTCCGTGCGTCTTCGATTCCTGATGGAGCCTTTCGATGTCTTCCACCCCGATCCAAACCCACGCTCCGCCTCGTCCCTGATCGCCCCGACACAGGTAGAGCCCGGCGCGGTCGCGCCACACGCAGGTGAAGTCATCGTTGCCCCAACCGGCGTTCTCGAAACCCAGAACGTCCACGTAAAACCGGAGGCTGGCCTCCATGTTTTCCACGCGCAGGATCGGCTGACTGCCTTCAAAACGCACCCGTGCCGGATTGCTGTCTCTCATGTGGTTGCTCTCCTGTGTCGATCGATCGTACCGACGAAGTAGAATCCTATCGCGCTAGGTTCGGGACCAGGAGGAGCTCAGCGAACCCGATGCACCGATTTGCGCGGCGAGGGGTACATTACAGAGTATTGACCATTCTGGATATTCTGGATGGCGAAACTCCGTGAGGAGTTCCTCCCGGAAACGGCGCGCTACGGAAAGATCCTTTCGAACCTATACTTCCATCAGAACTCGAGCGTCATTTCGCGTTCAAAGGTACTCGAAATCGCGGAGCACCGGTTCGGAATGTCCGAACTCAGGCAACAGCACCTGCGCGTCGGGAAATCGGACTGGCTGGCGGGGCCTCCGCTGTCGGCTGTCGGAATGAAAAACAGATTCAGCCGAATCATCTGCTGTCGCACTTCGCGACGCTAGCCCGATGAATCGTTTTGGTTGGGGCTGAAGGCATTACCCCCGACGGCCCCACTCCTTCGCCCGCCTTTCGAGGAAAGTCGCGCAGAATGAGCGTGATAGCAGCGTCGGTTCTGTCCTCCATGTTTTCCCCCGCCCCTGTACAGAAACCACAGTATTCTCCGCCAACCCCAGGGTGTAATAGCCTGTTACTCGGACGCAGCGGTCCCCCCGATCTCGCGTAAGACCACAACGAGCGCCGCTGCGGGAGTCAAGAAGAGAACGCACGATTCCGGCCCGGCTGTCTTCAAGTTCACGACCTGCTTGTGGGTCGAGGTTTCAACGGGGGTGCCATGCATACTTTGATTCTGCTTGCCGTCTTGCACGGTGTTGTGTCCGTCTCGCCTGTCCGGGTATTCGAGCCCTACGCGGAGGTGAAGTGCCCGCGGGGTTACTCAGTCTGGTGGCCGGGCGGCAAGGAATTTGACAACGACAAGTATGCGGAGTGCATCAAGCCCCTTCGAAAGCAGCCGACCAAGGCGACGAAGGTGGTAAAAGACGTGAGTCTGCGTCACAAGATCGCGGGGCACTGACCGGCCTTTGCCCCAACTTTAGTTCTAGCTGAGGGCGGATAGCGAGCTCACTCATGAGTGGATCTTCTTCGCGCCTTTGCGACTCCTTGGCAGACTTTGATGCGCTTAAAGGAGTTTCCTGCTCCAGGCGACTCCGCGATCCCTTTTGCCCTCGATCGTGACCCAAGTCCCCCCTTCCGAAGCAAATTCGGAACTGGCGATCCTCGACCGAAGCATACTGAAACCAGCGACGGATAGTAATGAGACCGGGCAGTGACCCTCAGCCCATCGCCCATGTACCCAAGTGCGAAGCTGACGAACACGGGCTGTGGTACTTTGAGGTCACACCAGGCGCAGGTTCTGGGCTGTTTCCAGCTTCTGACCCAGCGCCTCGGTGTGTCCATGCGAGTTCACTCTTAAGGATCGAGATAAGTATGGCGGCCCAGTTTCTCAAGCGACTCCTCGGAAGACTATGCCCGCATCAGTTCTCCTGGCCCCACAGCGGCACTCATGGCCAGGATTATCAGGTGTGCCTCATTTGTGGAACGGCCTACGCATACGACTGGAGTACGATGCGTCGCACCGGCCGGCTGGCGATCCCGCCCGATGGGCGAGCGGAATTGTTGCACGACAAGCAGTCCTGATGGAATGATCGGGTAAGGCTTCGCGGACGCAGGGCCGCGACAGATTCTTGGAGAAAATTTGCGGTGCCTTGGTTAGTCGACTGGCGGATGTTTGCTATCGCCGTTGGTCGCGCCTCCCACGCGGAATTGCTCGCCCAGACTCGTCACCAGCGAATTCAAACCGCTGGCCAGCGTGATTCGCAACCGTCCCACGGCTTGCTGCGCCAGTTCTTCCATGGAGTGCTCGAACGACTTCAGAGTCTCGCCGACCTGGATCTTCAGCGACTCAGACACCGACGCTTCGATCCCCTTCTGGACGATCTTCAGGCGCGAACAGGCGTCATCGAGTTGAGTGCTGAGCTCCTGAGAACTGCGGGTTCCCATATCCACGAGAATCGCATCGACCGCGCTCTCCAGTTGCTTGCGCGTGCTGCCCACAGTATTGCTCGCCATTTGCCCCAGGCGTTTGTCGAGGCCTGACTCGAGCTCACGCGCAGACTCGTCCAGCTTAGTGATGCGCCCGTCAAGCACCGCGACCTGTTCCCGCACCCGCGACGCCTCCGACACCACCACTCCCTGAACCTGCTCCAGTTCGCGGCGGCGCTCATTGTGCTCCTCCCCCAGGTTGTGCTGCAGAACCTGCAGGAGTTCCTCACTCAACCGTTTGAGGCGGTTGCCTGCGTCCACAACCTGCTGCTGGAACTCTCCCTGTCGCCGGTTGAGGTGGTCCCGCAGATTGGCGGCCACCTCTGAGGCGAGACCTTTCGTCCGTTGCTCCACTGATTGCAGCTCTTGCCCGACCTGGTCGAGGAACTGGTTGTGGCTGTCCGTGGTCTTCTGGCCGATAGCCGCTTTCGCCGCCTCCAGCACCTGTGCCGACTGCTCGCGCGCCTCTTCTTGGATTCGCGGCCCCAGGTGTTTCCGCAGGCGCTGCTCCAACTGCTCTTCGAGTTCCGGCGGAATTTGCGACAGCGAGACCTCAAACCGGCTCCGCCGTGAGTCCCCACGGGCCAGCTTCTCCCGCAGGTCCGTCACCTCGGCCTGCAGGGGCTGGACAAGTTCGGCCATCATCGTCCGCAGGTTGTCGTCCGAGATCTGTTTCTGGATCTTCTCGAGTGTGACCTTCAATGACGCGGGAATTGGACTCGGCTGCGGATCGACGGTCTGGGGGTTCTTGCCCAGTAGCTTCAGGGGGAGCTTGTCCCCGGTCGGGGCAGCAGGTGCCGACAATCGTCCCCAATCCTGCGGACACGCCTTCAGTCCCCAGAAGTTCTCCGGGCGATCGAGCTTCGCCCCTAGTCTCCAGCCCAGTCGATCGGACTCGAGCGGCTGGCAGTAGACCACCTTAGCGGTCGTCTCACGGCCTTCCTTGCTGTGGAAGTGCACGAGCACTCCCGCGTCCAGCTTCATCGGCGAGCGCATCGAGCAACCATGGGCACTGACCATCAAGGTCTCGCAGACTTCAGAGAAATGAGTTGCCGGCTCCAGGCTGGTGACCAGGATCGGAACGTTGGCCGGCACCCTCGAGCTGCGCCGTGCCGTAGCGGAGGTGTTGGAGTTCTGCATAGTGTATAGCCTTATGGCGAAGGAGTGGGCGCCGGCCAGGCGTTGACCTGCCGAGCACCGTAGCACCTACGTTAACCCCAAGTGCGTCTCGTGGGGTCACTCAGGAGTGTCGCTACGGGATGTTCGAAAGGGCAATGCTGACAGGGCCTTTGGTAACTGGCCCCCGGGAGCCGCTGGAGGTTCGCCAATCTGGGAACGAAGAAGGGATCCTCCCCTATAATCGCCCTCAGTCATGAAATCCTTTTTCCGGTTTGTGCTGGTGGGGCTCGTGCTTTTGCTGGTGGCGATGTTCTCGGCCCTCATGGCGATGCGCTTTGCCATTCACGGGGGCGAGGTGACCGTGCCCAAGCTGACCGGACTGAGTCCGCCGGAAGCCGAGCGCGCCGTCGCGGGTCTGGGGCTGAACGTGGCGATCGAACGGCAGTACTACAGCGCGGACGTTGCGGAAGGCAGGATCATGTCGCAGATCCCCACGCCCGGCACCCGAGTGCGCCACGGTTGGCAAGTGCGGGTTGCGCAAAGCCTCGGGCCGCAACGGATCGCGATTCCGGATGTGCTGGGACAGAGCGGCCGAGCGGCCGACCTGAACATTCGCCGACGCGGACTGGATGTCGGATCGGTCGCTTACTTAGAAATGCCGGGTGCGACGCCGGACCAGGTGCTCGCGCAAAGTCCGCCACCGAATGCCAGTGGCGTCTCCGTTCCGCGGATTAGCCTGCTGGTGACAACTTCTCTGCAGGCGCAGGCTTTTGTGATGCCAAGCTTCGTCGGGCAGCCGCTCGGGAGCGTGAACCTCGCACTCCTCGATGCCGGCTTTCACATGGGTAATGTGACGGTAGACACCTCTTCGACGTCTGCCAGTTCTTCTTCGCCAGAGATGCCTCCACCGCAACCGTCGCCCGCGAGCATGATCGTGTCACAAAACCCAGCGCCCGGACAACGAGTGAATGCGGGCGCAACGGTGAACTTCGAAGTGCGATGAACATCGACAGAAGGCGCAGAGTCGCTGAGGCCACCCAGGAGCATCCTTCCCAAGCCGCCAGCGTCCTGGGGCGGACGCGCACAACAAGCTTCGCGCGGGTGAGGAGAACCGAAGCGCCCGGACCTCGGGGGCTTCTGAACCCCAGTGATTTGTTCCTCGGCTTCGGACGGCATCGCCATTCTGCGCCAGCTGGTTGTGATCGACTCGGATTGCAATCAGTTCGGCCTTTCGAAAATAGCGACGAAGAACCCGTCACAGGGATGAAGACCGGGAATGGTGCGCAAATAGGGTCCGTGGAGGAATGAATCGAGGTGCTTCGCGACCAGCTGACCGTCTGTGCGCAAGCGCTCCAACTCAACCCGGTGATCCCGCAGTCGAAAGGACTCATGGGTGCGAAGGGCTCGGTCGACTACCGATTCATTTTCCTCCTTTTCCAGGGAGCATGTGGAGTAGACCAATTTTCCCCCGGGAGCAACCTGCTTCATCGCCGACTCCAGGATCGATAGCTGGCGAGCGCGGAGGTCCGTCAGGTCTGCGGGCTTGAGTCGCCACTTGATCTCGGGATTGCGGGCCAGCGTGCCTGTGCCCGAGCAAGGCACGTCGACCAGCACACGATCGAACCGCTCACGGACAGGCAATTCGCGCACGTCCGCGGTGACCACCTGAAGGTTTTTCGCTGCGATTCGCTTGCGCAAACCTTCGGCGCGGTGCGGATGTAGTTCGACAGCGACGATGGTTGCCTCGGGATTATGATCGGCGATCCCCCAGGTCTTTCCGCCCGGAGCAGCGCAGCAGTCCAGGATGCGCGTACCCTTGCCGACCAGCGCAGCCACGAGTTGAGAGGCTTCATCCTGGATCGCAACGCGGCCTTCGTCGAATGCCTTTGTCTTGGTGATGTCTCCGGAGCAAACCCGACGCGCACCGGCCAGAACAGCTCCGGCCACCAGTTCGATGCCGGCACGCCGGAGCTCTTCCTCCGCAGAAGGTGCGCGCAAGCGGAGCGCTGTGACGGGAATCGACTGATCGTAGCTGCAGACTTGCCGCGCGACATCGAGTCCGAACTGGGGGACCCAGCGCTCGACCAGCCATCCGGGATGGGCCGATGCCGTTGCCAGTGCGTCGGGCGCGCTCGCGGACTGGATGAGGTTTGTTCGCGCTTCGCCAGCCGTGAGGGATTGGGCTAACTTGCGCAGCACGGCGTTGGCAAAGGGTACGGCGGAGCGTTTGCGGGCCCGCTTCACCAGTTCGACGCTTTCATGAATCGCAGCCCGAGCAGGTATGCGATCGAGCCAGCCCATTTGATAAGCGCCCAGGCGAAGCGCAATCAGGACCTCTGGATCGAGTTTTTCCAGGCGCTGGGAAGATGCCTTGGCAATTGCGGCGTCCAGCGACGATCGCCAGCGGAGAACTCCCATGACAAGCTCGGTCGCGAGGGCATGATCTGCGGTTGTGAGTTCCGCACATCGAGCGGAATGCAGGAGTTCGGAGGCGTAGGAATCTTCCTGCTCGACGCGGAGCAGGATGTCGAAGGCGGTGGCACGTGCTGGAGAGACCGACATTGGAGGCGGGTTCCGGTGTTCAGTTCTCAGTTCGGCGGCGGCGAGGACGCCGGCGCTGCCAAATCCCTGGGCGCTTGCAAGCGGCCTGGGCGCTACTTCGCTTCGCCTAGGCGCTCGCCTTCGTGGAGACGATAGCCGTTCGCGAAGTCGTGCGCCGGCATACGCTTCTTGCCTTCGACCTGCACCTCCAGCAACTCGAGCGCAGTGTGCGAGCCACAGCCGACGAGTAGATGATCGCCTTGCAGTTTTATCTCACCCAAAGGAGCGTTCGCATTGGCCGGTTTCGCGGACCATATGTGCAGGTTCTTGCCTCGAAACGTCGTGAATGCCCCGGGCCAGGGCTGGAAGCCGCGCAGGCGGTTCCAGATCTCGGTGGCGGAGCGGTCGAAATCGATTTGACCGTCTTCCTTCTTAAGGATCGGAGCGAGCGTGGCTTGCCCGTGATCCTGGGGACGGGCGCGGATTGTGCCGGCCTGCAGACCTCCTAGAGTCTCCACCATCAACTCGGCGCCGATCGCCGCCAGTTTCGGCGCGATCGCTTCGGCGGTATCTCCCGCGCTGATTGGGCACTCCCGCTGGAGCAGGATGTCGCCCGTGTCGAGGCCGGCATCAATACGCATGGTCGTGACGCCGGTGACAGTCTCTCCACGCGCGATTGCCCACTGGATGGGCGCCGCGCCCCGATACTTTGGCAGAAGGGATGCATGCACGTTAAGGTTGCCAAGGGGTGGAAGGTCGATCATCCACTGCGGGATGATGCGGCCGTAGCCAACGACGATGAGGGCATCGGGTTTGAGCTCGGTGAGTTGATTGCGAAAATCCTCGTTGTTCTTGATCTTGTCGGGCTGAGTGATCGGAAGGCCGAGCTGCAGGGCACTTTCCTTAACAGGAGACGCCCTCAACTCCATCCCGCGGCCACGAGGTCGGTCCGGCGGGGTGACGACCAGGCGCACGGTGAACCCGGCCTCGACCAGCTTCTCTAGGGTCGGGACGGCGAAGCGCGGAGTTCCGGCGAACACGAGGTTAAGGGACTGAGTCATTGCGAGATTGCGTCATGGATTGAACGATTTACCACTCGCCGGCCTTCACGAGCTTCCGAATTTTGCGTTTCATCAGGTCGCGTTTGAGCGCGCTGATCTGGCTGATGTACAGCTTGCCATTCAGATGATCGGTTTCGTGGAGGAAAGCACGCGCCAGCAGTTCCTCGCCGGTTTTTTCGTAGAACTTGCCGTTCACGTCCTGGGCGCGGATAGTGACCTTGCGCGGACGCGTGACCGACTCGCGGAAATCCGGGATGCTGAGGCAGCCTTCGTTCTGGGTGTGGCGGCCTTCGGTGTGAAGGATCTCGGGATTGACGAGCACCAGTTTGGCATCGGGGTCTTCCTTGAAGGTAACGTCGATGACGGCGAGGCGCTTCGAAATGCCAATCTGCGGTGCGGCCAGGCCGACGCCGTGCGCGGCGTACATCGACTCGAACATGTCCTCGACCAGTTTCTTCAACTCGGCATCGAAGACGCTTACAGGTTCCGCACGCTTCTCCAGCACCGGGTCGCCAAATTTTACGATGGGGTAGATCATGAATCGGTCGTTGGTCGTTGGTCGTTGGTCGTTAGTCCTTGGTCGTTCGCCCTTAGCAAACTGACTTCAGTAATTCTTCAATTGCTCCAGGTATCCCTTGAAATTGCGCTTCGTTTCCACCATGGAGTCGCCGCCGAATTTTTCCAGGGCGCATTTCGCCAGGGTGAGCGCGACCATGGCTTCGGCGGCTACGCCTGCGGCCGGGACCACGCATACGTCGGAGCGCTCGTAGGCGGCTTTCACCGGTTCGCGGGTTGCGAAATCCACCGACTGGAGCGGACGCCGCAACGTGGAAATCGGCTTCAGGTAGCCCCGGACTCGGATCTCCTCGCCATTGGAAACCCCGCCTTCGATGCCGCCCGCGTTGTTGCGAGGGCGACTGAACTTCGTAAATCTATCCGCCGCGTCGTAGCCAATCTCGTCATGGACCAGCGAGCCGGGGGAAGCGGCGGCGCTGATCCCGGAACCGATTTCTACGGCTTTGACAGCCTGCAGCGACATGACGGCCGCGGCCAGCAGGGCATCCAGGCGCTCGTCCCACTGCGCGTATGTGCCGAGGCCGGGCGGGACCATGTGCGCTACAACCTCGAAAACTCCGCCCACGGAATCGCCGGTCTTTAATACTTTGTCTACTTCTTCCTTCATGCGCTGCTCGGTGTCGGGATCCGTACAACTCAGAAGGATCTCGGTCTTGCTCGAAACCGCCTTGATCTGATCCCAGGGAACTTCCTTAGCGATTGCGGCGGCGCCCACGGAAATCACGTGACTGAGCACTTCGATTCCCAGTTCGCGCAGAAAGAGCTTGGCCAGGGCGCCGATGGCAACACGAGCTGCAGATTCACGCGCGGAGGCGCGTTCCAGCACGTAGCGCGCTTCCGAAAAATTGTACTTCAGGGCGCCCGCCAGGTCGGCGTGACCGGGGCGCGGCGACTTCACCGCCTTGTGCTTCGTGGGATCGCCTTCTGCGACCGGAAGAGATTCCTGCCAGTTCTTCCAGTCTTTGTTCTCGAGCAGGATGGCGATCGGGGAGCCGATGGTGATGCCATGGTGCACGCCCGAGAGGATATGGGCCTTATCGGTCTCGATCTTCATGCGTCCGCCACGGCCGTAACCTTGCTGTCGCCGCCACAGGTCGCGATCCACAAAATCCTGGTCCACCTCCAGACCGGCGGGTAAGCCAGACAAGAAAGCAACCAGGGCTTCGCCGTGGGACTCACCGGAGGTGAAGTAGCGCAGCATAAACGTTCGATTCTAAATGATGAAAGCCCGAAAATCGGGCTGGTGGCCCTTAGAAATCAACAGGTTTCTACCGTGACAGGCTGGTTGCTATGCCTGTACAATATTCTCAAGACGTTGCAGCAAGCCGGTTTCCCGCCACGCGACGTGCCACTTCCAAGGTTTTCTGGCCCAGGAGGAGCAGTGTATCTGGAGGAACCAACGCCGACCGAAACGAAACCTGAAATCAAGATTCGCTGCGTGGTGGCGGACGACCATGCCCTGGTTCGGCAAGGGATCCGCCGGTTGCTGCAGGACGAGACGGACGTGGAAGTCGTGGGCGAGGCGGGGGACGCAGCAGAAGCACTGAAGCGCGTCCTGGAGTTGCACCCAGATATTCTGCTGATGGACGTGGGCATGCCGGGATTCTCGTCGTTCGAGGCCGTGCGGGTCATCCAGAGAGATTTCCCCGGTACCCGGGTCATTTTTCTGACCATGCATGAAGATCAGGACTACGTCATGCAGGGGCTTCAATCGGGAGCGGCGGGTTACCTGTTGAAGGACACTCCCGCCGCCAAGCTCATCAGCGTCCTGCGCGACATACATCAGGGCGGCAAGTTCGTGAGCCCGGAAGTGCTGGGCGGCCTGCTCGAGAGCGGGAAGCTGGGTCCGCAGGCTCGAGTGCGTCCGTCGCGTTCGGCGCTGACTCCGCGCGAAACCGAGGTTATGAAGCTGCTCGCGGAGGGCAACACGGTTCGCAAGATCGCTGGCATGCTGGGGCTCAGCCTCAAAACCGTCGAGGCGCACAAGTTTAACCTCATGCGAAAGCTCGATATCCACAACAAGGCCGAGCTCGTGCACTGCGCGATCCGAAAGAAAATCGTTAAGGTGCCGGTGGGCTTCTAGCGCGGGCTGCTGGAAAGCCGGAAAAGCAGATTTCTCGATACTCTCGCCGTGCGCAGGCGGCCGCGAGCGGCTTCGGATGGACAAGAATAACTGATTCTACCTGTCAGCCGGCAGCCAGCTTGGCCAGGCTTTCCAGATCAGTAACTTCCAGGTCGGGTCTCCCTTCCGCACGCTTTACTGCGCCAACTCCGGTTCGACTTGAGGGGCGATTCACCCGCACGGTCGCAAGCCCGAGGGATTGCGCGGGCAGCACGTCGTGGTAGACGCTTTGTCCGATGTGCAGGATGCGATTCGGTGCGACTCCAACCTGATCGAGGGCCAGCTTGAAAATCTGCAGCGACGGTTTGTAGCAGCGCGCTTGCTCAGCGGTGATGACGGGATCGAATGCTACCTGCAGATGGCGCCGAGTCGGTTTGAAGAGGTCATCGTCGATGTTGGAGATGATGGCGAGGCGGTGACGACTCTTCAGCTTTTTGAGGGCGCCGACGGTATCGGGCCAGGGCCGCCAGTTCGAGACAGAGTCAGGCAGCGACTGCAGCTCGTCGAGTGTAGGGGTGAAAGCCAGCCGCTTGCCGAAGGCGCTGACCACCGACTGCAAGACGTCGCAGTAGGGACGATATTCGCCCATTTCGGCCTGTGCCTCGAACTCGCCGTAGAGTTCCAGGAGCTGCGCGTCCGGAATGGACTTTCGGTGGGCGGCGAGGATCGGCTTCAACGCGGTGAATATGCCTGTTTCCCAGTCGATGAGAGTGCCGTAGCAGTCGAATGTGAGGACATCAAATTCCTGAAAGTTCAACATGGGTAGTCGGCAGTCGTTTGCTTCCCCTGGAACCCGCAAAAAGAAGCCCCAGAGACTTGAACTCCGGGGTCTCTCCTGTTTTCCGCGGTCTCTCCTGTTTTAGGGATCGGCGAATACGGCTATTGAGAAATTTCCAGCGGTGCTTCCAGCTTGAAACTGACCGCTGACTCGGCGGGCAGGGTGACATCGCGGTTGCCGGTAAAGGCTGAGCCCGCAGTGCCGGCGCCGCCACCCACCAGAGCGCCGATTGCGGCTCCCTTGCCGCCGCCGGCCAAGGCGCCAATCAGAGCACCCGCGCCCGCGCCGCCGCCAATCATGGCTGCCGTTCGCTTGCCTTTCCCTTTTTGTCCTCGGGCCACCGACGAAGTCTGAAGGGCGTAGCGCTTGCCATCAATGGTGATCGCGTGGAGTTTAATCTGCAGCAACGAAGCGCCTTTGAATTTGCCCGCCGCATGGGCCGCCACCACTGTTCCGGAAGCAGTGGCGCCGGCGGGGATGACCGTCTGACCGTCGACTTCCACCGGCGTGGCGAGAGTGGCCGAGAACGCCTGTCCGGCCTCACTGGTCTTGGAGCTTAGGGTTTCGCCCAGACGGACCGTGAGCACGCTTCCGGACGGAACGACGATCGGCTGCGCTGCTCGAGGAGCCTGTTTCGAGCCTCCGGCCATATTGCCGGGAGCCACGGTGCCACCAGGGCTGTTCGCATCGCCGCCGCTCGTATTGTTGGCGGGCGGCTTGCTGGAGCATGCCAGCAGGCTAAACATCAGGTACGAACTCAGGGTGAGTACTGCCAAGCGTGAACGCATGAGAACCTCCAATCGGAAAAATCTATCGGAAACGCGTTGGTCGGCGCAAACACGAAATACAGGCGGCTGTGTTTCGGACGAGTGGGCGTTCAGCTGTTGTCGGGGCGTCGCGCGACTGCAACCGGGGTGTTGATGTTTTCTTCTGGCACGTCCAGACCAGGCAAAGTCACAGTTTCATTGTGGGTCACGGGAAGCGTGCTGGGTTCCGGCGCGGGCTTTGGCGCCAGGAATTTTGCTGTGTTCAGCAGCGGACGTCCCAAAGACGCGTTGTAGCTGGTCCAAAGGGTCTCGAGTTCAGACTCGCGCTCGAAGTGTGCGCGCATGCTCTCCATCTTCGAGTCGAGATCGTCCATGTAGTGAAGAAGCAGAGCTTCGGGGAACATGGGGAGCTTGGGGGAGCCGAACTCGTACTGGCCGTGATGGCTGATGATGAGATGCTCGAGAAGGGTTTTGAGTTCGGCGGGGAATCCGGGCGCCAGGGCGATCTTGGCCTGCAACATCTCGAGCTCGATGACCATGTGTCCGAGCAACTGACCGCGCGTGCTGTAGGAGAACGAGCGGTTGTAGGTCAACTCATGAATCTTGCCGATATCGTGGAGGAACGCACCCGCCAGCACCAGGTCGCGGTTGATGTGCGGATAGTTGCGGCAGATGAGGTCGCAGGAACGGAACAGAGAGACTACGTGGTCCAGGAGTCCGCCGATGTAGGCGTGGTGCAGAGTCTTGGCGGCGGGAGCGTTGCGGTAGGGCTGCGCGATCTCGGGATCGGCCATGAAGGCCTCGATCAGACCCTTCAGGTGGAGATTCTGGAAGGTGGCGACAAACTCTCCCAGGGTCTGCCAGAGCTCGTCGATGTTCTTGGTGGTTTTGGGAAGGTAATCGGCGAAGTCGATTTCCGAGTCGCCCAGGCGGCGGAGCTTGTGAATCGTGAGTTGAAAGCGATTCTTGTACTTGTTGATGAGACCTTTGATTTTGAGGAAGTCGTCCTGCTCGAAGGCGTCGAGGGCATCCTCGACGTTATCCCACATTTTGGCTTCGACCTGTCCCGTGCGGTCGCCCAGAGTGAGGGCGAGATAGGGCTCACCAGTCTTCTTCGGCTTCACTTGCTTGGACACCACGACGAAACTCGAGGTAATGACCTTGTTTTCCTGCTGGCTGCAATCGGCGATAAAGAAATCTTTCATGAGATGCGTTCGTGTACCCGGGCTATGGCCCAGATCATGGGCCCGTTGGTTCGGGCGATGTGGGTCCGCCGAGCAGTCGGCCCGCGAAGGGACGTCTTCAATTATCTCAGAACAGTAAGTGCTTCTTCTTTTTCTTGAGATTCTTGGCGGCCGCTTCCTTGCTCGCGGTCTCGATCGGTTTGGTCTGATTCGGACTCGCGCCCGTGTCTACGTAACCCGGCCGAATATCGATAAAGGCCTCTTCCCGTAGCTTTTTCAGATAAACGCGCAGCGCGGGCTGAAGCTTCTGATAGTAGAGAGCGTCCTGGATGCGTGGCTCCATCTGTTTCATCGTCGGGATGCCAGCCATCTGGTGCTCGGTGACTTTGAGGATCACGAAGCCCTGCTTGGTGCGAATGACGTCGGTGACCTCGCCGGCCTTCATGGCAAAGGTCCGGTCTTCGAGCTCCTTGGAGAGCGTGCCACGCTTGAAGTCGCCGAGATCACCGCCCTGGGCGGCACTGGGACCGTCAGAAGACTTCTTTGCGACCTCGTCGAAGGCAGCGCCTTTCTGGATCTGATCGAGCAGAGCCTGGGCCTTGCCTTGGGCGGCGGCGAGCGGATCGGCCTCCGAAACCGGGGCGAGAGGAGTTGGCGGCGCGGCCGCGGCTGTTGGAGGGGCCATGGGATCTAGCTTGGCTCCGTCCTGGCTGGCTGGAGCGGCTTTTGGAATGGAGACGAGGATCTCGCTCAGGCGAATCTGCTCGGGCTGCTCCATGTCACTCTTGTGTCCGTCGTAAAACTTCTGCTCTTCTTCCTTGGTAATGTTGAGGTGCGAACCAACTTCTCGGCCGATGACCTGCTGCGTGATGATCTGATTCCGCAAGTTTTGTTTGAAGTCTTCATAGGAAACGCCCTGGGACGTCGCGGCCTTCTCGAGCTCTTCCATCGACTCCAGGTTCATCTGCTTGCGCATCTCGTCGAGCTTCTTGATGATCTCCGTGTCGGCGGTGATCCCCATGTCCTTGCCCTTTTCCAACAGGAGCTGCTGGTCGATCAGGTCGCGCAGGACGTCGCGCTCTTTCTCCGCATAGACCGCCTCGAAATTAGTGGGCGCCTGCTGCTTGGCTTCATCTTTAAGCTGCTCCCGGCTGCGCAAATACTCGGAGCGGGTGACGATCGAATTGTTGACGCGAGCGATGATCTCTTCGACCACAGTGTCGGCGTTCAGGAGTGCAGGCAGGATCGCCAGGCCTACGAGCAGGAACATGCAATGCAGTTTTTTCATGGGAAATTACCCGGGAGTCCTGGGCATCCGATGGACTCCCCAAAAACCTCTGGGATTTTGTTCGTACAAGATTGTAACCCCGACGGCGGGCGCGAAGCCAGCAAACATGCTGGTATGATGAGTATCCTCATTCCGGTGGTTCGACACCGAAACCCTGCCCGGAGGTAAGCGCCGTGAACCCCCTCGGTGGTTGCATCATGCTGGTCATGCTTATGGGACCTGCGCGTTCCGCCCCCGGGGCTCCAAGAACTCCTGGCGCACCGTTGCCCACGCCTGCCCAGCTGGAGAAGATGGCAAGACGCTTCGCCCCGACGCCCTTGCGGGTGGAAACTGCGAATCTTTCCGCCGGAGATCGGCAGGCTCTGGTCAAACTGGTAGAGGCGGCGCGCGTTTTCGATCAGATCTTCCTGAAGCAGCGATGGAGCGGGAATCTGGAACGGTACGCACGACTGCAAAGAGATAAAACCACGCTGGGGAAGGCGCGGCTGCACTATTTCTGGATCAACAAAGGGCCGTGGTCCAACCTCGACGAGGACCAAGCGTTCCTTCCGGGCGTGCCGCCACGTAAGCCGCTTGGTGCAAACTTCTATCCCGAGGACATGAGTAAACAGGATTTCGAACGGTGGGTCGCGACCCTGCCATCCGAGGACCAGGAACGCGCCAAAGGATTTTTCACGGTCATTCGCTGGGGCGACAAGAAGGCGGGCAGCCTCGCGATCATCCCTTACAGCGAGGAGTACAAGGACGAATTGACGCAGGTGGCCGCGCTGCTGCGGGAAGCGGCGGGGCTTACCGAGAACCCATCCCTTAAGAAATTTCTCGGCACGCGGGCCGATGCCTTTCTTTCCAATGACTATTACGAGAGCGACATCGCCTGGATGGACCTGGACGCGCCCCTGGACATTACGATCGGCCCGTACGAGACCTACAACGACGAACTCTTCGGATATAAAGCGGCGTTTGAAGCCTACATCAGCCTCCGGGACGATGCAGAGACCGCGAAACTGTCGGCGTTCACGCAGCATCTGCAGGAGATCGAAGACAACCTGCCGATCGATCCGCAATACCGCAATCCGAAGCTGGGAGCAGCGGCGCCGATCCGGGCCGTGGACGAGATCATCAGCGCGGGCGATGGCTCCCATGGGGTGCAGACCGCCGCCTACAATCTGCCCAACAACGAGCGGGCGGTGCAGCAGAAGGGCAGCAAGCGCGTCATGCTGAAGAACGTACAGGAAGCGAAGTTCCGCAGCGTGCTGGTGCCGATCGCGATGCGGACGCTCTCCAAGAATGCGAGGGTGGACGTAAACTTCAGCTCTTTCTTCACCCACATCCTGGCCCATGAATTGATGCACGGGCTCGGTCCGCACCAGATCACGGTGCACGGACGGAGCACCACACCACGGGCGGAGTTGAAGGAGCTCTATAGCGCGATCGAGGAGGCGAAAGCCGACGTCACCGGCCTGTTTGCGCTGCAATACATGATGGACCATGCCAGCGAGATGAAACTGGGCACGGTGCTGCCTGCCGACGAGGCGGCGCAGCGTCAGCTCTATACGACCTACCTCGCGTCGGCGTTTCGCAGTCTCCGGTTCGGCTTGAACGATGCCCATGGAAAGGGCATGGCCGTGCAATTCAACTACCTGCTCGACCGGGGTGCTTTCGTCGGGCAGGGGGACGGGACTTTCACCGTCGACATGACGAAAACTAAGGGAGCAGTGCAGGACCTGGACCACGATCTGCTAACCCTGGAAGCGGAGGGCAACTACTCCGGTGCGAAGGAGATGCTCGACCGGCTGGGCGTCGTGCGCCCGGTTTTGAGCAGAGCTTTCGACCGGCTACAGGGGATTCCCATGGACATCGAGCCGACCTTCGTGACCGCGGAGGAACTGGCCCCCTCGGCAAAAGGCGGGTCAACCGCTCCGGCGAAGCTGACTCCGAAGAAGACTGTGAAGAAGAAGAAATAGAGAAGACCTTCCGAGGGGTGCCGGACAATCTGATTCCTGGCGCGCGGAATGATACGAGCTGATCAGAGCTAGGATGGTGGTGGCGCGGCTAAAACACCACTCTCTAAAACCCGCCATCGGCCGTCGCACGAGGAGACTCGACTAGGTCACAGACCTTCGAATCAAAGCGAGCGATGTGGTGTCGTCCTGCGCCGGCCCGGTGCCGACAAAACGCTGCATCGCATCAAGAACCGTCACGCAAATGTCATGGGCGCTGGTGGGCGTGGCACTGTGCAGAGCAGCTTCTACTCTCCGCAGTCCAAACTCCTCGCGATTGCATTCCGCTTCGACAACTCCTTTGGAAACCAGCAGCAGAGCCGCACCGGGCTCGAGCGCGATGATGCGCGCGTCCGAGGTGGTGTGCGAGAACAGGCCCAGCGGGAGCCCAGTGGCACCCAGCTCAGACACATCCAAGCTATGGCGGACGAGCCCCGGTGTGTGGCCGGCATTGAAGTAACACACCGTGCCCAGATCTTCGTTGTAGCAGCCAGCGAAGGCTGGGCTGGAGTGAACCCCACCGGCAGCATCGATAATGGAACGGTTGAGCTCGAGACAGAGCTCGGTCAGAGCCTCCGTTTCATTGACTTCCGGCGGCGAGAGAATTCTCGAGCCGACCTCACGGAACACCCGCTGCGCGGTCGCCAGGATGTCCTGATTTTGTTCGCGGCGGCCGGCTACGTCGAGTAACCCGAACAAAACACGCGAAGGGCCGACTCGAATGGAGTCGAAGAAGTCCCCGGCGCTGCGCTGCCCAGCAAACACGGCCGCAATTTCAGCGCCCCGCAAAATGGGAAACGCCGATGCCACAGGCTCGATGGCGGGGTCTGGCTTCCTCTTACGGCGCTTTAACAGGGACTTCATAAGGAACCTGAATCGGGTGACGGTAGCACGAAAAGGGACAGGTTGTCAGCGCAAGAAACAGCGCTTGGGGCGCCCCTATTCGCCGTACTTGCTGGCGAGGAACTTTCCGACTTCCGATTCCAGTTGACCGTAGTCGGAGTGGATGGTGGCGCGCAGTGCGGCCTCGGCCGAGCTCCCCTGACTCAACCGCTCGAGGATACGTTGTACATCGCTCATGCCGTAGGTTTCGTTGATGTATTCCACAGCGGCGAGCGATTCGTCGTAGGCGACCACCGCCTCGACGGGTGAGAAGCCCATGAAGCTGCCTTCCAATGCGTTGTAGGGAATTGCATGTTGCGCGTGGAACAGTTGGGAAAGGCGGCGTCCGTTCGAGGCCACCGTCTTGGGCTCTACCTCCTGCGCGATGCCTTCGTTCAGCCAAGTGGGGCACCGGCCGCCGGACGCTTGATTCACAAAAGAATGAGCTAACTCATGTTTGAGCACGCGCGCCAGGTCGGAGGTCATCGACGTGATCCCGCTGATCGGGATGCGCAACTTGCCGTCATTCACCGCACCCGACCAGGACGGGGCGTGGGTGACGTCAAAGAAGGCTTGTTCCGTATAAAGGGTGACCGGAATGCTGGCGCGGGGCGCCACGCCGAGTGTACGCACGAGATCGTCGTACTGGGACTCCAGCGTGGCAACCAGTTCGCGGCGCAGCTGTTCGGAAGTCTGTTTGCCTTCGTAACGCAGGATAAAATGGCTGCTCTCCCGCTGCGAGAAATCGGCTTCGGTGGTGGCTTCGCGTTGCGCCTTGGCCAGATATTGCTCAACCACATGATCAGGGCGTATTTCAAGCGAGCGTTTCCAGGAGCGAACAGCCTCTTTGGTGCGATCGGCCGAGAACTGGACAAAGCCGAGGACGGTGTACGCATCCGCGGAATCCGGATTGGCGCGTGCGGATCTCTCGGCGTAAGGCAATGCGGCGGCCGCATTGCCGGAGCGCACCAGCGCCATGGCGTAATAACTAAGGATCGTGGAGTTGTCGGGCCGGAAGGTCAAGGCGGTCTCGAAGTAACGCCCAGCCTGCGGCAGGCTGCCGCGTTCGAATTCGTGCTTGCCCGCAAGGAAGTACGCGGTCGCGGAGAGTTCCGGCTTACCTTCTTTTTCAAGAGCCGTCAGAGCATCGGGGTCAACCTTGCCCTCATGAACCACTCGCGCAGCGAGATCATCATGGCCAGCCAGGCTATCTTCGGGCACAAACGTGGGCAGGTCTTTGGCCGCTCCCGGGCTGTGGGAGGACGACGCGTATGCCGGCGGCAGTCCGCCCGCCTCGATGCTGTCTACCGAGGACCTGGAAATCGCATAGGCGTCGTCCCCGACGTCGTACTCGACCCGGTTGCCGTTCTCGCGGATGTGGTCGGCCCAGATCTTCCGGCCATTCTTCAGGTGAATGACATCGGCGGGCGAGCACACCGCGGCGACGACTGCAAAGAGGAGAGCACCCGGCAATAAGAAGGTGACACGCGTGCGCACTAAGGCGCATTCTAACAACCGGTATAGAGACCCAGTAGGTGACCCAGGTAACCACAAGAAAGTCAGTCCGGTGGATGGTCGCGGTCTCGCTTCTGCTGGCCGGCGGCAGCCTCGCGCATGGCCAGTCGGAGGCCGCGAGTGCCATGTCAAATGTCGGCCAGCCACCCGCGGCCTCCACCCCTGTTGCCAAGCCTGCAGAAATGCTCTACCTGCAGTTGCGCGGCGTCGGCCTTGATTCCACTCGCACCTTCCACATTCGAGGGGCGTCGCTCGACCGCTCGGCCCTGCATATCACTTTGGAGGATGGAGAGATTTCCTTCACGACGGCCGTGAACGGGCACGTGACCGGGGCTTTTTTTGAAGGCGAGGGAGAGGTGTTGCTGACGCCGCCCAACCAGGTCGAGCGCGGTTCGATGGCGCTTTTTACGGGCATGGCGATCCTGGAAGAACGCTTCGCGACTAGTTATCTGCGATTCAACGACGAGACCTTTCAAGAGCTGCAGCCATACTTGCGAGCGTCGGAGGACGCGAAGGAGTTCAGCTCCCGGTGGAACCAGACGGCACACAACCTGGCGGAAGCAGACGCACTTCGGCTGCTGGCCACCTTCAGCCGGTCCCTTCCGGTTTCTGGGGAGTCATCCCCCTCCGCGGTCCCGCCATCTGCTGCAGATCCCATGGCCGATCGCATGCTGCATGTACGGTTGCAAGGTCAGAAGCTAGGAACGTTCGATGTGGACTTCGATTCCTTGGCGTCCGAACAAGCGTCGGCGGGGCAAACCAGGGTGGTGGAAGGGGTGACTTACTACGACCTGTGGACATCGTTTGCACTCGACGATACAGGACAAGAGCGCGCACGCGCGTCCGAGTCCATGGACGCCCAAGTCACGATTTCACGCTACCGGATTCGCGCAGAAGTGAGGCCGCCGACAACCGTCGGCGCGGAAACTTGGGCGGAGATGGAAGTGCAACTAGGCGGAGAGCGCACGCTGTTTTTCGAACTGTCACGCTTCCTGCAGGTGAAGCAAGTGGAAGTGGACGGTCGACCGGTCGAGTTCATCAACAATCCCGCGATCGATGGCACCCAGTTGGCCAGAAGAGGAAATGATCTGGTCGCCGTGGTGTTTCCGGAACCGTTGCGTGCCGGCCAAAAGCTGGAGCTCCGGTTTGTCTATGGCGGGGATGTTCTGTCGGAAGCCGGGGGAGGCCTTCTCTATGTTGGCGCCCGCGGCACATGGTATCCGAACCGAGGAATAACGAAAGCTGACTTTGACCTGGAGTTTCACTATCCAGCGGAGTGGACGTTGCTGGCAACGGGAAAACGCGTCGCCGCCGGAGCCGCAGGCGTGGCGTCCGGCGCCGAGACATCCGCCCCGGGGGAGCAAGTGGGGCGTTGGGTCACGGAGCGTCCGAGTGCGTTGGCAGGATTCAACCTGGGAAAATATGAGCGCGCGGTGGCTCGTGCCGGTGAAGTCACCGTGGAAACTTATGCGGCGCGCGGCATGGAGCGAGCATTCCCCCGCGCGGCCGCTCAAGTCGTCGCCGTGCCCGACATCCGCATGCTTCCAAAGCAGCGAACCGTCCTCCAGGGACCCTTGGCTCCATCTCCCGCCCGCAATGCGCAAGCTGTCGCAGAGAAAGCCGCCCGGGCCGTGGAGTTCTTCTCACAACGATTCGGGCCGTTTCCTTACAGCTCGCTGGAACTCACACAGATGCCGGGCCAGATGAGCCAGGGCTGGCCGGGCCTGGTATTCCTCTCCAGCTTTGCATTTCTTACGCCCGGAGAAGAGGCGGACTTGCATCTCGATCCCTTACAGACGGCCTTCAGAGGTCTGGTGCTGCCCCACGAAACGGCCCACCAATGGTGGGGCGATCTGGTCGGATGGCGCGGATACCGAGACCAGTGGATCGTCGAGGCCTTGGCGAACTATTCGGCGTTGATGTTGCTCGAGACGCAGAGGCCCGCGGAGTTCCATCAGATTCTGGAGGGATATCGGGCCGACCTCCTGGAGAAGAACAAGCAGGACGAGCCACTCCGTGCTGCGGGCCCGGTGACGCTGGGAACGCGGCTCAATTCGTCACACTTCCCCAACGGCTATGAGGCGGTCAGCTATGGTCGCGGTACGTGGCTGTTTCACATGTTGCGGCACATGCTACTCGATGCGGAAGGGAACCGGACGCCCCAGACGGGACGGGGCCCGTCTGGCATCGACGAACCATTCGTACGCGGGCTGCGAAAAGTGCGCGAGCGCTACGCGGGGAAGGACATCACAACCCAGGAGTTGTTCGCGGTCTTCGAGGAAGAATTGCCTTCGCCACTCTGGTACGAGGGGCGAAAATCTCTGGACTGGTTTGTGCAGGGATGGGTGCAGGGTGTCGCCCTGCCCCATTTCAGCCTGCAAGGCGTGAAATATGCGCCCAAGGCCAGCGGGACTCTGGTAAGCGGAGTAATTGCGCAAAAAGAAGCGCCCCACGAGCTGGTGACGGCGGTGCCGGTGTATGCGGTTTCCGCTGGAAAAAAGATGACCCTCCTGGGCAGGGTCCTTGTGGATGGGCCGGAAACTCCTTTTCACCTGACAGCGCCACCTGGTGCAAAAAAAATTGTGCTCGATCCGAACCAGACACTGCTGACAAGACCGAAATAAGAATCGGAAAGCCAGTTGAAGAAATTCCTTCGGTTCGGTCTTGCGACCTGCGTGATTGAACATTCCCGAAACGGTGTCCACCCCTGTCCGATTGCCGGTCGTGGAGTACCGAAATATCTGTCGCGTTTGTGGTCTAAGTGTTCTTTGATCTGTCCAGTTCCGAGAAAACTGAGCCGGTCCCAGAGTGGCATCGGGGATTGAATCCCCGATTGCTTGACGTCGGAGGTGGCGCACGGAAACTGGATCGGCAAAGTCCGAAACAACTGCCGAAGAGAACCCGCACGGCGGCATGTTGGAACTCCGGATCTGGGCTTTCCGGCGAGTACGCAACCGACCAGTCTGCTGGTCGAGACCAGGCCTTTGGTGCGGGATGTGATCGACGAAGTGCCACAGTCAGTCGGACATCGCGTGCTGAAAACGCAAAGTGCGGAAGAGGCGTTGCAGGTTCTACCAACAACGACGCAACGAGGGGAGGGATCTTTCGTTGTGAACCGTGCCCCATCGAAAGCCCCAGTTGATCCAGCGGCTCTTCGAGGTAACCAAGCAAGGGCGCCACGACCGCCGAAATACTGCGCATTTTCCATCTTGTCCAGATGCTTAAGGACCCGTGACGGATGGCCTAACGTTTATCTGGAACCCGGAAGATAAATCTCTACCCGGGCCAGACAACATAGATAATCGGATCGCGCCCCAAACTTCTTCGTCTCGAGAGGGTTCACGCGGTGGACGTCTGGAGGAAACTCAGGCTCAAGTCCCTAGTGTTGCCCGGTGGATTCTTGTTAGCCATCGCGATGGTGCTTATCCGGGCGGGGGTCGTCAGGATTTCTGTGTCGGTGGTGGACCTCTATTATTACGCTGCCTTCCTGGTGGGACTTCTACTCGCGTGGCGTTTTCATTCCAGTCGAGTGTTCTCTGCTCTGGTCCTGTTGTTGCTCGCGCACCGTGCGCTTGAGTTCTTCTCCTCCGGAGCCGTCCCGACCGAAGGGCCGGGGCTAACGGCTCTGGAAGCGGTCTCTTTCCTGCTACCGCTGAACCTGGCGCTCCTGGCGGTTGCGGCAGAGCGAGGGTTCACGCTTCCTGCAGTCGCTCCCCGCCTGCTGGTGCTGTTCGTGGAGTCCGTTTTCGTGGCGGTGATCTGCCGCCCACAGCCCGCGTTTGGATCCAGTTTGTTCCACGGAGCATTACTGGACCGCGCCTGGTTCTCGTGGACTCGAATTCCGCAAATCTCCTGGCTGGCATTCGCGGTGACCCTGGGGACATTGATGGCCCGCTACCTTAGGTATCACAAACTGTTTGAAGGTGGCTTCGTTTGGGCCCTTCTGAGTTCCTGCCTGGCTCTGAACGCGGGAGGAGTCGGTAACATCGCCCGTGCCTATATCGGTACGGCGGCTGCAATCCTTGCGGTCTTCATCGTGGAAGCGTCTTATGCAATGGCCTACCACGACGAACTGACCGGGCTGCCCTCCCGGCGTGCCTTTAACGACGCCCGGCTCCGGCTGGAAGCACCCTATTCCGTTGCCGTCGTCGATATCGACCACTTTAAGAAATTCAACGATACCTACGGTCACGAAACCGGAGATGATGTGCTCTGCATGGTGGCCGATCGGTTGACGCGCGTTACGGGCGGCGGGCAAGCGTTTCGCGTGGGCGGGGAAGAGTTCTCGATTCTGTTCCCCGGAAAACCAGCTGAGGAAGCAGTCCCGCATCTGGAACTCTTGCGTGCAACGATCGAGACATCGGTTTTCCGACTGCGCGGCTCCGATCGCAGAGCCCTTTCGCGGGGTCATGACCGGCGGAAAATTGCCGCTCGAAGAAAGAAGCGTTCCCTGGTTCGAGCCCAATGGAGACGGCTTTCTGCTTCGCTCGGGCTTTCAGTCACCGTGAGCATTGGTGTTGCCGAGCCCGGTTCGAAGCATCCCACCGTCGAAAGCGTGATCAAGCTCGCCGACAAAGCCCTGTACCGTGCCAAGGAAGGTGGAAGGAATCGGGTAGAGGTTGGCACCGCCTCCCAGGCGCGCGTCAAGAAGAAAGCCACTACGAACCGGGCGTGATGCAGCGATCCGCTTGGCACCGCAAGTCCAACCGCCAGGCGCGCCTAGACGAGCCGCTTCTTGTCGTGCACCGCGGCCAAATCGGCGATCGAGGGATGCGACCGTACCTCGGTGAATGTCCGCTCCGCGGGCAACACTCCCGACTGAACCGTCTTGGCCAGCATTTCCAGGGCGAGCCCCGCGTTGGCTGGGACCACCACAGTGGCCGCCAGCGACCCACTGCGAACCCATGCCTGGCCGGTTTTCGGCATACCGTCGCAGCCCGTAAAGGGCCGGGTAAGCCAATGGTCTCGCAGCCGCGAGTCGGTGATTTCCTGAAATGCTTTTCTCGCTCCCATCGCCATGGAGTCGTCCTGGGCGATGATCGCGTACATCTGCAAAGCTCGCGAGGTCGACAGGCGCAGCCAGGCGCTGACCGCGTGGTAAGCACTCACCTCCGTCCACTGCGCCCGGAGCATGCGGACCTGGATATTTGCGGGCTTGGTCTCCTGCATCCCAACCGTCCGCTGCTGGGCGGCATCGCTTCCCGACGGACCCTGTACATATAAGATGGAGCCCCCCTGTGGGACCAGCGCCCCGATCTGCTGACCCTGGATGCGGCCAATCTCGTGGTGATCCGAAGTGATGCAGAAAACCGGAACCGGATACGCCGTGCGCAGTTCCGCGATGTAATCGGCTTCGCGATTGAGGATGACCCATCCGATTCCCGCCGCGGCCGCAGCTCGGGCGACCTGGGCTAGCCCGGTCGAGCCGGCCGGCTCGAATACGATGGCGTTCGGCCGCACCGTCGAGGACGACTGAATGGCCTTTAACAGTTGCTGGCTTTGGTTCACCGCATCGTTGTCCGCATAAATGATCCGCAGATCGGCGCCCAGCCGCCGTGCGGTTTCCTCCGCCGACGCCGCCTGTTCGATCTGATAGTCGTTGTCGTTGGTGGTGAGTGACACCAGGAAGTTTAGCTTCTTCATCGTCGCCTTGTGTCCAGAATCATACTCTGTATCAACGGACAAAAATTCACTCCCCAGGAGCCATAAGCATGGTTTACCCTCTCGCCCGAGAGCCCGTGGTGGCATCGCGCACAAGGTCTCTCGACGCGACACTGCCATGGTCCACGGTGTCACTGGCCAGGCTTGGCGCTTTGCGTTCTTACCGTTTCGGGCTCGGTCGAGGCCGCCAGCAGATACCAGGCAGCATGCGGAAGCCACTGCTCTTGCCATCTCCAGTCGTTGTCGGCGCCCGTTTGTTTGTACGTCAAGTTGTAGTCAATGCCTTCTTCGTCATGGAAGCCGCCCGTAATCCCGTTGGAAATCCCGCCGGGCGCATTGGTGAATTCCCAGGAATCAAAGAACATGTACTGCGGGTTGTTCCGTCCCACTCCCTTCAGCATGGAAGAATCGAACGGGTTCAGTCCCAGGATCCAGTTGAGCTGATTGGTGGCAAACGCCTGTAGTTGTTTGCCGAAGTCCGGGTCCTGCGGGAAGTGTCTCGCGGCCAGCCGCGCCGCCGTCGCCAGGGAGGCGAGCCGCGCGTTCTCCCCTTGCCACCAGGGCGCCGCCTCGCTGTTATGTGGGAAGAAGAACCTCGTGCGCCGTTCCCCCGCCTTGTCCTGCACGAGTTGCCGGCTGTAGCCAAAAGGATTGGTCACCTCGCCTGTCACGCCCAGCTCGAAATTCAGCGACTTCCTGACTGTGTCCAAAACCTGCCGTTGAGAGTCAGCTCCGGCAATGTCATCGTAGTAGAGGAGACTCACCACGGGAAATCCCGCATCGGAGGCATGAAAGAACGGCCGATCCCCGCTGTCGGCACGCCAGTAATTCTGCTGGTGACCGCTGCTGACCAAGCGGCTCATCAGGTTTTGGGCCCGTTGGTCAGCGGCCGCCTTGTAGCGGTCTTTGTGGGTAGCCTTGAATAACTCCGTGGCCGCCGTTAAAGCACAGTAGTCGTCCACGATGTTTTCTTTGCCGTCATTAACCAATTTGAGGTTGTTTTGCTCGAGGTAGTCGAAAGCGTCCTCGGCTGCCTTGCGATAGTCCGAACTCGCGAACTCCCCCGAGAACGGATACGCGCTTGCGATCGCCAGCGCCGCGATCGCCACCCCGCCCCCCGACCGGAAACTAACCTCGTACTCCATCTCGTTCTCGGCTTTTTCGGTCGTGCCCCGCTCCGTGCCTTTGGATTGATAGATCTCGTAGTTCTTCATCTCACCCGCAACCTTGCGCTCCTCCGCAACCTGTTTCATTCCGCCGTTGGAAATCGAGCGATAAAATGAGCCGGATGGATCTTTGACCCGCACCAGGTAGTCCGCCCCGAACATGGCCTCATCCAGCATCCTTGCCTGGTAGCGCGCGATCTCCGGGAGCCCGCGGCCTTTCAGTTCTTCGACGCTCTTGAACAAGCTGTAGATCACCAGGGGGATTTGCTGCGGATTGAAGTAAGTTGAGAATGTCAGATGGGACAGGTGCTTGCCGTAGTCCCCCGTGGCGTCCCACCATCCACCGTGCGCGTCCAGCGTGCCTTTCCGGGCTCCATCAAACGGCAGGTGCCGGTCGGCCTGGTCGAAGCGTCCACTACTGCGTTCGTCCTTGAAGTAGTAGACGACGTCTGACAACGTGTTCCGCTGCAACAGGTCCCGCTGAATCACGAAAGGAAATGAGCGGATGGATCCGCGATTGGAGGCGCAATCCAGGTAGTACTGCCCTTCGGCAGTAAAAGAATCGAAATCGCCAGCCCAGAAATACCAGTCTCGCCACTTGGCGACTACACCCTCGGCCCGAGCCGGAACCACCAGGAAAGCTTCATCGCTCGCCAAGTCTTTCAGGGTGCAATTCGAGAATGTATCGCTCGCCTGGCCGAGGATCACAAAATGCTTAGGCCCCGAGGCTTCGTATCCCAGGTGATTTGTGAGAACCTTCTGCTCACCTGCCTGGGCTGTCCTGCCAAAGGCGAAAACAACCACAAACAGACAAGCCACCGAAACGCATCGCCGCATACCGGTTCCTTGGGTGTTTAGGATTCGTGGACGCACGTCGAGGCGCGCCAACGTCTTGCGTTGTGCAGGATACCAGTCCCAGCCACAAGCCAGGTGGTCATCGTCGTAAAGCGTCTTTTTCAGGTGGCTCCTGACCCTCGTCCATTCCCGTTTTGGGAATATCCGCACACTCCGCGTGAGTGATCGTCAAGCCTCACCCCCGCAGGTGATTTGCCTCACTGCCTTCCGTCCACATCCCCGGAAGAGCATGGCGGGTGCAAGAACGATGATGCGGGGAAAGGGAGACCTTCATGAAAAGAGTTGCCATTCTCGGGGCCGCCGGCCGTGACTGCCACAATTTCAACGCAGTCTTCCGCAGCAACCCGACCTCGAAAGTCGTCGCGTTCACCGCGACCCAGATTCCCGATATTGCCGACCTATGCGACCCCGCAGCGGTGACGGGGGAGAGACTACCGCCGAACTCCGAGGAACTTGTGCCTGTCGTTCAAGAGCATACCCACACCGAAAGAGCGGATCGATCTGGAAAGCCAGTCCGGAGCCCACAACTACAGCCCGCTCGACGTGGTCATCGAACACGCCGAAGGGGTTTGGGTGTACGACGTCGAGCGCGAGCGTTACCTCGACCGTCTGGCCTCCTACTCCGCCGTCAACCACTGCGCGAGGAGATCGACTGGGCTTTCGAGAGAATCAAGAGATCGTCTAGGTCTCGCGAAGTCTTCACCCAGCCATGGCGGTGAGAAGACAATGCAGATGCTCGGCGCACCGACACTACCTCCTAACCCGTACGTGGACACAGCTTGGCGACAGCGGTACGTACTCGGCGCGATGCGGCAACCTCAGCCGCTTGCGCCTTGGCTTCCCAAGGTTTTGGAGCGGTAGAATCCGCGCCCATTCGATAGAGTGCAGGGACAATTTCCCAGCGGTCGGCTACGAGTTTGGGGACCCCTCGCAAGATCTTAGTTGCTGCGAAGCACCGTTTTTATCAGTTGGGAGTTCGTGGGTCGAATCTGCTGTTAGTCTCCGGCAGGCAAGATCCTTGAACTCCCCGTGAACTGCGTGTGGTGGATTTTGGGCCTTACTCTGTGAGGTGTTGGGAACATAAGCACAGGCTGCGGCAGGGTGGCATCGATGAGCGTGGCACGTTCGTCGGGCAGCATCCCGCCTAGTGGACCTGAGATGTTGAACAGTGAACGGCTTCCGCAAACGAGGCAATGATCGTGTGGGCTGTCGCTCACGACATCGCAATCAGCGCACAGTACAGCGTTCTTCAGGGAAATCGCGTTTACGGGCCGGTCTCTTTCGGCTGAGATTTCGACCACGGAATCTTTCATTGCTCACCCCCACAGATCTACCCAGGAGAAGCCGTCGGCCTGTTCTACTTGGCCGAAGGCTTCCAGAAGTCCTAGGGAGAGGGCGCTGAAGTTGTCTGGACGCAATTGACTCAGCACGAATACGAGACATCGCCCCCCCATACAAGCAATCCGCAGAAGTACTCAGGCTATGAGTCGTGCGCGGCGCGCGATTGATGGTCGATTTTGAAAGACGACGACGAAATGGCCCTCTTTAAAGGAGCAAGCTGCCACAGTGCTTTTGCCGACTTCTTGGACTGGCAGGCACTCAGTTATCGCGAATCTTCTCCCACGCACGCACGTGCGACGACGGACAATTGGCCCGAGTCCTGGGCCTCCGCCAACTTCGTCCCGATCATTGCACTAATGCGGCGTATACGGGGACGAATACTGGGCAGCGGCTCCCGTCTCCGGTGGGATGTTCGAGCAGTCACTGGAGCACGTGGGACGTCGGGAATAGAAGACAAGCAGCAGCGGGTGGGATTGTCGTGGCGCGGCTGGCGTAGTCTCCGGCGCCGACTGGCACACAACCACACAACCTGTTCGAGTTGGTTGTGAGCGATACGTTCGCTCAACCAATCCGGCGTCATGGGCGTGTTACAACCATTATGTAAAGGTCCGAGACCCGCAAGTCACGGCCGCAATGGATGGGCTCGAACAAGCCATCACAGATAGGCCCCGTGATACAGGCCCCCGGTAGCGATAGCAAGAGAGTGGTGGAAGTTATTGATTCTAGGAGCCGGGAGAGGTGGCAGAGTGGCCGAATGCGGCGGTTTGCTAATTTAATCAACCCTGTCCGTGCTCATTGTTCTTTGTTTCTTTCGTTAGATTCAAGATTCAAGCGCACGTCATTTGCACCGAAAACATCTCATTTGCACCCTATTGGCCAGGAAGTGGCCAGTGGGTTTGCACTCACTTCTGGCACCTTCCGGGGTACGGCTGCCTGCATCGGATTGGTCATCATCTTCGGTTCCGCAGTACTGAGGGCCGCAGGCACCAAGATAGGCGAAGGCATCGGCGACGCGATTAAGCCATTCGTCAT
>DASQPN010000009.1:0-5131 GCA_035643915.1 Terriglobales bacterium | reverse complement strand
AACCCCACCACCCCGCACAAAGCCGACGGTTCGCGGATCGAGCCTGCCGTGTCAGTGCCAATCGCCCCGTACCCCATGCCAGCGGCAACCGCTGCCGCCGAGCCCCCGGAGGAACCTCCCGTAATGTGTGCGGTATGCCACGGATTATGCACTTCGCCGAAGTAGCTGACCATCGAGCTGCCGCCATAGGCAAACTCGTGCAGGTTCTGCTTGCCGAGGAGGATGGCGCCCGCACCTTCCAGCTTTTCGACCACCGCGGCATTCTGGTTCGGAACGCGATGCTTATACAGTTCGCTGGCGGCCGTAGTTGGAATGCCGGCTGTGTCGATCAGGTCTTTCAGCCCGATCGGGATTCCGTGCAGCGGGCCGCGCCCGTCCCCACGCAGAATCTCATCTTCCGCCCGGTGCGCTTGTCGGAGCGCAGACTCTGCCGTGACCGTAATAAACGCGTTCAGCGTGGGGTTGAGTTCCTCGATGCGAGCCAGGCACGCATGCGTCAACTCCACCGGCGAAATCTTCCGCGAGCGCAGGGCTTCGCCGAGTTCGAGAATTGTTTTCAACTAGGTCTCCATCTCTGCAAGGAATATTATCCCGGAACGCCAGCCGGGGGCCGAGCGCTGAGCCTATAATCGAAACCCGGGGTCCAGGGATGGAGGCCTGCAGAGCGCCATGACACAAATGACTGTCGCAGACGTCCTAACCCACGGCTTCCTGGTGGATGGCAAGTGGGTGGAAGAAGGCGACCTGGTGGAGGTGAAAGCGCCCTACGACGGCACTGTCATCGGCCGGGTGTACCAGGGGCGACGGCAGCATGCGGAAGCGGCGATCGCCGCTTCGGTGAAGGCATTTGGCACCACGCGCCGGCTCCCAGCGTTCGAGCGCCAAAGGGTGCTCCGCCGGGTTGCCGAGGGTATCGCGCAACGTAAGGAGGAATTCTCGCGAACTCTGTGCCAGGAGGCGGGCAAGCCCATCAAAGCCGCTCGGATGGAAGTCGAGCGAGCCATCTTTACCTTTACCGTCGCGGCAGAAGAAAGCACGCGCATTCATGGAGAGTACCTGCCGCTCGACTGGCAGGAGTTCACGGCGGGCCGCTGGGGTATTGTGAAGCGCTTCCCGCTCGGTCCGATCGCGGGGATTACTCCTTTCAATTTTCCGCTGATCCTGGTGGCGCACAAAGTGGCGCCCGCCATCGCCGCCGGTTGCCCGATGGTGTTGAAGCCGGCGCCGCAAACTCCGCTCTCTGCCCTGCGGATGGCGGAAGTCGTACAGCAGGCGGGTTGGCCCGACGGCGCCCTGAACGTGTTGCCTCTTTCCAATGACGACGCCAGCCTGCTGGTCACCGATGATCGCCTGAAGATGATCAGCTTCACGGGCAGCGCTGCCGTTGGATGGCAGATCAAGAAGAACTGCGGCAAAAAGAAAGTCGTGCTCGAACTGGGTGGGAACGCGGGCGTGATCGTCCACAGTGACGCCGACCTGGCCTACGCCGCCGAACGCAGCGTGGCCGGCGGTTTCGGTTATTCCGGGCAGACTTGCATTTCCGTGCAGCGCATTCTGATCGAGCAATCCGCCTATGGCAGGTTCACCGAGCTGTTTCTCGCCGGGGTGAAGCAGCTTAAGACTGGCGATCCCCTGGATGATTCGACGGACGTAGGCCCTCTCATCCGCGAGAGCGACGCAATCCGTGCTGCCGATTGGGTGCAGGAGGCCGTTCGCGGCGGTGCCCGCCTGTTGTGCGGTGGCAACCGGAAGGGCTCGATACTGGAACCCACCGTCCTCACCAGCACCAAGCCCGACATGAAAGTAAATTGCCAGGAGATCTTCGCGCCCGTGGTCACGGTCGAGCCCTACACTGATTTCAATGATGCCTTGCGGCAGATCAACAGCTCCGCGTATGGATTACAGGCCGGCATCTTCACGCGCGATGCCAAGCTCATGTTCCAGGCGTTCGACGAACTCGAGGTCGGCGGGCTGCTGGCGGGCGATGTGCCCAGCTTCCGTATTGATCATATGCCGTACGGTGGAGTGAAAGATTCCGGACTCGGTCGCGAAGGCCTGCGTTATGCGATCGAAGAAATGACCGAACCCAAGCTGCTGGTAATGAATCTGCGTTAGGGACGAACCTGCGTCGGGACGAGCCTTGCTGGGATTGCGGAGACTTGCTGCGCGGAAGTCTCCCCTTCTGGGGCGGTTGAAAAACGAAACACTGACTCTGACCAGCCATCAATTTTCGATCAATGTTCGAACAATTTCCATAGCGAAGGCTTTTGCTTGGAACGACAAACATCGGCTTGCTGGTATAATCGCAAGTTTTCCTGAACCCCGTCACCGCCATCGGTATCTATAAACCCAGGACCTGCGATCTTCCGGGATGTCCGTGAGACTCCCGCTTGGTTGAAAGTATCGTTCGATGCAGATTTTTCACCGCAGCACCAACACACTTTCCCGGGCGTCGATTTACGGAGCGGTTTTCATCATCGCCGGCCTGAGCTGGGCGTTGATGCAGATCCAGCGCTCGCCTTATATCACGTACGCGGGCGTGGTGAAGCCGCAGCCGGTGGCGTTCAGCCATCAGCATCACGTGGCTGGGCTGGGGATCGATTGCCGGTACTGCCACACCTCGGTGGAAAACTCGAGCTTCGCGGGCATTCCGCCCACCAAAACCTGCATGAACTGCCATTCGCAGATCTGGACCAACGCGCAGATGCTCGAACCGGTCCGGGCGAGCTATCGCACGGGCGAGTCGCTGCAGTGGACGCGCGTCAATCAGTTGCCGGATTTTGTCTACTTCAATCACAGTATTCACATCAACAAGGGCGTCGGCTGCAACACCTGCCACGGTCCAGTTGACCAGATGCCCCTGATGTACCAGTATGCGTCGCTCGAGATGGAGTGGTGCCTAGAGTGCCATCGCGCGCCGGAGAAATTCCTGCGCCCGCGCAGCGAAGTATTCAACATGCGCTACGAGCGACCCACGAAGGATCTGCCGGTGATGGTCGACGGACAGGGTTACGCCGATCAGGAATCGCTCGGCCAGGCGCTGGTCGCGAAATACAAATTGCGCAGCGTGCAGGACATCACGAGCTGCAACACCTGTCACCGATAGCCGGCCCGGGAGATTGCGGGCGGGGAGTCAAGCCGCCGGGAATGAAGATGGAAAACCGAAAGCAAAAGACGAAGCGCGAGGACGTCTGCCCCAGCAAGAAGCTGGACCGAGCCACGGTCGAAGCTCAGATCGCGCAGACCCAGGGGCCCGAGTACTGGCGCAGCCTGGAAGAACTGGCGGGCACGCCCGAATTCCAGGAGATGCTGCACCGCGAATTCCCCAAAGGTGCATCGGAATGGGTCGACTCAGTCTCGCGCCGCGGCTTCCTGCAGTTGATGGGTGCTTCGCTCGCCATGGCGGGTATGACGGGGTGCACCAAGCTGCCGCTCGAACCCATCGTTCCCTATGTGAAGCAGCCTGAGGAAGTCATCCCCGGCCGGCCAATGTTCTTCGCGACGGCGACGATTTTGGGCGGATACGCCAGCCCTGTGCTGGTGGAGAGCCACCTGGGCCGTCCCACAAAGGTTGAGGGCAACGACAAGCACCCCGCGAGCCTGGGCGGCACTGACATCTTCGCGCAAGCATCGATTCTCGGGATGTACGATCCCGACCGCTCGCAGACCATCACCAAGCTGGGGGACGTGAATTCCTGGGCGGCGTTAGCGAAGGAAATCAAAGGTCCTCTCGCGGTGCAGAAGGGCCTGGGGGGCGCGGGCATCAGAATCCTGACACAGACGATTTCTTCTCCCACGCTGACCGATCAGCTGCGGTCCTTCCTGAAGACCTATCCGCAAGCGAAGTGGCACGTGTATGAGCCGGTGAACCGCGACAACGTGCTGGAAGGGGCCAAGCTTGCCTTCGGGCAGCCGGTCGAGACGCGGTACCGGCTTGAGAATGCGGATGTCATCGTTTCGCTCGACGCCGATTTTTTGTACGCGGGATTTCCGGGAAATACGCGGTACATTCGAGACCGTGCCAAGAAGCGGAATCCCGACGCGCCAATGAGCCGCTTCTATGCGATGGAGAGCACGCCGAGCTCAACCGGGGCGAAAGCGGATCATCGCTTGCCGGTGCGGGCGACGGAAATCGAAGCTCTGGCGCGGACCCTGGCTGGAGCGTTGGGAGTGGGGGCTGGCAGCACAGCTGGCGGTGAAGCAGAGAAGTTCGTGAAGGCCGTCGCTGCCGACCTGCAGAGCCACCAAGGTTCCAGCGTCGTCATCTCTGGTGACCACCAACCCCCCGCTGTCCATGCGCTCGCTCACGCCATCAACCAGGCACTCGGCAACGTAGGCAAGACGGTTGTATATACCGACGCGGTCGACGCAAACCCGATCAACCAGACCGAGTCCCTGCGCGACCTGGTTGCGGACATGCGTGCGGGCAAGGTTGATCTGCTGGTTATCATGGGCGGCAACCCGGTCTACGACGCTCCCGCCGATCTTGGCTTTGCGGATGCGCTGAAGAACTCCGATATCTCGCTCCGGATTCATCACGGCCTCTATCAGAACGAAACCTCGGAATACTGCCACTGGCACGTGAATGACGCGCACTGCCTCGAAGCCTGGAGCGATGCCCGCGCCTACGACGGAACCGTCAGCATTGTCCAGCCACTAATTCTGCCACTCTACGCTGGTAAGAGCGCGCATGAGCTATTGTCCGCCTTATCGGGAATTTCCGATGCCACGGGCTACGACATCGTTCGCGCTTACTGGCAGAAGCAGCACGCCGGAGCGGATTTCGATACCTTCTGGCGAAAGTCGCTGCACGAGGGTTGGGTCGAGGGCACCACCTACTCGCCAAAACCCGTCTCAGCGAAGACCGCTGGCCTGCCGGCCGCTGCCACCAGCGAGCAGAACGGCCTCGAGATCAACTTTCGCCGCGATCCCTCCATCCACGACGGTCAATTCGCCAACAACGGCTGGCTACAGGAACTGCCCAAGCCGATGACGAAGCTCACTTGGGACAACGCCGTCCTGGTCGGGCCGAAGATGGCCGCGCGCGAGGGCCTGAAAACCGAAGACATGGTCACGCTCGAACTGGGTGGCCGCAAGATCACGGCGCCGGTGTGGATACAAGCGGGCCATC
>DASQPN010000008.1:0-7619 GCA_035643915.1 Terriglobales bacterium | reverse complement strand
GACAAGATGACGAAGTGGGGGGCGGTGGTCGATCCGCAGGATCGGGATGCGCTCATCAGCTATCTGAGTACTCACTTCAGCGTCGATAAACCGGAATATGTCGCGGACCGCTTACCAGGCGCCAATCGAACCAGACCGAAGAAATAGCGTTCGTCGTCGGACACCATACCGCGTACCCCTTGCGGACAACAAAGCGCTGTCGACCCCAGCGTCCGACACGGCCGGAGGACGCTGCCATAGCGCTGCCGACCGATGAGGTCTCGGACGAGGCAAAGGGCGGGGCCGACTGTCTCCCCGTTCTGGTGGATAGAAGGGTACTCGGTGGCATCAGCGGGCCCGGGAATCCACCGAGCACACCGCCGCCTCGAGCGCGCTCTCCAGGTCGTGCAGGTGGCGCTCGTCGGTCAGGTAGCTGATCACCATCATGCGCAGGACGCTGGCTCCGTTGACCACGGTTTCGGAAATCCAGCGCTGTCCGTCGCGTGTCACTTCATCCACGATCTCTCGGTGTAGCGCGGCCCTTTGCTGCGCATCCAGCCGGCTGGATTTCACACGGAAGTTTACGATGGTCAGCATCGTCGGCGCCGCCAGCGCAAAGCTCTCCGAGCGTTCTACCCATGCCGCGAAGTTGCGCGCCAGCTGCAGCTGTCGGTCGATGTGCTCCTCGTAAGCCTTGCGCCCGTGCACCTTCAGCGTCAGCCACAGCTTCAACGAGTTCATGCGGCGGGTCCATTGCGTACTGATGCGAGCATTGTCGAGCAGCCGCGCGCCGGCGGCCTTCGGCATATACGGAGACTCCACCGAGAAGGCCTTTTCGAGGGTCTTCGGATTGCGCGTAAGGATCACCCCCGCCGCGAAAGGAACGGCCAGCCATTTGTGGGGATCGACTGTGATGGAATCGGCAAGGTCGATGCCGCGCACCAGATCGCGATGTTTGTCGGAGAACACCGCAGACGCTCCATACGCTCCATCCACGTGAAGCCATAGCTCGTGAAGACGGCATACATCCGCAATCGCTACCAGGTCATCCACGATCCCCGAACTGGTGGTGCCGGCAGTGGCCACTACGCAGAAAGGCTTTCGTCCCGAGCGCCGGTCCTGCTCGATGGCTTGCTCCAACTTCATCGGATCCATTTGTAGCTGGTCATTGACGGCAACCCGCCGCAGCGCTTTTCGCCCGATGCCGAGCAGGCCGGCGGATTTGTCGAGCGAATGATGCGATTCGGTCGATCCGTAAACCACCGGCTGCCCGCCGATCGAAGCCACACCTTCCTCGATCGCATCCGGAAACTTTGACGCAAGGGCGAGAGCCAGTCCACTGAAGTTCGCTTCGTTTCCACCGCTGGTAAAGGTGCCGCCGAAATCGCTGCTCCAGCCAACCCGCTCCGCCATCCAGCGGATCGTTTCCAGCTCGATCTTGGAGGCAAGTTGCGACCGTGCCAGTGTAGCCAGTTGAGGGTTGAGCGCCGCGACCAATGCTTCCGCGAGGAACCCCATGTAAGTCGGCGTGGGATTCATGAGCCCGAAATAGTTCGCCGCTGGAACGTGGAAGCCCTTGTCCACCATTTCACGGCAGATGTTGTCGAGAACCGAGATCGGATCTTCGCCCGTCTCTGGCAATGGATCATCGAGAGCGCCGTACGTACGCTCACTGGCCGGAAGTTGAACCCGTCGCTCAGGCAGCGAAGCGAAGTACCGGTCGACCTGGTCAATCAGGCGATAGCCAAGCTTGCGGCGGGTTTCGGAGTCGAAATCGAAGCGCATACCAATTGGATTCCAGCGTCAAGGGAAGGAAGCGAATCGTCCATCCGAATTTGGGAGCCCGAGGAAATCAACCACAACCGGACACCGAGGATCCCAGGGAGCGAGACAGCCACTGTTTGTGAGTCGTGACCAGACCTGCCTTCGATGCTAAGGAGCGCGGATTTCATCAGGAACGCCGGACGCGTGCTTTTCCCTATTTTTCTTCCACGTTCTCCCCGCCCTCTGGGGTTGAGGTCTTTTCCGGACGCAACAACGGAAACAGAATCACATCCCGAATGGTGTGCGAATCAGTCAGCAGCATGGCCAGTCGGTCCACGCCGACGCCGACGCCTCCGGTCGGAGGCATGCCATAGGAGAGCGCCCGAATGTAGTCCTCATCCATCTGGTGAGCTTCCTCGTCACCGCGCACCCGCTCCTTGAGCTGTTCCTCGAAGCGTTGACGCTGGTCTTCGGGATCGTTGAGCTCACTGAAGCCGTTGGATATCTCCATCTGGCCGGCAAAAATCTCGAAGCGCTCTACCCATTCGGGCTCGTCGGGTTTCTTTTTCGACAGGGGCGATACCGCCACCGGGAATTCGTAGATGATCGTCGGCTGCAGCAGGTGCTCTTCGGCCACCGCTTCAAACAGGTTCGCGATGGTCTTCCCGGTTGGTTCGCTCGGATCGTAGGCCATGTGCTTGCCAGCGCTGTTGAAGCGTGTGACCAGCGCCTTCACAGAATCGCGCGACCCAAACTCGCTCATTTCCGGCTTCGCTCCGGCCTTTTCGGGCCAGAACTGGATGATCGCCTCGCGCATCGTCATGCGCCGCCAATGGGAACTGGCCCAGTCGATCTCCTGATCGCCCCATTTTGCCTTTGTGCTGCCATTCACGTCCTTAGCAGCTTGTTCGATCAGGTTTTGCGTAAGGTTCATCATGTCACCGAAGTCGGCGTAGGCCTGATAGTACTCGAGCATGGTGAATTCGGGATTCCAGCGCCAACCCAGGCCCTCGTTTCGAAAGTTCCGGTTGATCTCATAGACCCGGTCGAATCCCCCCACCGTCAGGCGCTTCAGGTACAGCTCGGGTGCGATTCTCAGGAACAGATCGATGTCCAACGCGTTGTGGTGGGTCTTGAACGGCTTGGCCACGGCGCCCCCCGCGATCGGCTGCATCATGGGCGTCTCGACCTCGATAAATCCCTGCGAGTCCATGTAACGCCGCAACGACTGCACCAGCTTGCTGCGTTTGAGGAAAACCTCCCGCACCTCGGGATTCATCACCAAGTCCACGTAGCGCTGCCGGTAACGCAGTTCGACGTCGGTCAGGCCATGCCACTTCTCGGGCAAGGGGAGCAGGTCCTTCGAAAGGAAAGTGATCTCTTCGACGTGGACGGTGAGTTCGCCCGTGCGCGTGCGGAACAGGTAGCCCCTGGCCCCGATGTGGTCGCCGAGGTCAAGCAGTCGATAGAGTTCGAATCCCTTCTCTCCCACGGCGTCTTTCTTGACGTAGATCTGCAGGCGCTGGCCGCCCTGCTGCAGGTGCGTGAAGGCGGCCTTGCCCATCAGGCGCATCGCCATAACGCGCCCGGCGACCCGCACCTGGACGCGCGGAGTCTCCAGTTGTTGGGCGGTCTTGGCCGAGTATTCCTCGAGGATTTGCGGAAGGGTGTGAGTGAAATCGTACCGCCGCGGATACGCCTCCTGCCCGAGAGCTTCAATCTGTTTGAGCTTTTGCTTGCGAAGTTCGTAAATGTTTTCGTCGAGGGCCAAAGGGATCCTTATTGTCGCACGCTGCGCAGGGACGCCCTCTCAGGGGCGAACCGCGTGCGGAGTAAGAAACAGTGATTATAAACAAGCGCGCGGAACGCCCATCCGGAATACCCGGTTCACCCGACCGGGCAACTGCCACACACGCTTAACCCTTGAAGCCGCGCCCCGTTGGCGCTACTATTCCCCTTCCCGATTTTCGACGCGGGAAAGAAGAAGTGGCGCGAGGAAGCCATTGCCTCAGAATTACGTGCCTGTCTTTATCTTTATCGCGGTCGTCGGAACTCTGATTCCGATCACGCTGCTGCTGACGAAACTGGTTCGGCCCGACAACCCGCAGCGGGAAAAGCTTCTGCCCTATGAATGCGGCATCGATCCGGTCGACCGTGCTCGGGGCCGCTATACGGTTCGCTATTACCTGGTTGCCATCCTGTTCGTGGTCTTCGATGTGGAGACCATTTTCCTCTTTCCCTGGGCCGTGAAGTTCAAGGCGTTCGGCCTCTTTGGACTGCTCGAGATGCTGATCTTCCTTGGCATCCTGATCGTTGGTTACATCTGGATCTGGCAGAAGGGTGCGCTGGAGTGGGTGTGACGCTCTTGGTTCGGTTCCGAGGCATGGTGCATTCGGGCAAAGGGCGCCCTGAAAGTGTGTGGTTACAAGAGCAAGTGATCCTCAGTCGTTGACAGCAGAATTTAGGGACTGGTAAAACTAGGCGTCTTTTCAGAGTTCAAGGGGTACGGGGAACAGACGTCTTCTCGAGCTATGCCTGAGGAAACCAAATCGCCTGCACCCACACCGCCGGAAGGGCAGAAGCAGCCGGCGGCCGAGCAGCCCGCAGCGGCCGCCGAGGCCGCCGGCACGCCGCCTGGGGCGCCGCAACCCCCTGGCGCGGCAGCCGAGAAACCCACAGCCGCGCCGCCCAAGCCTGCGGCGCCCGCAAAGCCCGCCGGTCCCGTACCCGCGCCCTGGGACTCTCCCATGGTCGCGAAGCTGAAGCGCCAATTTGGTTCGGGCATGGAAGCGTTGACGTACCTGGGCCAGAACTACCTGCAGGTGGACCGTTCGCTGATTCCGAACATTCTCCAGATGCTGCGCGACGAAGAGCAGTTCGACTACTGCGTCGACATCACCGCGGTTCACTATCCCAAGCGCGATCGTCAGTTCGACATCATCTGGATCCTCTACTGCTTCGCGCGCAACGAACGCATGCGCGTGAAAACGCAGATCGCCGATGGCGAGCACATTCCCTCGGCCGTTTCCATATGGCCCACCGCCAACTGGCTCGAACGCGAGGCCTACGACATGTTTGGTCTCCAGTTCGACGGCCATCCCGATCTGAAGCGCATTCTGCTCCCGGACGGCTGGAAGGGACATCCGCTGCGCAAGGACTACGGCATCATTCAGCAGGACCAGGAGTGGGTCCAGATCAACCTGGGGATCGAAAGCGGCCAATGAGCGACCCAATCAGCTCCCTCTCGCACCTGGACCTCGACGAAAGCAAGAAAACTTTCCTCGACGCGAACGAGCTCATCCTCAACATGGGGCCTCAGCACCCGGCGACCCACGGTGTGTTGCGCGTCATCCTGAGGCTCGACGGTGAGAAAGTTCTCGGCCTGGAATGTGTGATCGGGTATCTCCATCGCGGCGTGGAGAAGATCGCCGAACACCGCACGTACACCATGTTCAATCCCTACGTGGACCGCATGGACTACGTGGCGGCCGTCTCGAACGGTTTGGGGTACTGCGAAGCCGTTGAAAAACTGCTGAACGTCGAGGCTCCGCCGCGCGCAAACTACATTCGGGTCATCCTCGCCGAACTGAATCGCATGGCCAGCCACCAGCTCTGGCTGGGCACGCACGCCCTCGATATTGGCGCGATGACGCCACTGTTCTACACCTTCCGTGACCGGGAAGAAATCCTCAAGATCTTCGAGAAATACTGTGGCGCACGCCTGACCACCCACGCCTTCCGTATCGGAGGCTGCCAGTACGAGACCTACGAGGGTTTCGAAAAAGACGTCAAGAAGTTCATCGCCTTCGTCGCTCCCAAAATCGACGAATATGAAGAGCTGTTGACCACCAACCGTATCTGGGTGGAGCGCACCAAGAAAGTGGGCGTGATCTCCGCCCAAGATTGCATCGCGTTCGGCGTCACCGGCCCCGTGCTCCGCGCCAGCGGCGTCCAATGGGACATTCGGAAAGCCCAGCCCTACGCCGCCTACGCTAGATTCGATTTTGAAGTGCCCACCGGTCAGAACGGCGACACCTACGACCGGTATCTGGTGCGCATGGCCGAGATGCGCCAGTCCTTGCGCATCATCCAACAGGCGGTGGACAGCATCCCGGAAGGCCCCATCATGGCCAAGGTGTCCAAGGTACTGAAACCGCCCGTCGGTGAGATTTATCACTCCATCGAAGCGCCCAAAGGTGAGCTGGGATACTTCATCGTGAGCGATGGCTCGACTCAGCCCTATCGCGTGCGCGTGCGCCCACCCTCTTTCGTGAATCTGCAGGCGCTCGATCTGATGTGCCGTGGCCAGTTGATCGCGGACGTCATCGCCGTGATCGGCACACTGGACATCGTCCTCGGCGAGGTGGATCGCTGATGCCCGACTTCATCACGAACTACCTCGACAAAAGCGTTCAGGTGACTCCGGGCCAGTATGGGAGTCCGTTCTGGGCTCTGGTTTATATCCTGCTGGTTTTCGGCGGGGTGTCGTTGGCCGTGGTCTGTATGAACTGGCTGGAGCGCAAGATTCTCGCCCACATGCAGATTCGACTGGGACCCATGCGCGTAGGACCGCACGGCCTGCTGCAGCCCATCGCGGACGCCATCAAGCTGATCCTGAAAGAAGACATCATCCCCGAAGGCGCGGATCGATTCGTCTTCTGGCTTGCCCCGATGATTATTCTGTTGGCCGTATTCAGCGTTTACACGGTGGTGCCCTTCGGACCGGCGCATGCGATTACGGACATGAACATCGGGATTCTCTTCATGCTCGGGGTATCTTCGCTGGGCGTGCTGGGGATCGTAATGGCGGGATGGGCTTCCAACTCCCATTACCCGCTGATTGGCGCGCTGCGCTCCAGCGCGCAGATGGTGTCGTACGAAGTGGCCATGGGGCTGGCGGTGGTTTCTGCGGTGCTCATGACCAGTCTGAATGCCGAGGGGACCGGCACTTTGAGCATGATCGGGATCGTCCAGGCTCAATATGCCCAGCATGTGTGGTTCGTCTTCAAGTTCTTCCCGCTCGGCTTGATCGCATTCTTCATCTTCGCGGTGGCGATGGTCGCGGAAACGAACCGCGCCCCGTTTGATTTGCCTGAGGCTGAATCCGAACTGACCGCCGGTTTTCACACCGAATACAGCGGCTTGCGCTGGTCGTTGTTCATGCTGGGCGAATACGGCGCGATGATTGCCGTGTCGTCGATCGCAGTAACGCTGTGGCTGGGGGGGTGGATGCGGCCGTTCCCGAATCTTCTGCGTGGCGGAACGTGGGATCTCACGTTTTCGTTGTTCCCGGCCCTTACCTTCTTCGGCCTCGCTGGCCTGACGTTCTACAGTACGATGGGGATGCCCAAGCATTCCTATTTCCGCGCGCAGACCATCGGTCTCGGAGCCTTGGGCGCGGTCTTTGCGCTGATCGGCCTGGTTCTTCTGGTGCCGCCGGTGCGCGGTCGAGTGCAGGACATCTACTGGTTCATCCTGAAGATCGCTGTGTTTATGTACCTGTATATCTGGTATCGCGGCACGTTTCCGCGTTACCGCTTCGACCAGTTGATGAAGGTGGGATGGAAGATTCTGCTGCCCATGGGCATCGGCGTGTTGATGCTGACGGGCATGGTTGCGTTGCGCACCGAGATCTGGGACTTTGTGTACCAATCCATACGCCGTTTGGTGCACGTCTGACATGGAACAACCCGTAGCCACTACGTTTTTCTTCTACCTGCTCTCTGGGTTGGCGATCCTGAGCGGGGTGCTGGTCATCACGCGAAAAAGCCCGGTTCAAGCGGCGCTGGCACTGATCCTCACGCTGCTGTGCCTGGCCGGGCTTTACCTCATGCTGTACGCGCCCTTTGTCGCGGGCGTGCAGATCATTCTTTATG
>DASQPN010000007.1:0-6381 GCA_035643915.1 Terriglobales bacterium | reverse complement strand
TGCCCGAGCGCGACACGATGCCGATCCCACCTTCCTTGTGAATGTGCGCCGGCATGATGCCGATCTTGCACTTGCCGGGCGAGATGATGCCCGGGCAATTCGGCCCGATCAGGCGCGAGCGGCGGGTCTGCAGAAATTCCCATGCGCGCACCATGTCGAGCGCCGGAATTCCTTCGGTGATGCACACAATCAGTTCGATCTCGGCGTCGGCCGCCTCCATGATTGCGTCCGCGGCGAATGGCGGCGGCACGAAGATGACCGAGGCGTTAGCTCCCGTCTTGTCGACCGCTTCCTGCACGGTGTTGAAGATCGGCCAGCCTTCGTGGGCAGTCCCGCCCTTACCCGGCGTGACGCCTCCCAGCACGTGAGTGCCGTAGGCCGCGCTCGCCTTGGCGTGAAAAGTACCTTCGCGTCCAGTCAGGCCCTGCACGATCAAGCGCGTATTCTTATCCACCAAGATTGCCATGATTGCTCTCTTTTTGGGAACGTGGACGACCACGATTCCGATAAACTTCGAGCGCCCCGGGGCGGCTCGCGCTCGGGACAGTAGGCACGACGCCAGCGCTATTTAGCCCTTAGCGGCCGCTACGACCTTCTCGGCCGCGTCTTTCATCGTTTCCGCCACAATGAAGTTCAGGCCAGAATCTTTCAGGATCTGGCGGCCGGCCTCGACGTTCGTGCCCTCCAGGCGCAAGACGATCGGCAAGTGGATATGGGTCTTGTTTGCGGCTTCGACCACGCCGGTCGCCAACGTATCCACGCGCAGGATGCCGCCGAAAATATTAATCAGCACGGCCTTCACGTTCTTGTCGCTGAGCAGGATCTCAAATGCGTGCGTGACCTGGTCGGCGTTCGCGCCGCCGCCCACGTCGAGGAAGTTCGCGGGCATGCCGCCAGCGTACCTGATGATGTCCATGGTTGCCATAGCCAGGCCCGCGCCGTTGACCATGCACCCGACGCTGCCGTCCAGCTTGATGTAATTCAGGTTGTACTTGGAAGCCTCGACTTCGAGCGGATCCTCCTCGGTGATATCGCGCAGGTCGCGCAGATCGGCATGCCGGAACATCGCGTTGTCGTCGAAATTGATCTTGGCATCGAGCGCGAACAGCCGGCCGTCGGTCGTGGTGATGAACGGATTGATCTCCACCAGAGAACCATCGGTCTGTTGGAATGCTTTGAACAGGCCGGTCATGAATTGGACAGCCTGGTGGATCAGTTGCGGCTTCAGGCCGAGGCTGAAAGCGAGTTTGCGGGCCTGGAAGGCTTCGAGGCCCATGCCCGGGTCGATGTACTCTTTGAGGATCGCACCGGGATTCTCGGCGGCGACCTGCTCAATGTCCATGCCGCCAGCCGCGGACACCATGAACACCGGCTTGCCCTCGCCGCGATCGACCAAGATGCCAATGTAGAGCTCCTTCTCGATGGGCAACGTCTCTTCGACCAGCAGCCGCCGAACGATGCGCCCTTCAGGCCCGGTCTGATGGGTGATCAGCGTCATTCCCAGCATTTTGGCTGCGAGTTCGCCGGCCTCCTGCGCGGACCGGGCGATCTTCACGCCACCGCCTTTGCCCCGGCCTCCCGCGTGGATCTGCGCCTTGAGCACGACCCCGGTCGCCCCAGCGCCGAACAAACTCTGCGCCGTCGTCTCGGCCTGCTCCCGCGTTTCCGCCACCTCGCCGCGCGGGACGGCAACTCCGTACTTCTTCAGGATTGCTTTCGCCTGGTACTCATGAATTTTCATAATGATTCCCGATCCCAAGGATCACGACCGTATTTCTGGGCAGGGTCCTGCTTGCGGCTTTCAACTGAGGGCAGCAAACTCCTGATTCTATAGAACGGCTTTGGATACAGCAAACGGAAGAGGTCACATGGGGTTGTGATTCGGGTCGAACGCGAAAACGATGCTAACCTGTAGCTGGATGATCACCGGCGTCCTCCATCGCATTGTCAATCACCGCCAGTCGCTCTCTCGCGAAGAGGCGCATGCGGTCATGTCGGAAGTGCTCACCGGCCAGTGCACCGACGCCCAGATCGCGGCCCTGCTCGTGGCTCTCCACATGAAAGGCGAGACGGTCGAGGAGATTGTCGGCTTTGCAGAGGCGATCCGTGCCGCAGCAGTTCCGCTTGCAGCGGCCGGTGATTCGACAATCGACGTCAGCGGCACCGAGCGCGATGCCCTGGTCGACACATGCGGAACCGGCGGCGACGCCAGCGGCACCTTCAACATCTCAACCGCAACCGCCCTGGTCGCCGCGGGCGCGGGCGTGCGCGTGGCGAAACACGGAAACCGGAGCGTGACCTCGAAATGCGGATCGGCTGACGTGATGGAAGCCTTGGGCGTAAATATCAACCTGCCGCCGACGCGGATCACGGAATGCCTCAAAGAAGTCGGCATCGCCTTCCTGTTCGCCCCCGCCATGCATTCCGCGATGAAGTACGTACAACCAGCGCGACGCGACTTGCGCTTGCGCACGGTCTTCAATCTGTTGGGACCGCTAACGAATCCCGCGCAGGCGTCGGCCCAGGTGGTAGGTGTTTACTCCGACGACCTGGTGGAAAAGTTGGCGGAAGCCCTCAGCATGCTGGGCTTGCGAAGGGCTTTGGTAGTGCACGGCTCGGACGGACTCGACGAAATCACGATCAGCGGCCCGACGCGGGTAGCCGAGGTGCGTGATGGCCAGGTGCGCAGCTACCAGGTAACGCCCGAAGAATTCGGCCTGGCGCGTGCGCCGATTGAGGCAATCTCCGGTGGAGACGCGACCGCAAACGCCGGCATCATTCGGGAGACTCTGTCAGGCAAGCGATCTGCCTGCCGCGACGTGGTGCTGTTGAACGCGGCCGCTGCACTGGTGGCCGCGGGCAGGACCGATCATCTTCGCGAAGCCCTGCCGCTGGCCGCCCAGGCCATCGACTCAGGGGCGGCGAAAACAAAGCTGGATGCGCTCGCCGACTTCACCCACCGGCATTTCCAGCCACCCATCCGCAACGATTCGCCCTCCCCAAACTTTTCATCCTGAGCGGACTCGACAGCGTCGAAGCTTTCGCAGTAGACCGCCGGTCGCAATGATACCGGCCGGCAAACCCGTCGAACTGGCCGGTCTTGGGCTCCCAGACCTGGCGCTCTATGTTGTTCGTTACGCCGATGTACAGCGTGCCACTCAGGCTCGCGACCATGTAGACCCCAGTACTCGTGTTTGATGGTGGAACTGTTCTTCGAGGCCTCAATTGCCGTAAGCAGACGCGCGCTCCTCCGACTCTGTCCGGCTTTCGCCTCACTCCGCCCGGGATGACGAAGGAGGGGAAGACTGTCAGGGACTTGAGGGCTTCAGGTCTACCCACTCTCCGTCATTGGGAATCGCCACCTGCTCGATCACACGCGCCGCTTCAAGCTGAAACGCCAGGTCCGCACGCGTCAGCAGGCAGTGGTTGATCGCTTCCATGTGGACGGCGACGACCTGCGCGCCGGGCGCGGCTTGGCAGGTTGTGATCACGTCATCGGCAGTCATCGTGATGGGGGCGCCCTCGAGGAATTGCGCTGAGCCAGTGTTTACCACGATGATCGCCGGTTCATACCTGCTCAAAGCGTCTCTCACCTCAGGACACCAGATTGTGTCGCCAGCGATGTAAAGAGTTGGCTCCCCGCCGGTCCGAAGCACATATCCCGAGACGGGAGCCATCATCTTGCCGATTTCGCCCTTCCCATGCTGGCAGCCGCTCCGATTGATTCGGACGTCATAGATACGGGCCTCCTCGGCAACCGGTCGGAGATCGATAAATCCAAGCGATCGAAACATCCCTTCATCTTCGGGCTGGCACATTAGAGGTAGATGTTTTTTCAGCAGTAAACTTGCATTCGCGTCCCAGTGATCACTGTGCGTATGGGTCACGAGCACGGCCTCCACATCCATCACGACCTGTTCCGGAGGAAAAGGCAGGGGTACGAGTGGGTTGTTGCGAGGATTTGGAGAATTCTGGATGGGCGGACGTGCACCCGGATCGTCGAGCATGGGATCGACCAGGATGACGTGGCCCTTATACTCGACGACCAGCGTGGCGTGCCGGATCAGGCGGAGGCGCATGCTCATCTCGCTCCAAACACTTCCTTCGCCGCCAGCACCGTATTGCAGTGAATGGTAACGGTATCGTCCACCTTGCGCGCGTACCCGCCCGCAAATGTCACCATCACAGGAATGTCGCGCGCCCGAGCAACGCGAAAGACCAGCTCATCCCGCTTCTTCAGCCCCTCAATCGTCAGATTCAACCCGCCCAACTGGTCTTCGCGGTAAGGGTCAGCTCCTGCGACATAGCAAAGCAACTCCGGCTGGAACTGGCGCAAGCCGGAACTCAGTGCGTTGTCGAGCCAGGCCAGGTAGTCGTCGTCGCCGATCTCATCGGGCAGGTCGACGTCGATCGAGGAGGGTGGCTTCCACGCCGGGTAGTTGTTTTCCTGGTGCAGAGAAATCGTGAAGACATCACCCGCGGGTGCGTTCCGGATCTTGGCCGGGCGAGACGCAGTGATGGTCGAAGCACCCGTCGATGGCAGCGGGTCGCTTGGCACGCGCGCTCCCGCGAAAATCGCTGCCGTGCCGTTCCCTTGGTGAACGTCGCAGTCGACGGTCATGGCAGTGCGGATCTTGTCGTCGTGCTGCATGCGCCGGATGGCGATGGCCACGTCGTGAAGCATGCAGAACCCTTCGCCGTGATCCGGAAAGGCGTGGTGAAACCCGCCGCCGATGTTGAAGGCGATGCGGTTGTTCAGCGCATAGTCAGCCGCGAGCATCGATCCACCCGCTGCCAGCCAGAAGGCCCGCACCAGTTCGGGCGAGTAGGGGATCTCCATCTCGAGCTCTTCGCGAGCGGAGAGCGTGCCGGTCTTAAGCTTATGGACATACTGGGGAGTATGGACAAGAAGCACGTCCTGGTCCGAGGCGGGCTGAGGAGAGACGAAGTCTTTCCGCTCTGCCACCCCGCTCTCGAGCAGCCGCTTGTGGATGCGCTGGTATTTCTCGGCGGGAAAGATATGGGAGCCGATGGGGAGGTAATAGTCGTCGCTGTAAACGAGCTTGAAAGGAAGCATGGAAGCAAGCGGTGAGCTCTCTGCCCTGAGTCCTCGTGGGCAGAGAACTGAAAACCCCATATCATACGCTTGAAGGCCGAGCCCCCCAACCTTGTTCGTCGCACTGCCCGGGTCCGCAAGCTGGCGACCCAAGGCTATGGGACCCGCGTTACATGGCCTTTGGGCGCCGAGTGACACAATGAGACCGCACTCCATTGGCAGGAGAACCTAAGCGCATGCTGCTCCTCTCTTTGTAGCCGCCCGCCGCAACGGCAAATCCTCAGGATAAGCGCAACGATGGCGCCTCTGGGGGAACGCGCTCGGGTCTTGATAACAGACAGCAAGCATCGCGGGCCGGAGGCGCGGGCTCGGCTTTCGGCGGAGGCACGCGCGGTGGCGGTCGGCCATAGACTGCCGAGATCATAAGACTCTTGGCGAACCATGTGTCCCCACGGGATCGTCAGCGACAAACAGGAGAAAACGGACTAGGCCGTGCTTCTCGACCACGAAGGAGGCGTGCTCCGGGACAACAAGGTCGCAGTATTCAATTAAGGATGGCGACGCGATCACGAACGACGGGCCAACTGGCCGTGCGCATCCAGATGTTGCAGCCAGGTCCTCAAGGCGAAAGCGGAAGAACGCGACAGCGACCTCCGCCGAGACCAAAACAGAAGCAGTCTCCACCCCTCCCGGTGCGGACATCGACTTGGATGGCAACTTCGTGGGGAGCACGCGGTCTACTCTGGGCGCTGCAGCGGGACCGCATCAGGTCGTTCGAAAGAGCCTGGGTTTCAGGCCTGGGAGAGGAAGGTGAAATTCACGGCCTGGGCACGTAAGACTGGGGGCGCAACTGAAAGCAGCCAAATAAATCTTCGACGCGAGGTTCGTTCCTAAGCGACCTTACGGGACGGCGCCCTCGTTCCTTACCTCTTCTTTCCCGTCTGCGCCGGTGGCGCCACCATCGGCCTCCGCAACGGCACGATCGCGCCCTTTGACGGATCCGCAGCGGCCGACGCCCGGCTCAGCACTTCCTGCTGGATGTACTTCACGAAATCCTGGATCTGCCGCTGCATCTCTTCCATGCGCTCGCGCATTTGCAGAATGATGGCGATCCCGCTGATGTTGACCGCCAAATCGCGCGCCAGCGTCAGGATGAACTCCAGCCGCTGCAGGTCTTCGTCGGTGTACAGGCGGGTGTTGCCCTCGGTGCGCGAGGGTTTCAACAGGCCTTCGCGCTCGTAGAGCCGCAGGGTCTGGGGATGGATGCCGTACATCTCGGCGACCGAGGAGATCATATAGGCACCCTTGGATTTCCGCTTGGTCAT
>DASQPN010000006.1:0-36366 GCA_035643915.1 Terriglobales bacterium | reverse complement strand
TCGGCAACCTGATCGGTATCGTGCAGCAGACCATTATGAACCGCACCCCGCTCGGCCGCGAAATGAGGGAAATGCTGGAGAAACGCGCGCGCAAGAAAGATAAGTAGCTTTCCGCCGTCGGCTTGCGGGGAGGAATCAGTGGTCCCATGCCGTAAAAGGCTCCAAGAATTTTTGGGGACAACCGTTCTTCGAGGATTCCTGGACGCGTTAGCCGAGGGCTGAGGGCTGACGACTGATGACTGAGGGTCAACGCTATGCCCATGCCCGACAAAATCGCTGCCGCCAATAAGATCAACGAACTTCTGCGGGGGGTTGTGGTGAACGCCGGCCTGCGCCTGAAGTACCGCATCACGGTGGACCCGCCGCTCAGCGAGGAGCGTGACTGGGAGAGGCCGGAAATCCTGGTAGAATTTGCCGGTCCCGATTCTCCCCTGATGCTGGAGCGGGGCGCCGAGTTGCTGCGCTCGATCGAACTGATCGCTCTCGAAATGCTCCGCCTGCCCGGCAACGAGCACGAAAAAATCTCCTTCGACTGCATGAATCACCGGGCCATGCGCCTGGAAGAGCTGCGTATGGCGGCAGGCGTCGCCGCCGAGAAGGTCCGGAAGACGGGCGCGCCCTACAAGTTTGCCCCCATGTCCTCGCGCGAGCGCCGTATCGTACATCTCGCGCTGCGCGACCAGGCAGACCTGCGCACCGAGAGCGAGGGCGAAGGCTTGCGGCGCTACGTTGTCGTTTATACGAAGGACTACAAACCGGCGGGGAAGCCGGGGTACCGATCCGTTCCGTAGCGATTCTCTACTCTCAGACTCCTTACTCGACTCGTTACAATCTCCCCGTGAACCTGGACGACACGATCGTCGCCATCGCGACCCCGCCCGGCCGGGGCGGCATCGGGGTCGTCCGCCTGGCGGGACCGGATGCGCGATCGATCGCCAGCGGGATGCTTCGGCTGAAGCACGAGCTCCAGCCCGGGCGCGCGATCTTTGGTGAATTGATCGAACCGGACCAGGAACCACGCGGGGACGGCCGTCCCCGGCCGTCCAGGCCGAGCGGGAGCTCGGCTCCGATCTCAGACGCCGGCACCCGCATCGACGAAGTCATCGTCACCTATTTCCGGAAGCCGCATTCCTACACCGCCGATGACGTCGTCGAAATCTCCGCACACGGCTCACCGATCGTATTGCGACATATCGTGGAACTGGCTCTCGCTCGTGGCGCGCGACTCGCCGAGCCCGGAGAATTCACCATGCGCGCCTTCCTCAACGGCCGGATGGACCTTACGCAGGCCGAAGCGGTCCGCGACCTGATCGAATCGCAGACTCTGTTTCAAGCGAAGGTGGCAGCGCAACAACTGGAGGGCGCGCTTTCAAAACGCCTGAAACCCATCAAGCAGAAGCTGGTCGAACTGATCGCTTTGCTCGAAGCCGGCATCGACTTTGCGGAAGACGACGTTTCGATCGCAGCGGATGCGACCATTCTCGAACAGCTCTCGGCGGTGCGCGCGCCGCTCGCCGAACTCGCCGCCAGTTTTGCGTACGGAAAGATCGTGCATGAAGGTCTGACGCTTGCGATTGTCGGCCGTCCGAACGTCGGCAAGTCGAGCCTGTTCAACCGGCTGGTCGAGCGGGAGCGAGCGATCGTCACCTCCACACCGGGCACCACACGCGATCTCGTCAGCGAGACCGTCGCCCTCGGTGGAATACCTGTGCAGCTCGTGGACACAGCCGGCATTCGTCGCGCGCTCGACGAAGCGGAAAGCATTGGGATTCGCAAGTCGATGGAAGCTCTCGCCCAGGCCGATCTGGTTCTAGTCGTGCTGGACGCATCGCGGCCGGTCGCTGCCGAGGATGCGGAACTTGTGGGGCAAGTCGCCGAACGCCCGGCGATCGTTGTAGAGAACAAGGGGGACGCCGTCAGTTCTCAGTTCTCGGTTCTCAGTTCTCAGTTGCGTCGAGTCCGAACATCGGCGCTCACCGGCGAGGGCATCCCGGAGCTTCGCGCCGAAATCCTGCGGCACCTTGGCGGTGAGATGGGGGTGCAGGCTGAGACTGGATTCCTGACCAATGTGCGTCATCAGAGCCTGGTCCGCGATTCCCTGACTGCCCTGGTCGCGGCCAACAGCGCGGTCGCGAACAAGATTCCCCACGAGATGCTTCTCCTTGACCTCTACCATGCGCTTCGTCCGCTCGATGAGATGACCGGGGCCACGACCACCGATGACATCCTCAACCTGATTTTCAGCACCTTCTGCATCGGAAAGTAAGGTCAGGACCCGGGCGGTCCAGCCCGACAGGGTCTGGAAACCCTGAAACTCAGTGCGCAAGGTCGTGAAAACCGCAGGCCGCACCCACTTCTGCCCTGGCCGGACGAGCAGGCTAGGGGCGGCTCGTGGCATCGCCCCGTACAAGATACTCACGAAGGCTGGGTCCCGGAGGCGTAAACACGTGTTCAAAATGCGGACAGAATCTGCGCGCCCGACACGGATCATCCTGAGGTGGACGTGCCACCGTCAAAGCGGGAGCCACTGCCACCGACCAGTTTCAGGTCTCGGCGGTGGGCGGATCTTTCAGCAACACCATCAAACCGGCGGCTTCAGGAAGAAGCGGCCCGGGTGCAAATTGCCTCATTGCACAAGCAAGGGAGCGACCAGAAATTCCGGACGTACTCTCGACAAGCATAGTCTAGGCGCCGGTGGGAGTTCCGGCGACCGCCCGCAGACCATTGCGCGATCGGGCAGGGGCTTTATCACCACCGGCGCTTTCCGGCCAACCGCAGCCGAGGGCGGCTCCTCTGGAGAATTGCTTCGCAACTTGATACATTCGAAAGAGTCCCGCCGGCCGGAGAAGGCATGTCCCTGGTGGTCAAGCTCGAAGACGATCTAGGTGAACGCAGCGAGTGGGTGATGTTGCACGGAGTGATCCCGGCACACGACGAGCGTGAGTTCCCGGTGCTGCGCTGTATCGACCCCTTCGGAAAGACGGTCTTTAATCATCTGCAGGCGGAGGCGTTTCTCGAGGAGTGGGAGCGCGTCCAGGATCGCGCCCGGGACGATTCGCAACGCGAGGCCTGGCAGAAGGTCAAAGAAATGGCGGAAATCTGCAAGTCGGATCGCGATTTGTATCTAAGATTCGTCGGACACTGAGCGAGATCACGCGCGCTTACGACATCAGCTCTGAACCGCTACTTCGACAACCCTCCCAGCGCTTCCCGGAACAGCACCTCGAACGAGCCGGTCTTCCCCGCCTTCGCAGCGCTGGCCAGAGTCTTCTCCGCCGCCGCGCGCTGATATCCCAGGTTTAGCAACGCCGAGAGCACGTCTTCCTCGACTGCGCTCAAGACCGAGGCGGCCGGTTCCTGGCCGACCGCCTGTTGGGGCAACTTGTCGCGCAACTCGAGCACCATGCGTTCCGCCGTTTTCCTTCCGATGCCTGGGATGCGCGTCAGTTGCGCGATGTCGTTCCCGCGGATCGCGCCCACCATCTCGTCGGCCGGCATGCCGCTCAGGATTGTGATCGCCAGCTTGGGGCCAATCCCGCTCACGGTGATCAGTTTTTCAAAGAGTTGCTTCTCGCCGGGACGAAGGAACCCGTAGAGCGCGATCAGGTCTTCACGCACATGGGTGTGGATGTGGAGCGCGACCTCGCTGCCGACGCCGGGCAAATCCGAAAACGTCGGAATGCTGATGGTCACGTCGTATCCCACGCCGGCGGTTTCGACAATGGCCTGGTTCGGATGCTTGGTCAGCAACTTTCCCCGAAGATGAGCAATCATGCCTGGCGACATTGTAGCCGGGAAGCGAGCGGTTGGCAGTTAGCACTTGGCGTCTGGCGAGAGAGAGTTCGCGCGCGGCTAGAACCGGAACAAATACGACACCTTCACGAAAAACAAGCGCCCGTCATTGATCAGCCGGTCCCGGCTTCGCAGCAGGCCCGCATTGGGATCGGACGTCAAATGCGGATCGATGTTCTGGAAATCGCTGTTGTAACCGACATAAATCGCGGTTCCCGGATGGACCAGATACGTGACCAGAAAGTCTCCGTTGAGCTGCTTGCTGGTTGGCAGCGAGGTGAGAGAAGAATTGGCCAACGTCGCCGTGTATTGCAGGATCATGCGGAAGGACAGCTCACGGTTGAATTGCCAGTTCCACTTGGTCCGGATGATGTGGTTATTGAAGATGCCTGATCCGGTTTCACGGTCGCGCAACCGGGAAAACAAGTAGATGTTGTCGATTCTGAGCGCGGAGAGCGGTCGCATGGAAACACCGGCGCTAGCATTGTCCGAGCGAGCCAGGAAGGGGGTGCAAGACGGAGCAAGACTGGGGGGCAGACCGGGGCACTCGGCCGGCGTTGGTGCGATGGGGGGAACAAAGTTCACACTGTCTCCCCACTGGTAAAAGCCCTGAAAACTCAACCATCTCAGGTAGCTAGTCCCCCACAGGATCGAACTGTCGTGTTCGTGGTAGTCGCGGACCGCCGGAAGCGCAGGAAAGTCAGCGGGTCGAAGCTGCTCGTGAAAATCGGTGTAGGGATACACAGTCAGGTAACTCTGCCCTTTGAATCGAAAATTGAGACTGGGATCGGTCAGCCGATCGAGACGTGTCCCGTCATGCGCCCACACCCAGTCGGTGCGCAGCGAAGGACCCCAGGACACCAGGGGCCCGTCTTGTGGCCGGAAGCGGTAGTCGAATTCGTTGAAAACGTCGCGGATGTCGACCCGATTCACGAATCCCGGCAAGGTCGTGAATCCGGGACTGAAGTCTTTGTAGGTTGCCTCATAGCTGGTGTGCACGCCGGAGTAGGTAGTGTCGACGTAGGAAGCTGGCCCGGCCTGGTAAGCGCCACCCGGAACCTGGGTGGCGCTCACCACGGACTGTAGAGTAGCCGTCCAACTGGGCGTGAACTTGAGGCGGCTGTCGATGCCCCCGATGCGGTTGAACCCAGCCGCCGCCGGATACTCCTCATCGCTGTAGATTGCGCCCACGCTCGACTGCCTGAACAGGTCGCGGCTGACGCGTGCCACCGTGAAATATTGGCGCGAGCCAGCCAGCGGATCCGAGGGCGCCACCCTGAGCCCGGGCGCGCGGTCGTCCGCGGTAAGCACTCCAATGGAATAGGGGCCTAACTTTCCGGTGAGCCGCGCACCATAGCTCGGGTCCACAATCTGCCGCGTAAAAAACAGTTCGATCGGGGTGCGCAAGTTGTCGGCGTTCTCGATGAAGAAAGGCCGCTTCTCGGGGAAATAGACAGCGAAGCGCTGGTTGACGGTGACCTGGGGATCTTCGGATTCCACCTGGCTGAAATCGGGGTTTGCGGTCAAATCGAGCACCAGGCTGTCTTTCAGGATGATTTTCGAATCCAGGCCGAACGTGCCGCCGATCGCCCGATGCTCGAAGTGCGGATGGCTGAAATCACGGTTGTCCACATCGCGAAAGGAGTTGAGGAGTCCGTACGGGATGAACTGCAGGTTTCGTCCAGGCGAAATCCCCTCCAGGCCGGTCAGCGTGGCTGCCTGCCCCAGCCGCCCCTCGAACCGGTGGGAGATCTGCGGCCAGAACGAATCTTCATTCTCGCGAATAATTCCACGGTAAAGGATGATTCCCCAGGACTGGTCTCTGGCAGCCGGAAAACGCAGGCTCTTGAACGGAATCGCCATCCAGGCCACGTAACCTTCAGGAGTCACCCTGCCCTGCGAATACCACAGTGTGTCCCAGGATGTGTCGAAGTTACCGCCGACTTCTTCGTGGGGCGTCTCGCTCCAGATCGCGTCCCATTGCACGCCCAGGGGATTGACCTGGAACGTGTACGCCCGGCGTCGGTCGTGAAAGGTGTCCACCATCACTTCGACGGTGTCGTCTTCACTCACGTCTTCGCGGCGGGCCTCATGCGCTCGCATCTTGCCGGGTTCATCGAAGCAGACGAACACGACGTAGAGGTTCTTGGCGTCGTACCCCAGGTAGGCCTCGGTGCGCTGGGAAACGGGCGCCCCGTCATGGGGATCGCGCTGTGAAAAGCCGCTTACCTTGGACATTTGCCGGGCGACATCGCCCTCCGGCTTCATGCTGAGGAAGTCATCGACGGACGGTCCGCGGGAAAGCCGGGGGATCAGGATGGCGGGCGGTCCCAGGGTACTCTGATCGGGAACTTGAGGTTGCGGACTCGGGGGATCGCCCGGCGGGAGGGGCGCAGGTTCCGAGAGCGCTCGAGAACGCGGCAGCGCATGCTGTTCGGACGCCAGCATCGGCGCGGAAGCCCACGCGCCACCCCCAGGTCCGGCCCATAGCAAGCTACCGAGCGGAGACAGCACGCCGGCGATCAATAGTCGTCTGACGAAAGAGCCGTACACCCAGGCACTCGCCCCGAAATCAAGATTCGTTCATGGTGCACCCTGCCCCCCACAGGGTAGCTGAGCAAGATACACCATCTGTCGGTGGTTCCCAAGTGTCGGAGGGGGCTCATCCGGGGTGTTCGGCCTTCGAGCTGCCGGCCAACAGCGACTAGAACAGTGAACTCTGCCGGCGGTTCGGCGTGATCCCAAAGTGCTCGTAGGCGAGCATGGTGGCCACACGCCCCCGCGGCGTGCGGTTCAGGAAGCCAATCTGGATCAAAAAGGGCTCGTGGATTTCCTCAATCGCATCGGCTTCTTCCGCGAGCGCGGCCGCCAGCGTGTTCACGCCGACCGGGCCACCTTGGTACTTCTCGATGATGGTTAGCAGGAGCTTGCGGTCCACTTCATCGAAGCCGTGCTGGTCGACCTCGAGCATTTGCAGGGCCGCTTGTGCGGTTGCCTCGTCAATCTTTCCGCCGCCACGCACTTGAGCGTAGTCACGCACCCGCCGCAGCAGGCGATTGGCGATGCGGGGAGTGCCGCGGGACCGGCCGGCAATCTCGGCGGCTCCCTGGTCATCGATCGCCACCCCCAGAATCTCCGCGGAGCGTTCCACGATGATCTGCAGATCCTGGTGCGTGTAGAACTCCAGTCGCACCAGGATGCCGAAACGCGAGCGGAGTGGCGCTGTCAGGAGTCCAGCCCGGGTGGTTGCGCCGACGAAAGTGAACGGCCTCACGTCCATGGTGTGGGTGCGGGCAGAGGGCCCCTGGCCAATGATGATGTCGAGTTTGTAGTCTTCGAGCGCCGAATAGAGGATTTCCTCCAGCGCGGGCTGCAGACGGTGCACCTCATCGATAAAGAGCACCTGCTTGTTCTGCAGATTGGTGAGGACCGCGGTCAAGTCACCCTTGATCTGCAGCGTGGGTCCGGAGGTCTGCTGAAACGCCACGCCCAGTTCGTTGGCGATGATGTTGGCCAGCGTGGTCTTGCCCAGCCCGGGAGGCCCGTAGAGCAGGACATGGTCCATGGCCTCGCCGCGCGAGCGTGCCGCCTCGATGGCTACCGCCAGGTTCTCCTTGACCTTGGCCTGCCCGATGAACTCGGCGAGCCGTTGCGGGCGCAGCTTGAGTTCAAACGAAGAATCATCCTCGACCGGGGCTGCCGACACCAGCCGTTCTTTCAGGTTGGGAGTGTTCTTTAGAGTGGCCACACTACGGCGATAGTAAAGCGAAAGGGGCGCCGACGCAATGCCGGGTTAGGGGGCAGTGCGGTCGGGAACGGCTCGCTGTGCAGCACTCGTTCGAGTGTGGTTTCCGACACCGGAGGCCTCTATTGGATGACGCCCAACTTCACTCCGAGAAGTTTTGTCTCATCGAACCAAGCTGTCTTGCGGCCGAACCACGTGCCCGGGCGGACGAGCCCGAACCGTTTGCAAGCGCGGTTCAGATCGGGCGTGCGCATCAGAAATGCCAGCGGGCAGTCTCCGAAGCTGATGAGCCGCGCCGCCAGCCGGGAGCCTTCGTCCGAGGGCGTGGCGAGCATCACGGGGGTGCCGGGGAAGTGGGCCAGCCGGGCGCCAAACTCCTTATGCTCTTCGATTCCCGGGGCTCCCCAGCCATATGCTTTTCGGAACCATGAGACCGCGCCCTTCCAGTCCTTGACTCCGAGCACGACAATTCCGATGCCCGTCAGCCCAATCTCCGGGATGGTTCGAGAGGGCGGTACACGCAACCCCCGTCGGGTCTCGTCTTGAATCATGAATGGCAGCAGGGCTCCCGCAGCGCCGGGCCCGGCCGTGGCTGTCTGCCAGCGGAGGGTGGTCCCATCGATCTTCTTCCGGCCGCCCGGCTCCGGTGCCGTGACTTCAATGCTGGCCGCTTTCAGGCGCTCGACCTCTTGCTGAATGTTCGAGGTGTGGACCGCCCAGGCGCACGCTCCGGCGTCCCCCTGCATGAGCTTAATCCAGCCTGCCAGATTTCCACAGGCGCCCTCGACCGGCTTCGTGGGTGCGATCAGTTCCAGGTAGGAGCCATCGTCGAATCCGATGAGCGCCATGTGCGTGACACCATTCGCGTGGAGCCCGCCATAGTCCGTCGCCAGTCCAGCATGGGCGAAGGCCTTCTGCAGGCCTTCCAGAGAGCTGCCGCACACGGTCGCGTGATCGACCACGATTTTCATGTCTGTCCTTGATCGAGGACTCCAGCGTTGCGCAGCGAAAACGTGTTCAGCGCGCGCACAAACATCCCTTGAGCAGCCTGAAGAACTCCATCCGTCTCCGGCCTTGGTTTGGTGGACCCTGCATATTCCTTGGCGGAAAAAGGGTATGCACTGTTCTACAATCCTGGAGTGTTCAGACTCCCTTCCCGCCGCTTGGCATTGCTGTTTGTAACCGCTGCCAGCGTTTCAGCCGCCAGCCAGACCACTCCCCGGGCGCCTGCCGTTGAGAATACCCCGAAGTCAACTGACCCTGCGCTTGTGACCTGCGGCGACAAACCTCCCTTCACCTCGCGCACTGTGCGCGGCGACACGCTGGTTTCTCCTGATGGAAAACACCGAGCCTACGCCGAAGTGGAAGCCACGGCGCTGCATGCGCAGCGGCCTGCAGGCTACACGGGTCCGCTCTGCGTAAACAACTCACGCTTATTGGTTGCCGCAGAAACTGGCGAGTTCAAGATCAGCTTTCTTCAAGAGCCGGCCGACGTCGAAAGCGGAAACTCACTGCGACTGATCGACTGGTCCTCCGACAACCGCCGTCTTCTCGCCGAACTCGCCGAGTGGCAATACGATCAGCCGAGCGCGACCCACAGCGTTCTCGTCTACGACGCGCGCTACGGCACCTTCCAGCAGCCGGACCTCGGCCATGCTCTGGCCAAGACTTACAGTCGAGAGTGCTCGTTTGACTTCCGCATTCTGGGATTCGATGGACTGGGGACAATTGCCCTCGAAGCCCAGCCGTTGTCGCCGGAGGAGGAAGAGGTTCTGGGGGTTTCGAGTTGTTCGAAGAAGAAAACCTATTTTGAGATGGACCGCGCAATGGAAACGCTGGTCTCGGTACCGGAGCTTCCGAAACTTCAGCACAACGCCAAGGTCGAGGCCGCGTCCAAGTAGGCCAAGCTGAATCGGCGATGGGCCGGTGCAGGCCTTGGTCTCAAGCCCCTTCAAAATTTCAAAATAAAGAAAGGGCCGCTCCATCCGCCGCCCACCCTCCGCCGCCCACCCTCCGCCGCCCACCCTCCGCCGAGAACTGAGAACCTAAGCTTCTACTCCTCCTCTTCTTTGACCTCGCCGCGCTCCGACCTGGCTTTCTCAATGATCTTCTCCTGCAGCTGCCCGGGTACGATGTCGTAGTGATTCATCTCCATGCTGAAGCTGCCGCGCCCTTGCGTCATGGACGTGAGGTCGGCCCCGTAGGTCAGCATTTCCGACATGGGCACCTCGGCTTTCACCACCGTGTTTCCACCCTTGTTATCCATACCCTGAATGCGTCCGCGCCGGCTGTTCAGGTCCCCCATGATCGAGCCCGCAAACTCGTCGGGCGCCGTGATTTCCGCAGCCATGACCGGCTCGAGCAGGGTCGGCTTCGCAATTTCCATGGCTTTTTTGAAGGCAATGCGCCCTGCCATCTGGAACGACAGGTCGTTGGAGTCGACGTCATGGTAGGACCCGTCGTAAAGAATGACTCGGAAGTCCACCACCGGGAAGCCTGCCAGATATCCGCGCGCCGCCGCGTCGCGAATGCCCTTCTCGACGGCCGGAATAAAGTTCCTGGGAATCGACCCGCCGAAGATGTCATTGACGAACTCGAATTCCCCGCCCCGCGGCAAGGGTTCCATCTTGATCTTGCAATCGCCGTACTGTCCGTGGCCGCCGGTCTGCTTCTTGTGACGCCCCTGCACGTCCGCCTTGCCGCGGATGGTCTCGCGGTAGGGAACCTTCGGCGCCTTCAAGTTTACTTCGGTGTGGTAGCGCCTCTTGAGCTTGGAGACGATGACCTCGATATGCTGCTGTCCCGTACCCGCAATCAGGAATTCCTTGGTTTGCGGATCACGGAAGAAGCGCAGCATCGCGTCCTCCTCCATCAGCTTGTGGATTCCGGGGCCAAGCTTGTCCTCGTCGGCGCGACTCTTGGGCTCGATGGCAAAGGTGATGGCCGGCTCGGGCAGGTTCACCTTGGGATACTGGATGGGTGCCGACTTATCGCCCAAAGTGTCTCCGGTGAGTGTGTCTCGCAGTTTCGCCACGGCGCCGATGTCCCCCGCGTGCAGCTCGTTCACGGCAACGAAATTCTTGCCCTGCATCGCCGAGATGTGTGCCAGCTTCTCCGCCGAGTTGCGGGTGAAGTTCTGCACCGAAGCCTCGTTCTTCAGCACTCCGCTGTACACCTTGAAGTACGAGATGCGTCCGGCAAAGGGATCAGACACGGTTTTGAACACGTACAGCGAAAGTGCGTCGGAGTCGGCCACGTGGCGTTCGGGCGCTTGCCCATTGCTGCCTGCGGCGCCCTGGAGTGCCGTGTGTTCGGTCCCGGCCGGCGTGTAATCCACCAGGAAGTCCATCAGTTTGTCGACGCCGACGTTTCCAAGGCCGGAGGTAAACAAGACCGGAAAGATCTTGTCCTCGCGGATGGCGTCATGCAGCGCCGGAATCAGGTGTTCTTCCGGAATCGTGCCTTTGTCGAAGAACTCTTCCATCAGCTTGTCGTCGCCTTCGGCAATCAGCTCCACCAGCTTCTCGTGTGCCTCCTGCGCCGCCGCCGCCAGATCGGCAGGGATCTCGCTTTCCTTGCCTTTTCCACTGCCACCCAGTTCGTAGGTATAAGCCTTCATCTTCACCAGGTCGACGACACCGGTGAAATTCTTCTCCTTGCCGATGGGGAACTGGAGCGGAACCACAGCACGACCGAACGCGTTGTTCAGCGATTCAAGGACGCGTTCAGCATCAGCGCGGTCGCGGTCCATGCGGTTGACCACGATCACGCGCGGCAGGTTGATTTCTTCCGCATAGCTCCAGACGCGTTCCGTGACAACCTCGACGCCCGCCACGCCGTCGACCACCACCAGCGCCGCCTCCACCGTGGGCAGCACCGTTTTGGCCTCGTGCACGAACATGTTGAACCCGGGGGTATCCACCAGGTTGATCTTGGTTTTGCCCCACTCGGCGAATGCAATGCCCGTCCCGATCGACATCTTTCGGGCAATTTCCTCCTCGTCGTAATCGGTGGGCGCGGTCCCATCATCCACGCGGCCCAAGCGCTGCGTGGCGCCCGCGGTGTAGAGCGCGGCCGATACCAAAGAGGTTTTCCCTGCATGCCCGTGACCCACCAGGGCCACGTTACGGACATTTGCACCTTCGAAGACTTTCACGGGTTCGCTCCTTTTGCAGGCTTGGGAAGTAGAGAGAACCTCGGCCCGAGACAAGATTAGACACGATACAGGCCAGCCCAACATCACCTGCCGAAACTCTGGATGCTACCACGCCGGAAGTTGGCGCCTCAACCGGCATGTCTGGCCCCACCGGGCTCCCCGGGGGAACTATCCGGGAGCCGCGACGTCAACCACCAATCCGTTCTCGCTCGCCGGAGCATATGTACAACCGAGGTGGGATTCACCCCGCAATCGGTTCCGGAGCCCAGAAAAAATGGAAAGACTCATTCCGTTGCTTATTTCACCCGGATGGCCTTGGCCGCCGTCACGCCGTCTTTCGCCCGGCCGCCCGAAGCCGCCACTCAGCAGCAAAACAGCCTGTATCAGCGTCTCGGCGGTTAGCACGCGATTGCCGCACTCACCGACGACTTCATCACCCATCTGGCGACCGATCCCCAACTGGGACGGTTCTTCACCCCCCTGAGCATCGATTCCAAGGTCAAACTCCGCCAGCCTGTGGTTGACTTCCTGTGCGCCGCCACCGGCGGGCTTTGCAAGTACACCGGACGCGACCCGAAGACCGCTCACACTGGCCTCAACATCTCGGAGGCGGACTGGAACAGCAGCGCGAAGTATCTGGTGGGCGCGCTCGACCAGTTCAAGGTTCCCGAGAAGGAGAGGACCGAGGTATGGACGGCCGTTTCCGGCTTGAAAGGCGATATCGTCGGGGGCTGACCGGGCCGATAGGACAGGCGTTTCGCCCGCTCGGGATGTGGCCCCGCTCAACCTGGCGCGCTCCTCGCTAAACCTCTTCCCATGAGCCCGGAACAGCCAGGCTCCTGTCTTTCAGACCCCTCTGCGACCTGCCCCACCTGCCCCGTCTGGGGGTTGTGCGGAGCCCTAAACTGCCCTATGCTTACGGGGACGAATCAGCTTTTGCGTCCCGGGGTTGGCTGGCCCTGGATGGAGACGTGAAGGTCCTCCTCCTTCGTTGGGAAACAATGCATCGTCTGACCGCCAAGTTGCTGCTGCTGGTCCTGTTTGCGGGGACGTTCGCGTGCTTTGCGTGGGCACTACCCATGCAGGCTTCGGGCGCACACTGTAACCGCAAGCCGCTGCAAGCTCCGGCGGGAGACGTGCCGAGTTGCCACCATCAGGCAAATGCGGGCCCCGATCGCGGGTCGGCGGCAACCGACAGTTCCTCCGGGCGAGCCTTCAGTCGAAGGCAGTGTTGCGACGGCCATGCATGCTGCCGGTCTACGGTCGGCTCGCAATGGGCCCAGGTTCCGCTGCGGGGGTCGTTTCGAGTAGTCGACCAGGCCGCAGCCATCATTTGCGAGGCGGGCCCGCGATTCCAAAGTTTTGACCTCGCCGCTTACCACCCTGCCCGTGCTCCTCCCACACTGTAAAACCCAGTCATCCTAGGCGAGTTCCCCCGAGAGGGTTCTTGGTTGCTTCTTTGCGCCGTGTACGCGCGGACTCTTAGAGTTCGGCTTTAGCGGCCCGGGCGCCACCTGCTCCCCAGACCTGAGAACGTTCCGAACTTTGCCGCCTTGGGGCCGTTTTCGCACAGTTTTGTCGAGGACACATGAGAAGGAACCTGGTTCGAACCATTCTAGGCGCCACCGTGCTCCTGTTCGCGGTCGCCGCCAGCGCCACAATTTTCGGATCGGTCCACGGCCTGATCCACGACCCGCAACACCGTCCGGTTCAGGACGCGAAGGTCACGCTGCGCGCCACCACCTCGGACTGGACCGAATCCGCCGCCAGCGACAACTCCGGCGAGTTCCGCTTCGAGAACCTACCGCTCGGTGAATACCGGGTGACGGTTGAAGTGCAGGGGTTCTCCCCGGAAGAACAGACCTTTGTGCTCGCTTCCGGCCGCGACGCCAAGCCACATTTCTCCCTCACGGTGGCCCGAGCCGCGGAGACGGTTGAGGTACAGGACATCGATCCGGGCGTGAATCCGGAATCGTCCACCAGCACCAACATCGTGAGCCGTGCCGCCATCAACGAGACGCCCGGCGCCGACGGGACGAACAGCCTGACCATGATCACCAATTACACGCCCGGCGCCTACATGGTGCATGACCAGCTGCATATCCGCGGCGGACACCAGGTTTCGTGGTTGCTCGACGGCGTTCCCGTGCCCAACACCAACATCGCGTCCAATGTGGGCCCGCAGTTTGATCCCAAGGACATCGATTACGTTGAAGTCCAGCGTGGCGGGTTTAACGCCGAGTACGGCGACCGCACTTACGGAGTCTTCAACGTGGTCACGCGCTCCGGGTTCGAACGCGATCGGCAGGGAGAGCTGGTGCTCGGCTATGGCAGCTACAACAACAGCAACCCCCAGATCAGCCTCGGGGACCATAGCGAGCGCTTCGCCTGGTACGGCAGTCTCTCGGGCTATCGCACGGACCTCGGCCTGGAGACTCCCAGCGCCGAGAATCTCCATAACCAGGCCGCGGGTCTGAGTGGCTTTGGTTCCCTCATCTTCAACCAGTCTCCGTCCGACCAGCTGCGGCTTGTGACTTCGGTGCGCAGAGATCACTACCAGGTGCCCAACCAGGCCGACCTCGAAGCGCAGGGCTTCCGCGACGTGGAGAACGAACGCGATGCCTTCGTCAATTTCTCATGGCTGCACACGGCAGGAAGCGGGGTCGTGCTGACGGTCTCGCCCTTTTATCACTTCAATCGCGCTCACTACCTGGGCGACTACACCGGCGTTTCCGATCCGAATGTCTTGATCCCCGAGGATGACCGTGGTTCCAACTATGTGGGCGGCGTAGTCTCGGTCTCCTACACGCGCGGCCGGCACAATGCTCGTGCCGGACTCCAGGTCTTCGGCCAGCGCGACAACCAGCTGTTCGGGATCAAGGCCGGCGATGGCACCGTGAACGTGGCGCCGCAGCGCGAAACCTTGTGGGGCAATGTGGAAGCCGTGTTCCTGGAAGATCAGTACAAGCTGACGAGCTGGCTCACGCTGAACGGCGGCGTGCGACTCACCCACTTCGGGGGAACCGGCACCGACACGCTGCTGGGCGGCAATCGCCCGATCAGCGAGAACGCCGCGGACCCGCGCCTGGGAGGGGCTCTCCAGATTCCGAAGCTCCACTGGCTCGCCCGCGCGTTCTGGGGACGCTACGACCAGGCCCCTCCTCTTCTCACTGTCTCGGGACCGCTCCTTGGCCAATGCAACGCCGCCGACTGCGGCTTTCTTCCCCTCCACGGCGAGCGGGACGAGCAACGGGAATTCGGACTCACCATTCCCCTGGCGGGCTGGACTTTCGATGTCGCCAACTTCCGTACCGCTGCGAAGAACTTCTTCGACCACGACGTGCTCGGCAACTCCAATATCTTTTTCCCGCTGACGGTTGACCGGGCCCGGATCCATGGCTGGGAAGCGACCGTCAATTCTGCACGCATCGCCGGGCGCGCCCAGTTCCACTTTGCCTTTTCTCACCAATATGCAGAAGGTGCCGGCGCGGTCACCGGAGGCCTCACCGACTTCTCACCTCCCGGCGGAGGATCCTTCTTCCTCGACCATGACCAGCGCGACACTGTGAGTACGGGGCTTAACCTGAACCTTCCGAGGCGCGCGTGGAGTGCGATCAACGTCAACTACGGTTCGGGATTCCTCGATGGCGATGGTCCCGGCCACCTGCCGGCGCATACCACGGTCGATCTGGCGCTCGGCAAATCCTTCGGGGAGAACTGGAATCTCCGCTTCAGCGCGTTGAATGTCGGCAACAACCACTACAGGCTCGACAACAGCAACACTTTCGGCGGATCCCACTTCACGAATCCCCGTGAATTCGCGTTCCAACTGAAGTACCGCTTCCACTTTTGAGGTCAATCGATCGGGGCGGCTCCCAAGAGCGCCTCGCGGGACTTGGATTGAAGGGCAGGGTTGGCGGGCGGCATTTCCAGAGAGGTCTTCTCCATCACTTTCTGGATCGCCGCGCGCAGCTCCTCGTAAGGCAGCGCTCCCGGGTGGTAGAAGGCGATCTTGCCGTTGCCATCCACCAGCACCAGGGTTGGCGTGGTGCTCGCCCCGTACACCTTGAAATTCTCTTGACTCACCGGCACAGATGCTCCTTGCAATCCTTCGTAGTACTGCTGCCACACCCGGTTGATGTAGGCCAACTCGGTCTTGGGAGTGGCGTCCTCGCCATCGGCGGCATAGCCGTAGCGTTGGGTCGGAGCAAGAATGATCAGGCTTTTGAACTCGGAGCGCAGCCGTGCCAGAATCGGCGCCTCTGCCTTGCAGTCCGCGCACCAGTGCGCCCAGAAGAACAGCAACCAAGGCGAGCCCTTGAGCTGGGAGAACGAGGCAGGCGGCGAACCCAGGTACTCGCCGGTTTTGAGCGCAGGCGCAGGCTGTCCGACGAAGGTGAGCAGATTCAGATTCTTGCGCAGGCGCGCGGCGATCGAGGTATTTCCATACATGCGCAGAGAGTGATGCAGCAGCGCGATGCCGGCTGTCTTCTGCCCGCGTGCTGCCAGCGCCAGCGCCTGGACTTCAATCGCGGCACCGAGCGCGATCGGCAGGTGCGGTTCCGAGTCCAGGGCTCGACTCTTCAATTGCCGGACGGCCAAAGCCTGGGTCTGCTTGGCATAGCCTTCCGCCTGCGTGTATTGCTGCATGCCGAGCGCGGCCCGGCCCATCCAAGAGAGCGCTTCGAGATATTCGGGACTGATCCCGCGCTGAGCCTTATAGCTGCTCAACTGCGATTCCGCTGCGGAGAAGTTGTTCTGCGCGATTGCCCCGCGGACATCATCCACGATTCCCGCAAACGCGCCGGTGCTGATGACAAGCATGATACTCAACAGACGAAATGCCATGCCTTGATGATGAATGGAATCCGCGAAACTGACAAGCGCACCAAATACAAAGGGCGACCTTTCGGCCGCCCCTCGATTCGATTTTCTCCTGCGAAAGTGGTTTAGACAGCCTTCACGTTCTCGGCCTGCCAGCCCTTGGGGCCTTTGACCACATCGAACTGAACCTGCTGACCCTCCTGCAGGCTGCGGAACCCACCCGCTTGGATGGCCGAGAAGTGCACGAACACATCCTCGCCATTCTGGCGGCTGATGAAACCATAACCCTTGGCGTCGTTGAACCACTTTACTGTTCCTGTTTCCATGGTATTGCTTTGTTTCCTTTTTCTTAGATGTAGCGCTGAAACTCGCAGGACTGGTGCAGGCAGGTCACGCTGGTGAGCGGAGAAACTGCAGAGTGCATAGAACCGCAAAGATCAAACGCAGCTCTATTGTACTTTATATGCCTGAGGAATATCTACGTATTTCCACCTAGCTACCTTTAACCACTGCATTATCAGCAGCTTGCGGCGTGACTGCGCGCCGCGACGGGGGTTGTGCCCAGGCAGTTTTTGCCGTTATTCCCGACCGCTACTCCTTCTTCATGGTATCGATCAACTGAAACAGCTGGCTTCGATCCACCACCTCTACGAACGGTGTTCCCGAACGCTTGCTGCTGACTACGTACAGGGTGGGAGTGTGCTGCAGACCGAGTTGGATCCCACGTTGGCGGTCGGCGTTCACCAGGGCCGCGAGTGTTCCTTCGGGGTCAACCACAAATGGCAGATCGATCTTGTGCGCGGCGGCAAACTTCTCCGCGAACGACCGGAGCGTGTCCTTGGTGATTTCCAGCTGATGCGCGAAGACGGTATCGCGGAACTGGTTGCCGATCGCCCTTGAATGCGTATCGAAGAAACGCGCCAGCACCGCCGCATCGTAGGCCCACGGATGCATCGGGAGCGGGAAGTCATGGCGAACGACGGGGATCTTGTAGGTGCGGGCGGCCTCTTCCACCAGCGGAGCTGCGCGCGCGCAGTCGGGACATTCCAGGTCCTCGAAGATCACGATCGCCACCGAGGCGCCCTTGGGTGGCCGTAGAATCGTCGCCTTGTCCTGCGCACCAGCCAGCGAGGCGATCCAAAGGACGGCAAGTAAACCGAACTTTTTCTTCATACGTGAGTTGGATGCGGGGGATCCCGGATGCTGTTGACCCAGAATTTACTATCTCCAGAATTTACTATCTATGGTAACCGAACGCGTCACCGGTGTCAGGTTTGTCTGCCGGCGCCCACGTCCGGAAATGACGAAGGGCGGCCGTCAGCCGCCCGTTCGCTTGAGGATTGCTGATTTACCGGGTGGTAACCACTTTCTCCTCGGCCATCATCGAAGAGATCGTTTCCAGAATGGCTTCGATGCTGCGCCCGGTATCGGTGGCGGCATCCACCGACGGATGCCGTCCGCCGTCGGCGTGCATCACCAGCACGCGCGTACCCTGGTGCGATTTCTTCACCATGTAGGGCAGGTGATGCCGGTCATTGCGGGTGAGGGTAGGTCCCAGAAGGACGAGATCAAAAGCATCGCTCCTCAGGGCCTGTTGCACGGCGTTGCGGCCAACCGCGGTCGTCACGTGGTGCCCGGCTTTCTGAATCGAATCGGCTTGCGACGCCAGGACCTCCGCGTCGCCCTCGCCATACAGAATCTTGAGCTTGAATGAAGAATTCGCCATGTGGGGTGCCCAGCTTTCCTTTCTTGACGCTGGCCTCACGGTAGCAACGCCTCCAGGCGCCGAGTAGGTCACCGAAGACCAAGACCGAGTGCGGGGAGCGTTGGCCCAAGACCCAGGGGCCGGACAAGGCCTGTTTGACCCTCTCCTGCCCCTCCTTTAAACTCAAGAGATTCAGTCGAGTACGAGCTGCTAACTATGGCGGACAGCATTCATATCAAGCTTCCCGACGGAAGCACCAAGGAAGTTCCCAAGGGCGCGACCGCGCTCGATGTGGCCAAGTCGATCAGCCCGCGACTGGCGGATGCGGCGCTGGTGGCAAAGACGAACGGTGACCTGATCGACCTCACCCGGCCGCTCGAAAAAGACACCGATCTACGCATCCTCACCGAAAGGGACCCCGAGGCGCTCGAGGTCTACCGCCATTCCTCGGCGCACCTGCTGGCGGCCGCCGTGCTGGAACTATTCCCGGAGACGAAACTGGGCCACGGCCCGGCGACCGAGAACGGTTTCTTCTACGACTTCTACCGTCCGACGCCCTTCACTCCCGAAGACCTCGAGAAGATCGAGAAGAAGATGCAGGAGCTGGCGCAGCAGAACATTCCATACGCGCGCGAGTTTCTGCCTCGCCAAGAGGGCCTCGAGAGGTTCAAAGGCGAAGGGGACTTCATGAAATGTCACTTCATCGAGCAGTTCACCAAGCCCGATGAAAGGATCTCGATTTATAAAACTGGCAAATTCCTTGATTTCTGCCGCGGGCCGCACCTCCCGTCCACCGGCAAGATCAAGGCGTTTAAGCTGCTGAATATCGCGGGCGCCTACTGGCTCGGGGATGAGAAAAACCCCCAGCTGCAGCGCATTTACGGGACGTCGTTCTTCTCGAAGAAAGATCTCGACGCCTACCTGAACAGCATCGAGGAGGCCAAGAAGCGCGACCACCGCACGCTGGGACAGCAGCTCGACCTGTTCTCAATCCAGGATCTCGCCGGGCCGGGTCTGATCTTCTGGCATCCCAAGGGCGGCATCATCCGCAAACAGATGGAGGACTGGATGCGGTCGGAGTACATCGAGCGCGGTTACTCGCTGGTGTACACGCCGCACGTAGCCCGGCGGCAGTTGTTTCATACCTCAGGCCACGAGGGCTATTACGCTCAGAACATGTTCGATGCCATGGAGCTCGACGACGCCGAGTACCGCCTGAAGCCCATGAATTGTCCGGGCCACATCCTGATCTATAAGGACTCATTGAAATCGTACCGCGACCTTCCGGTCCGGCTGGGCGAGCTCGGCACCGTCTATCGCTACGAGCGCTCCGGCGTGATGCACGGCCTGCTGCGCGTGCGCGGGTTCACGCAGGACGATGCCCACATCTTCTGCACGCCGGAGCAAATTGAGGACGAAATCGGAGGCTGCGTGGATTTTGCGCTGGAGGTTCTGAAGGACTTCGGATTCGACAAGTTCCAGACCGAGCTTTCCACGTGGGACCCCAACGACCGCAAGAATTTCCTCGGCACCGAAGAGCAGTGGAACCTGGCCAACCGTTCGCTCGAAAACGCCCTGAAAAGGCGCAACCTCGAGTACAAAACCATCCCCGGCGAGGCGGCGTTCTACGGGCCCAAGATTGACGTGAAGCTGGTGGATGCGATCGGAAGGCTGTGGCAGCTCTCGACCGTACAATTCGACTTCAATCTTCCCCAGCGATTTGGTCTGGAGTACGTTGCCGAAGACGGGAGCCGCAAACAGCCGGTGATGGTGCACCGCGCGCTCTACGGATCAATCGAGCGCTTCTTCGGCGTGTTGATCGAGCATTATGGGGGTGCATTCCCGGTGTGGCTGTCGCCGGTGCAGGCGGTGATGATCCCGATCTCCGAGCGGCACGCGGAGTACGCGCACAAAGTCGCCGCACAACTGAAAGCTGTGGGGGTACGCGTTGAGGTCGACGCGCGCAACGAAAAGATGAACGCGAAGATCCGCGAGCACGCCCTGCAGAAAGTACCCTTTCAGCTGGTGGTCGGCGACAAGGAATCCGAGGCGGGTACGGTGAACGTGCGAACCCGCGGCAAAGAGAAGACCGAAGACATGCGGGCAGGGGAGTTCGTGGAGAAGATCGGAAAGCTGATCGCGGAGAAGAGCCCGAAGCTATCGAGTTAGCTCTGCCGCTTAGTCCGGCAGGGAACCAGGTGGGGACGGCCGCCCTCGGCCGTCCAGGCCGTGCGCCAGCGCGGCAATTCTCTCCCCCTTCGGTACGGGTGGCGCATGGGTCGCTCCCGTCAAACGACGGTTGCTTCGAACCCCGCGCAGTGCACCGATACAAAATTCCTTTCGAGAGCTTCGCTCCGCCGGCCCTCCCCCGTACGTTCTAGCGCCGTAAGCTTCCCCATCTCGAACCCGACGACCAGCCACATTTCATCCCGTTCGTCACCCTCGGACGAACCCTTCTCCCCGACTGGGCCCGGGATCCCGTCCTGGCTTCCTCGGTTCATCACCGCGGGCTTAGGCGAGCTAGACTCGGCCGGATGGCTCGGGGGCGGCCGTTCTCGCGTGGTTGTACTATGTTGCGGTGCACGCACTCACAGAGAAGGTCCTCGACCACATCCGGCGGCTGGAGCTGCTGAAGGCTGGAGACCGGGTCGGCTTGGCCGTCTCAGGTGGCGCAGACTCTCTCGCCCTGCTGCGGGTATTCGTCGACCTGCGCTCCGAACTCGGAATCGTGCTCTCGATCGTTCACTTCAATCACAAGCTGCGCGGCAGGGAGTCGGACGGCGACGAGAAGTTCGTCACGGATCGGGCGCGAGAGCACCAGCTGGAAATCCATCTCGGCAGTGGAGACGTCGCCGCCCTGGCCTCCGCAAAGCGCCTCAGCCTCGAGACGGCCGCGCGCGAAATGCGATACGACTTTTTCCGAAAGCTCCTGCGGCCAGACGCTGACGGCTCTTTCCGACAGGACAAAATCGCTACCGGCCACACCCTCGATGACCAGGCTGAGACCGTGCTCATGCGAGTCACGCGGGGAACGGGCACGCGAGGACTGGGCGGAATCTACCCCAGGGTCGAACTGGAGGACGAATATGGGGAGGCGCCCGGCGAGGTGGTCCGGCCGCTGCTCTCGATTCGCCGCCACGAACTCGAGCAGTTCTTGCAGGACCTGGGACAGAGCTGGCGCGAGGACTCGAGCAACCGCGATCCGAAGTTTACCCGCAACCGCGTGCGCCACTTGCTGCTGCCGCTGCTTGAGCGCGAGTTTAACCCCTCGGTTGCGGAAAGTTTGGCCGAGCTGGCCGAGATCGCTCGAGGCGAAGAAGATTACTGGGAGAACGAGATTTCAGGATGGATCGGCACCGCGATCCACTGGTCGGAACCAGAATGGGCAGCGCGTTCGGGGGAAACGCCAGGCCTGGTGCAGTTGACGCCCTTCAACCCCGAGTTCCAACAACGCCTGCCGGAGCCCGGCTCGCGGGGGATGAATGCCTCGCTGGACCTGGTGTGGCTGCTCTCCGAGCCGTTGGCGGTTCAACGGCGAGCCGTGAAAGCCGTCGGCGATCTCGCCGGATTCCCGCTGGAATTCAAGCAGGTCGAACAGATCCTGCGCTTCGCGGCGGAGGAGACCAATTCTCGAAAACAATGGTCGCTGCCCCTCGGCTGGAAGCTCCTGCGAGAGCCCGAAGCGCTCACGTTCCTTACGCCCGACCTGCGCACCCAGGAACTGATTCCCACCGACTACGAGTATCCACTCCCCCTCCCCGGCCGGGCCATAGTGCCCGAGGCTGGCATCATGGTAGAAGCGATGCGTGTGAAATCGGGGCCGAAAACTGCGGGATACAATCCGGATCATCTGCTCAACCCGTCGTTGGTGTCGAAACAATTAGCGGTGCGGAACTGGCGGCCGGGGGACCGATTCTGGCCGGTGCACACAAAGTCTCCGAAGAAGATCAAGGAGCTGCTGCAGGAACGCCACATCACGGGAACGGAACGAAGACTCTGGCCAGTGGTGGTCAGCGGCGACGAGATCGTCTGGGTCCGCGGATTTCCGGGTCCGGCGCCCCTCCGGCCGACCGACGATGCCGCAGACGCTGTCTTGATTCGCGAAGTGCCCCTGGAAGAGTGAACGGGTTCGTTTGCGCGGGGAAGTATTTGGAGGCGCCACCCATGAACAGCAGTTCGAAAGCGGAGCCGTTGTGTCCCGTCATTTCCGCCGATCAGATCCAGAAGCGCGTGCGGGAGATGGCGCGCCAGATCTCCGATGACTACCGGGGCAAGACCATTCATGCGCTGGCGGTACTGGAGAATAGCTTCATTTTCATGGCGGACCTGGTGCGGGCGCTGGAAGTGCCCGTGGCCTGCACCTTCATCAAGCCGCGCTATGGTAAGCCGGAGAGCGGGACGTCGGATGTGATGGAAATCATGTTCAGCCACCAGCTCGACATCCGAGGCAAAGACTCTCTGCTGGTCGAGGGCCTGGTCCACTCGGGAGTGACCAGCGAGTTTCTGATGAACGATCTGCGGGCGCGGGGCGCCGCTTCGGTAAAGCTGGCGACCTTGCTCGACCGGCAGTGGGCGCGCCGGGTCCAGCTGCAGCCGGACTACTTCGGCTTCCTGGTGGACGAGGCGTTCCTGATCGGCTACGGGCTGGGCAGTCCGGAACAGACCAACCGGAACCTCCCCTACCTGGCGGCCACAAGTCAAACTGCACCTGTGACTTAAGTCACGGAAAGAAGCCCAGCTTTTCCGGCTGCGGAACGAGTAGAATGACGGTCTAGGGAATTTGCCAATCCAAGCTCCCTCGGCCGGCATCTAATTGCGATGGAACGGCTTGGGTCAGGTCGTGTTTTTGGGCCCCAGAAGCTGCTTCAGAGGAGTTTTTGAGTGAATTCGACAGTCAAAACGGTCATCTTCTGGCTCGTGATTGTGCTCTCCGCGTTCCTGCTTTGGCAGGTGGTACGGACGGGCAGCAATGGCCAGAAGGAAAAGCCCATCAATTTCTCTCAGTTCCTCTCGGAGGTCGATCAGGGGAACGTGAGCGAAGTGACCATCACCGCACAGGAAGTGCGCGGTAAGTTCAAAGACCAGAGTGGTTTCAACACCATCGCCCCGGCCAACTACCCGGACATGATCAAGAACCTGCGTGACAAGGGTGTGAACATCAACATCCGCGATGTCACCAACGGCAGCTGGCCTCTGCAGCTGCTCGGAACCTGGGCCCCGCTGATCCTGCTGGCCGCCTTGTGGTTCTTCATGATCCGCCAGATGCAGACCGGCGGGAATAAGGCCTTGTCGTTCGGCAAGAGCCGGGCGCGCCTGCTCTCCATGCAACAGAAGAAGGTCACGTTCAAGGATGTGGCGGGCGTGGATGAGGCCAAGGAAGAGCTCCGGGAGATCATCGAGTTCCTGCGCGAGGCGCAAAAGTTCCAGAAATTGGGCGGTCGGATTCCCAAGGGAGTGCTGCTGGTCGGACCTCCGGGAACCGGCAAGACCTTGCTGGCTCGCGCGGTTGCGGGCGAAGCGAACGTGCCCTTCTTCTCGATATCCGGCTCCGACTTCGTCGAGATGTTCGTGGGCGTAGGCGCTAGCCGTGTCCGGGACCTGTTCGAACAGGGCAAGAAGAACGCTCCCTGCATCATCTTCATCGACGAAATTGACGCTGTGGGACGCCACCGGGGTGCCGGCCTGGGGGGCGGGCACGACGAGCGCGAACAGACCTTGAACCAGCTGCTGGTCGAGATGGACGGCTTCGAATCGAATGAAGGCGTCATCCTGATGGCAGCGACGAACCGTCCGGATGTTCTCGATCCGGCGCTGCTTCGCCCGGGACGCTTTGACCGCCGGGTCGTGGTGAGCCGTCCGGATGTGCGTGGGCGCGAGGAAATCCTGCGCGTGCATACCCGCAAGATTCCTTTGGCGGAAGACGTCGATCTCAGCGTGCTGGCGCGGGGCACTCCAGGATTCTCCGGAGCTGACCTGGCCAACATGGTGAATGAAGCAGCTCTCAGCGCGGCGCGCCAGAACCGCAAGGCGGTTCTGCACTACGACTTCGAACTGGCCAAGGACAAGGTCCTGATGGGCGTGGAACGCAAGTCCATGATCCTCTCCGATGAGGAGAAGAAGGTGACGGCGTACCACGAGGCTGGTCACGCGCTGCTTGCGGTGAGACTGCCGCACTCCGATCCCGTGCACAAGGTCACGATTATTCCCCGTGGCATGGCGCTGGGCGTCACCATGCAGTTGCCCATCGACGACAAGCACAACTACACCAAGGAATACCTCGAGACTGAGATCGCGATCCTGATGGGCGGCCGCCTGGCCGAGGAACTCTTTCTCAACCAGATGAGCACGGGGGCAGGCAACGACATCGAGCGCGCCACCGAACTCGCCCGCAAGATGGTTTGCGAGTGGGGCATGAGCACGCTCGGTCCGCTCACCTTCGGCAAGAAGGAAGAGCAGATCTTCCTGGGCCGCGAAATCGCGCAGCATCGCGACTACAGCGAGGACACTGCCATCAAGATCGATCTCGAAGTCCGGCGTCTGGTGGACGAAGGATACACGAAGGCCAAGGCCTTGCTGGCGGACAACCGCGAAACGTTGACCAGGATTGCCCTGGCGCTGCTGGAGCGCGAGGTGCTCGACGCGAACGAAATTAAGCTGCTGGTCGAGGACAAGGAACTGCCGCCCGTGAAATTGCCGTCCAAGGAGGACGGTGTGCAGCAGGTTCTGAAGCCAGAGCCGGGACGTCCCGGAATCGCGAAGGGTGGCGAGAGTCCGGCGCGAGCGTAGCCATGGTTGTCGACTGATCGCAAAAGGGCGGCCTGAGGGCCGCCCTAGTTTTTGGTGGGATGAGGAAAGACCTTGCCGCCTACTTCGAGGGGCTGGAAGAGTGACTTCGGCTTCTGCAGACCCTGTGCCGATCCTGAGACCCGCCTCTACTGATTCACTAGGTTCATCATGGGCTCCGGGTAGCGCAGGCCGGCCGCGACTCCGGAGGGGAAGACTTCGCCGATCCGGCGTAGATCATCGGCCGTCAACTGCACGTTGAGGGCTCCCGCGTTGTCTTCGAGGTACTTGCGGCGCTTGGTCCCGGGGATGGGCACGATGTCGTTAGCCTGCGCCAGCACCCAGGCCAGCGCCAGTTGTGACGGCGTGCAGCCTTTCTCTTTCGCGATCTGCTCGACGCGGTGCACCAGGTCCAGATTTTTCTGGAAGTTCTCGCCCTGGAAACGTGGGGAGAAGCGACGGTAGTCATCCGCGGACAAGTCTTCGAAGCGTTTGAACTGGCCGGTGAGAAATCCGCGGCCAAGCGGACTGTAGGCGACAAAGCCAATGCCGAGTTCGCGGCAGGTGGTCAGGATTTCGTCTTCCGGGTCGCGAGTCCAGAGTGAGTATTCGGTCTGCAGTGCCGCGATGGCATGCACCTTCGCGGCGCGGCGCAAGGTTGGCGCAGCCGCTTCGGAGAGCCCGATGAAGCGGATTTTCCCTTCCTTCACGAGTTGTGCCAGCGCTCCCATGGTTTCCTCAATCGGAGTATTGGGATCCACGCGGTGCTGGTAATAGAGATCGATGTGGCCGACTCCCAGGCGCCGCAGGCTGGCTTCACAGGAAGAGCGCACATAGTCCGCTTTCCCGTTCACGCCGCGGACCAGCGGGTTGCCCGGGTCCCGCACGATGCCGAACTTGGTGGCGAGCACGACCTGAGCTCGCTTTCCCCGGATGGCCTTCCCCACCAGTTCCTCGTTCTTGTGGGGGCCGTACACATCCGCGGTGTCGAGAAAATTGATGCCAAGTTCGAGCGCCCGATGAATGGTGGCAATCGATTCGTCATCGTCGCGGCCGCTGTAAAACTCTGACATACCCATGCAGCCCAGGCCAAGGGCGGATACCTTGAGGCCGCTGCGGCCAAGTTCACGGATTTCCATAAAGAGTCCTCCAGGAAAAGGATTGAAGATTCGACAAAACAGAGCGCACGGCCCCGGGGGGGCAGCACCGTCAGGAAAGAGAAATTCGAGGAAAGCTTCCCTGTTAAGAGATGCTCAAGAAGGAGGGTTGGGTTCCGAGAAAACCCACTCCGCCCGCTAGCGTGGTTCGATGGGCGCGCCGGCAGGCGCAAGGGCCTGCTGGAGCTTCTCGAGGGCAGGAATGCCCTGCATGCCGTTATAGATGCGGAACAGTGCGTAGGCATGAAAAGCAACCGAGAGGAAGTTTTTAAACGGGAGAAGAATGAGCCCGTTGGCCGCGTACAGCGCCATTCCCACCAGGAAGGCCCATTTCTCGCCCGTGCGCGCGAAATTCCAGAACAATAGGAAAACGCCGGCGAGGAAGACGTTGACAATCAACCCCAGGGTCGAGCCCGTCCTGCCGCCTTGTCGCTCGATCGCGTCGACGATCTGGGTGGTCCCAAGGCCAAAGATGAACGAAAAGCGTGTCCCGCTCATGGCCAGAACGGAGTTCAGGAGAGAGAGCCCGGCAATCGCCAGGAACCAGCCAGCGCCATTGCTGACCAGCTGCTCCGCGCGCAGCTTCTGCTCGATGAGAGCTGGGGAAGCAGACGAGGTTCCCGTGGTCGAGCCAAATCCACCTGAAGCCATTGGTGTCATCTCCCGCTGATTGGATTTCAGGATTCGGATGGAGGGCATCCAACTATATCGGCGGAGAAAATTACCACAGAGAACGGCGAGGGCAAAGCACCATCTGGCAGAGCCATTTTGACTAGGAAGTACCAATCATTTCAGGGAGGTTAGAAGGGCCCCGTGCTTAGCCAACCACCGAGATAGTCGGCCTAGCCTGAGGAATAACCTCGCCTATCTCCGCCGCGGAGACTCCTGCCGCCTTGAGAGCCCGCCCCAGCTCACCCGCTTCCTCAGCCGCCACGGCAATCAGCAATCCGCCGGCCGTCTGGGGATCGAAGAGGAGGGTTCTTACCTCGTCATTGATTCCGGCTTCATAACCCACCAGGCATTCCGCAAATTCGCGGTTGGTTTTGAGCCCGCCCGGAATGTGCCCTGCGCGAACGCATTCGAGCGCGCCTTCCAGCAGCGGGATGCGGCTGGCGTGCAAGCGCAGGCTTACTTTCGATGCCAGCGCCATTTCGCGTGCGTGCCCGATGAGGCCGAAACCGGTCACATCGGTCATGGAATGAACCGACCACGTAGGGATAGACGCCCTTGTCTGTCCGACGGGGCGAAGCTCGCCTCCGTGGGGAGGGGCGGCCACGCCACCCACGATCAGTTCCGCAGCCGTTTTGTTCAAAGTGGTCATCGATCCGACGGCGGCCTCGATCCACCCGGGTCGCGCCGTACCCTTCTTGATCGCCGTCGAGATGACGCCCGTGCCCAGTGCCTTGGTGAGAAGCAGGCGATCGCCGGGCACCGCCCCGGCATTCGCAAGAACGTGCTTGGGATGAATCACACCCGTGACGGAGTACCCGAACTTGGTCTCGTCATCGCGGATACTGTGCCCGCCCACCACCGTGCACCGCGCCTCCATCATCTTCGAAAGGCCACCCGCGAGGATGCGTTCCAGAATGTTCAAGTCGCCTTTTTCCGGGAAACAAACCATCGCCAGGGACGTGAGCGGCCGTCCGCCCATGGCATAGACGTCGCTCAAAGCGTTGCTAGCCGCAATCTGACCGAACGCGTAAGGGTCGTCGACGATCGGGGTGAAGAAGTCGACCGTCTGCACGAGCGCCATGTCGGGCGCGATTTGATACACGCCGGCGTCGTCGGCGTGATCGAAGCCGACTAGCACATTCGGGTCCTGTTGCCGGGCTAATTTCCCAAGCACTGTGTCCAGCGCCGCTGGACTCAGCTTGGACGCTCAACCCGCAGCTTTTACGGACTCCGTCAGCCGGAATGGCTTGGTTTCTGGCACGAGGAACATTGTAACGGAGGGTTGGTGCAGCGCCGCCGCGCTGAGGGCAAGATGCCCTTCGGACAGGACGGCAAGATGCCGGCGCTACTCACCTCTACCGGCTCGCCAATCCGCCGGCCGTTTCTGCACCATCGCATGTGTAGACGTGGCCCGTCACGAAAGCCGCGTCGTCGGATGCGAGGTAAGCGAATAGGGCGGCGATCTCCTCCGGCTTCGCATGGCGGCGCAGCGGGATCTTGCGATTGACTTCTTCCAACATTGCATCGGTGTACTCTGCGCGTTGCATGGGCGTGAGGACATATCCAGGAGCGACCGCGCAGACCCGGATCTTCGGGGCCAACTCGAGTGCCATGGATTTCGTGAGTTCAATCACTCCGGCCTTGGTCGCGTTGTAGTCAGCGTAATACGGATAGCCCATGATGCCGTTAGTCGAGGCGGTCTGCAGGATCACTCCGCTGCCCCGCTCCCACATATGCCGGGCCGCAGTCTGGGCTACGTAGAAGACGCCGGTGAGATTGACGGCAAGAGTCCTGTCCCACTCTTCGGGAGTGATGTCGAGGAAGTTGTGGCGGATGCTTATGCCGGCGTTGTTGATGAGGACGTCAACTCCGCCCATGAGCCTTACGGCTTCGCCGAAGGCAGATTGGACTTGTTGGAGATGAGAGACGTCCGCGGCGACCGTGCCGGCCATGCCCGGCAGATCTCGTCGAATCTGCTCGCATCCTCTGGGGTCGCGATCCAGCACAACCACGTGCGCGCCTTCTTCCAGAAAGCGGGCCGCAGTCGCGGCACCGATGCCGCTGGCGCCGCCGGTGATGAAAACTCGCTTGCCGTTAAGACCTCGCATGAAGGAGTCAGAATACAGTTTGTGGTTGTAGAAGAAAAGCTGGCTATGGTGGGTGCGTACAAAAAAGCTTTTAACCGTAAAGATCGCAAAGGAACCGCGAAGGACGCTTTTCGATTTTTTGCGGTTCATGCTTTTCCGCGCTCTCACATCGAATGGTGCCAATCATCACAATTCACGGGGTGTACTAAAGGGTGGCTTGGCTGCGATGAGACAACCCGACTTAACTCTTGCAATCATCGGAGCAGCCATCACGATTCATCGCAAACTCGGACCTGGACTGCTGGAGTCAGCGTAGGAAGCATGCCTGGCGTATGGGAACTGCAAAAAGTTGACTTCGAAGTCGTGCGACAGAAGGCCGTGCCCTTGGTGTAGGAGCGGGGTAAAGCTGGATTGTGAGTTTCGTGCCGATTTGGTCGTTGAAGGAAGAGTGGTTATCGAACTCAAATGCAAAGAGGCGCTTCACCCAGTTGACGAGGCTCAACTTCTATCGCATCTACGCTTTTGGACATTGCGGTCGGCCTGCTCATCAACTTTCACGTGGTACTCCTCAAGCATGGCCTCCGGCGTATGGTAAACAACTATCAAGAAGACGGTTTCGGTGCCCAAAAGCTCTTAAGCGCAAGTTCACGAAGTAGTCGCGAAGTTCCTCGAGCATTCTTCGCGTACTTTGCGGAGAACTTCGCGGCGGTTAAGTGCTTTCCTTCAGGCAGGACCTAGAACCCCGGCTTCCCGCGGAACAGCATGACCAATTCGATGACCAGAATAACCACCACCATCAATTCCAGCACAAAGGCACGGCTCTGATTGAACTGGTCGACCATGAAGCGGTAGAGCTCCTCGGCAGTGTCCAGCTTCTGCTTCACAAGGTCTTTGTAGTCGGGCACACCGATCTTCGACGCGGCCAGCTTATAGAGGCGCGCCGAGAACATGTCGCTCAAGAACTTGATGGCATTGTCGGCGTGCTCAGTCAGTTCGCTCACATCCAGCAAAACGGTATGCAGCTTGGTGGCAGCGCGGGCGGTCCTCCAACGACCCCACAGGCTTGTACCACCGGTCTCCAGAAAGTCGTAAACGCCTTCCAACTCACGGGTGAGCAACTCGTCGTAGTGGCGGAACTCCAAAAGCTGGGAATTGGCGTATTCGAGCAATTGAATGGCAGTTTCCGCGCCCGAATTGCTGTCGTAGAGAAACGAGGCATTCCAGCCGATCACTGCCAGATCGTTCGGATAGTAGGAAATCCGCCCCTGCAGGATCTCCTGGCGCTCGCCATCGGAGAGCCGCGCGGTCTCCCCGCGGACGATCTGTGCCACATGATCGCCGTGCCGGCTCAAAAGCTCACTGGCGCTGGGCTTGTTAGCTATTTCGCTCACGTGGAAGATGAAATAGTCCTCGTGCAGCCAGTCGTCGTAGGGCTTGATCAGCGCCGGGCTGGCGCGTTCCAGCTTCTTCTTCACGATCCTCGAAGCCAGGCTGGTGAAGTCGGTATCCCAGACCCAGCGGCTGGAAAGACGCACCAGCGTCTCCCAGTCTCCGGAAAAGGGCAACTCGAAAACCACGCTAAGAACGCCGTAGTCGTAATATTTGATTTGGCCGTCAAGACGCTCGCCGCTGTCCAGAACCAGGGGCTCGATCGGCTCGACTACCGGAGGACGCTGATACTGCACGTACCCGGGGGCGGGATGCTTGAAACTGGCTTCCGCCGTGCGGGCTCCGAAGATCTTACGAAGCGCGTCAAGGCGGATTTCTTCCGATACGTCGAATTGGATCAGTACCAGCACGGCCCCGTGCAGGGAGGTGTCGACCCCCCGTTCGGTGGGGGATTGGAGCTGAACAGAGTCGCTGGCCAATTCCGAGACGGTCGTTTCGCGTTCCATGGTTTTTCACTAGCTCCCCGAAGTAGGACGGGGAGGAACTGGACGCCCTAGCTGGTGGCGCCCCATAGGGTGGTATCTGTATTGTCCCAGAAAGTCGCGCGACTGGCGAGAGGGTCCGGTTCGCTGGCGGCTATATCCTATATAAGTCTATTAGAATCAGCGTCGTCTGGTTAGCTGCCAGAGCAACGCCCCGGTCGCGGCCAGTCCCGCTACAGCCAAACTGGCTCTTTGCATCGACCGGCGGATCTCAGCCTCCTGGTCGCGGATCAGGCGCCTCTCAGGATACGAACCGGCGGGTCCGGAGGGGCCTGCGTGGAGGGCAATCTGCAGGATTTCCGCCAAATGGAGCGCATGACGGTCGGTTTCCTGACGGATCTGCTCCCGGCAACTGAACCCATCGGCGATTACGAACCAGTCAGGAGGAGTCCTGCGTACAGCCGGCAGGAGTTCCAGCTCTCCGATGGCGAGCGAGACGTCGTAGTTATCGTCCTCGAAGCCAAACGACCCGGCCATGCCGCAGCACCCCTGCGCCGGAGCCGTGTACTCCAGACCCATCCGGCTCAAGACGGCCCATTCCGCATTCACCTGCAAGACGGACTTATGGTGGCAGTGCGCGTGGGCGAGGGCCTTTCTCTGTAGCTTGGGCAGGGAAATCAGGTCCTGATAGCTCTCGAGGAATTCGCTCAGGAGAAAGGTCTGGCGCGACAGGCGACGGGCGCGCTCGTCCCGAGGGAAAAGGTTTGTGAGTTCATCCCGGAACACGGTTACGCAGCTGGGTTCCAGTCCGATCACGGGGATTCCTGCTTCGATCTCCGGAGCCATAGCGTCCATGATCTGAAGGAGCAGGCTCTCCGCACGGTCCAGCATGCCAAAGTCATAGAGCGGACGACCACAGCAGAGGTTTCCTTGGGGCAGCAACACGTTGAATCCGACGGTTTCCAGGACGTCCACTGCCGCCCTGCCCGTATGGGGGAGGAAGTAATTGTTGAAGGTGTCGGGCCAGAGAACGACCGCGGGCCCGTCCGGATTGCGAGGACGGTGGCGAGAGAACCAGCTTTTGAAGGTCTGAGGGGCGAAGGCCGGAATATTTCGCTGCCGAGGAATTCCAGTCACAAGTTTTGCGATGTCACGCAGGAAGGGTAACTGGGTGGTTAGGTTGACCAGACCGGGCGCGTTCGACGCCAGGCGCGCCCAGAAATCGATGTTTCCGAACGCGTAGTGGTTCAGCGGACGCAGGCGCCCTTCGTGATAGTGCGACAGGAACTCTGCTTTGTAGGTCGCCACATCCACCGAGACGGGACAGTCACTCTTGCAGCCTTTACACGACAGACACAGATCGAGGGAAGCCTTGACCTCTTCGCTCCTCCACCCGTCGCGGATGACTTCGCCCTTTGCCATCTCCCAGAGCAGGTGGGCCCGGCCGCGGGTGGAATGCTCCTCTTCGCGGGTGACGCGAAAGCTGGGGCACATCAAGCCGCCCTCGTATTGGCGACACTTTCCAACCCCGACGCACCGCAGCGTGGCGTGGGCAAGGCTGCCCTGGTCCTGCGGGAAGCGGAAGTGCGTGGGTGGGTCCCAAGGGTGATAGTCGGCGCCCAGCTGCAAGTTCTCGTCCATGCGGTAAGGCTCGACCACCTTGCCGGGATTCATCTTCCAGTCGGGATCCCAAGCCGACTTGAACTGATTGAAGGCCTGAATCAGCTCCGGACCGAACATCTTGGGTAGAAGCTCGCCTCGAGCTTGTCCGTCCCCGTGCTCGCCGGACAGGGAGCCGCCGTAACTGACGACCAGATCAGCCGCCTCATTCATGAACCTGCGGAAGCGCGCGATGCCTTCTTCACTCTGGTAGTCGAAATTGAGCCGGGTGTGCACGCAGGCGTGGCCGAAGTGTCCGTAAAGCGTTCCGTGATATCCGAAGTCGCCCATCAGCCGCTTGAGGTCGCGCAGATACTTGCCCAGCTTTTCCGGTGCGACCGCAGAATCTTCCCAACCTTCCCAACTGAGCGGTTCGCCCGGGACATGCGAGATCACCCCCAGGCTGGATTCGCGGACGGTCCAGACATGCTTGGCCTCGGCTTGGTTGCAGAGACGCATGTTAGGAACGGTTGCGGAGCGGCGAAGCGCGTCCATTAGAGCTCGGGCTTGGGCGTCCGCATCCTGCGCGGTCTGGCCGCCAAACTCGGCAAGCAGCCATCCGCCTCCGGGCGGCAGCAGGGCAAGACCTTCGGCATGGACGCCGCGGCGGCGGGTGTATTCGACAAGCAGGTCGTCCACGCCTTCCAGTCCGATGGGCTTGTGCGCCATGATTGCGGGGACGTGGTCGGCGGCTTGAAAGACATCCGGATACGCAATGACCAGCAGCACACGTTCCGGCGGACTCTCCACCAGGCGGCAACTAGCTTCGAGCACCGTGACGCAGGTGCCTTCGGAACCAACCAGCGCCCGGGCGACATGAAAACCGTTTTCCGGGAGCAGGTAATTCAGGTTGTAGCCAGAGACCCGGCGCGGAATATCGGGATAGCGCTGGCGGACCAGATCGCCGTAAGTCTCGGCGATAGCCGCCAGCTTCGAATAGATTTCGCCGCGGCGGCCGCCGGCGCGGATGATTTGTTCCAGTTCCTCTTTGCTGGTCGCACCTACCGTCATGCGTAGGCCGTCGTAGGTGAGGATGTTGAGTTCCTCGATGTTGTCGTCGGTCTTGCCGGCCATGACCGAATGCACGCCGCACGAGTTGTTGCCGATCATTCCGCCCAGCGTGCAGCGGCTGTGGGTTGCGGGGTCGGGAGCGAACGTCAGGTGATGCTTCTCCGCGGCATTGCGAAGGTGATCCAGAATTACGCCGGGCTGGACGCGAGCCAGCTTGCGGTTGGGATCGATCTCTAAAATATTGGCGAGATACTTGGTGAAATCGAGCACCACGGCAGTGTTGCAACATTGCCCGGCAAGTGAGGTGCCGCCGCCCCGCGACAGCACCGGCGCGCCGTATTCACGGCAAGTCGCGATGGTGGCGATGACATCGTCGAGACTGCGCGGGATCACGACTCCGATCGGGACTTGGCGGTAGCTGGAGGCGTCGGTGGCGTACAGCGCGCGGCTGCTCGAGTCGAAACGCACCTCACCTGCAATTCGTTTGCGCAAGGAAGACTCGAGTCCGCGGGTGTCTACTTGCGCCGATTTTGCCGCATGCGCGCTCTCTGCAAAAGAATTGCTGGAAACGATCGGAAGTGGATCGGTGGGCGCCATCTGGATTCATCTTCCGGGAAAACAGCGCGTCGTGCAAGGGCGGGATATTCGTGCTGCTTGCATGGGCCGGCCTAAGAGAGCCAAGGGAAAGCTTTTAACCGCTCAGGTCGCAAAGGGATCGCGAAGGAGGCGAGGAGAAACCTTAAACCGCAGAGGCCGCGGAGCAGAGTGGGTGCTTTGAATCGCGCCGTGTGCAAACGAACCGCGAAGTTCATAGAGATTCTCGGCGTCCTGTGCGAGACTGAGCGAACTTTGCGGTTAAAAGCCTTTGGCGGTCTAGCGGTCCGCGATAGCTACGACCACAACCGCGTCCCATAATCCGCCATACTCAAAGCCAGCAAGATAAACAGGAAGAAAATCGCGGTGACGATGACCAGCTTGGTCATCTTCTCATGGGCGTACTTCACATGCATGAAGAAGAGCACCACCAGAATAGCCTTGATGGTCGCAATGCTAAGCGCAACGATCGTATTGAAAGGCCCAAGATCGACGAAGGCGGCGAACACGGTTAGGCTCGTGCCGGCTAGCAAAGCGAGCCAGATTCCCACGTACAGCTTGACCGAAGAAATGTGTTCAGACATGTCGCCTCACGGATGCCGATCGATCAGGTACAGCAGCGGGAACAGGTAGATCCAGACGATGTCGACGAAGTGCCAGTACAAGCCCGCATTCTCCACCGGCGTGTAGTACTCCGGCGAGTAGGCGCCCTTCCACGCCTGGTAGGTCAGAAACGCGAACAGACCGACTCCGATGATCATGTGGAGCGCATGCATGCCGGTCATCGCGAAGTAGAGAGAGAAATACACCTGGGCATGTTGCTGGTTGACGGGAGTATCAGGGTGACCAGGAATGTGCTCATCGAGGTGAAAGCTGGCCTGGCCCGGAACGTGATGCTGGACGAATTTTTCCCGATACTCAATGCCTTTGATGCCCAGAAAAGCCAGCCCCAGCACGATGGTCAGGAGAAGATAAACCACCATTGCCTTCTGCTTTCCAACTTGTGCGCACCGAACTGCCATCGCAACCGTCAAGCTGGAGCAGATCAGCACGGCGGTGTTGACGGCTCCCAACTCAATCGCGAGGCTCTTGCTTGCGGCCCCAAAGTCCCCGAAATACCAGTAGCGATAAACCAAATAGGCGCAAAACATGCCGCCGAAGAACATGACTTCCGTGACCAGGAACAGCCACATTCCGAGACTCGCGGCATCCTTCTGCTGTTGCGCGGTAGCGAAGTGATGCAAGTGGGCCGGATTTTGGTGGGCCTCGTGGGTGGCCGTGGCCGCTGGGCTATTGTGCAACGGGGACCTCCCCCTTGATCTCGTCGTAGTTGTAGGCTTCCCAGGTGACGACGGGCTGCTCGTCAAAGTTGAAGGTCGACGGAGGAGAGGGGATCGTCCACTCCAGTCCGGCCGCGTTCCACGGGTTGTCGGGTGCAGGCTTGCCGTAGCGCATCGACCACAGGAAATAAACCATTGGCAGCAGGTAGCCGACAGCGAGAATCGTGGCTCCGGCGGTCGAGAGCACATTCAGAATCTGAAATTCGGGAGCTCTGGAGTAGTCCCAGTAGCGGCGCGGCATCCCCATATAACCCAGGATAAATTGCGGGAAGAAGGTCAGGTTGAAGCCGATGAAGACAATCAGAGCCGCCAGCCTTCCCCAGCCCTCCGGATACATGCGTCCAGAAATCTTTGGCCACCAGAAATGCATGCCGGCCATGTATGCCATGACCATGCCGCCCACCATGATGTAGTGGAAGTGGGCTACCACAAAGTAGGTGTCGGTCACGTGGATGTCGATTCCAAGCGCAGCCAGGAAAAGTCCCGTCAGCCCGCCGATGGTGAATAGCCCGATGAAGCCGAATGCGTAGAGCATCGGGGTCTGATAAGTGATCGACCCTTTGTACATGGTAGACGTCCAGTTGAAGACCTTGATCGCCGAAGGAACGGCGACAAAGTAACTCAGGAGCGAAAAGATGAGGGCGGCATAAACCGAAATTCCGGCGACGAACATGTGGTGTGCCCACACCAGGAACCCCACCACCGCGATCCCGAGCAAAGCCATCGCCATCGCCTGGTAGCCGAAGATGCGCTTCCGTGAGAAGCAGCAAACCACCTCGCTGACGATCCCCATGCCCGGCACAATCATGATGTACACGGCAGGGTGCGAGTAGAACCAGAACAGGTGCTGGAAGAGCAGCGGGTCGCCGCCAAGAGTCGGGTTGAAAATACCTAAGTGGAAGAGTCTCTCCAGAGCTACCAGCACAATCGCGATCGCGACGACGGGCGTTCCCAATACCTGGATGATGCT
>DASQPN010000005.1:0-9809 GCA_035643915.1 Terriglobales bacterium | reverse complement strand
TTCGTCGAGCATCTCTTCATCGCCTCGACCCACGCCTACATCCTGATCCTCACCAGCGCCGGCCGCGTTTACTGGTTGAAGGTCTACGAAATCCCCGACGTAGGCGCCGCCGGCAAAGGCAAACACATGGGTAACCTCATCTCGCTGCAGGCCGGCGAGACCGTCCGCACCATGCTGGCCGTGCGCGACCTCGAAGAAGAAGGCAAATATGTCTTCTTCGCCACCCGCAACGGCACGGTGAAGAAGACCGAACTCAAGGACTTCTCCCATGTGATGTCGCGCGGCATCATCGCCATCAACATCGAGCAAGGCGACGAACTGGTAGCCGCCAGCCTCACCGACGGCCAGCAGGTCATCTTCCTGGCATCGCACGAAGGCCAGGCCATCCGCTTCGAAGAAGACGCGGTCCGCTCCATGGGCCGCAACGCTACCGGCGTCCGCGGGATGAATCTGGAAGACAAAGACTACATCGTAGGCATGGCGACGACCCCGAAACCGGGCGCGCCCGGCGGAGGGCCGAGCGCCTCGCCCGTCCCGGAGAAGGCTGGGGCGAAGCCTGGCGAGTTGCCGACCGAGGAAATCGCCGACTTGATCCCGGAAAAGGGCTCGCTGATCCTCTCCGTCACCGAAAACGGTTATGGCAAGCGCACCCCAGCCGACGAATATCGCCTCACCAATCGAGGCGGGAAAGGCGTGATCAACGTCAAGACCACGGAACGCAACGGCAAGGTGACCGGCATCGCGCAGGTCGCGGAAAACTCCCAGGTCATGCTGATCAGCCAATACGGCAAAATCATCCGCATGGACTCGAAGACGATCCGCGAGTCCGGCCGGTCCGCGCAGGGCGTCCGACTGCTGCACCTCGAACCGGGCGACCGGGTCGCGGCGGCAGTCGTCATCCCGCCGGATGAGGCGCCGATCGGGAATGGCACACTGCTTCACTAGCTCACCTGGGCAGACGCCTTCGTCTGCCCAGTCGAGCCCCAAGCACGACCCGGTTTTCGAGGGCCGGAGGAAGCGCCCGGCTTGGCTTCCCCTTGGATCCGGTGGTTTCAACCACGCCAACAGGGCGTGGCCCGGGCCCTACCCACCGTCTTCCGCGTCGCCATTTTCCTGGCCGTGTTTCCCACGTTCGAACTCGGGTGATTTCCGAAACTCGACATGGAACGGCGGTATTGTCCTTGCAAGGTACTTTTTAAGGAACTCCTCGACTACCTGGACCGAAGGCTCGGGCGATTCGTAATTGAGATTCAGGTTAAGAATCTTGTCGGCGAAGAGATACAACTTTGCGCCGGGGATCTCCTTCCAATAGACCCCGACCTGGGGTCCCCGGCCCGCGTCTTTGTCCTCGAGATAAGAGCGTCGGTCGAAACGCAATGTGTCGCTGAGTATGAGACCGGATAGCTTGCCGCCCGAGTCGAGGAAATACTGAGACACCTTCCCACGATACAGATTATCGCCCGTCGTAAGGACATCTGCCCGCACAACGGTGTTCTTGTCGGCAAAAACAAAGGGAGTCAGGAGAGGATGCCATTCGGAGATTCGCGGAAGTAATATCTTGTCGGCCAGCCAGCTGTAAAAGCGGTTTCTCTTAAGCCTTCCGTAGTACCCGGACAGGACACCCACGAGCATGCCTTCCACAAGGACCAGTGCGTAATACCAGGTCAGGAACCGCGACTGGCGCCGGGCGACTCGTCCGAATGAGTCCCAAAACGCCGGTTCGGATTCGCGGAAGGTCTGCTCACTGTATAGACAGCTCGCGACCAGCCGGTAGTCCTGTCCGGCCGCTTGCGCTTGAAGGGGCTTGCCTCCCCCGCCTGGGGGCATGTGAGCGATCAGGGCTAGCGCCAGAGAAAATGGAATCGCCGTGGTTAGAAACGCGCGCGTCACTTCCTGGGTGCTGGTCCCCGCCACGATGCGAAGAGGGATAAAAAATCTGGAGAGAGATCGAAACAACAGACCGGGTATAACCAGATACAGAGCGAGAATGAGCGAGGCACCTAACGCGATCACGAAACGTCACGCAGCGGAGTTCTTGCCGTTCATGTTCGGAGCGATCGTTACCTGCTCTCCCTGGGGACCGCGAAGCGTTATCGACCGCGCGTTAGTCAACGCTTTCAGAATGTCTTCCCCCTTGTGCTCGATTTGCTCGCGCAGCCAAACGGGTAGCGAGCCTTCTTCGATGAGACCAGCCAACTTGCTCAGATCCGTCGCCGTCATACCTGCCCTCGTCTCGTCAGATGTGTTTCTCTTTACCGAGGATGGCAATTAAGCCCGCTGAAGTCAATAGGGTTCGCGCTCCCGTCGCCGGGGAGCGGGAGAGTTTGAGGTCATATTCGACCCTTCGAGCCTTTGTCGTAAGAGCCTCTGGGGATTTAACATTTCGCATGCTTGGCGACTCTAAGCCTATGATTCCAATGAGCGGGGTACGTCAAGTGCGCGACCATTTCCCGGGGGAAGGCAAGTCGTGCGTACCGATCTGAAGATTCTTGCTTTGGGAAACGGAACTGCCGGGCGCCGTACTCTAGAATTAGTCCTTGAACCTAACCATCGAAAAGCTCATCTATGGCGGCGACGGGCTCGCGCGCCTGCCCGCCGACGAGCGCGGACGCGGCAAGGCGGTGTTCATGCCGTTCGTGCTCGAGGGCGAGAAGGTCGTGGCCTCCATCACGGAAGAGAAACCTGGATTCGCCCGCGCACAGGCGGAGAAGGTCCTGGAGCCGTCGGCCGAGCGCAGCGAGCCGCACTGTCCGTACTTTCAACGCTGCGGCGGATGCCACTACCAGCACGCCAGCTACGACCACCAGCTCGCCATCAAGGTCGCGATCCTCGAGGAGAACTTGCGCCGCCTTGCCAAGCTCGAGCTGCAGTCGGAACTGAGAGTGCATCCTTCGCCACCCTGGAACTACCGCAATCGCACGCGGCTCCAGGTGCGCGCCGATTCGGGGTTTGCGCTCGGGTACTTCAAGGTGTCGTCGCAGGAGCTCTTGCCGGTGGAGCAGTGCCCGATCAGCTCTCCACTGATCAACCGCGCGCTGGGCGCACTGTGGGAGCTTGGCCGAGCGGGTCAGATCCCGGCAGAGCTCCGCGCGGTCGAGCTGTTCGCCGATGCCGACGATGCCCGCCTGCAGGTCGAGCTGTACGTCGGCCCGCAAGAAGACAAGGATCAGCGCACGCAAGCCGGACAGGCTCTCGGCGAACGCCTGCGCGAAACGCTGTCCGAAGTCGCCAGCGTCTACCTGTTCGCGCACAGCATCCAATCGGCCCGCGGCGCCGAGGGACACACCCCCCAGGTGCAGACTACCGAGGAACTCGACCGGGCCCAGGAAACCGGCGAGTTTCGTTACCGCACCAAGACGTCATCGTTCCGCGTAAGCGGAGGATCGTTCTTCCAGGTGAACCGCTTCCTGGTCGACGAGCTCGTGACGATCGCGACCAGCGGAGGCTCGGGTGAACTGGCGCTCGACCTATATGCAGGTGTGGGATTATTCACCACGGTACTGGCGTCGTCGTTCCGGCATACGATTGCGGTTGAATCATCCCAGAGTTCGGCCGCCGATCTCAAATACAATGTTCCACCAAACGTGAAGGCCGTTCGCTCCACGGTGGATGCGTACCTCGCAGCCAAGGGCGCGAAGCTGCATCCAGACCTAGTTATCGTGGATCCGCCCCGGGCTGGTTTGGGAGAGCGTGTCGCCCGCAATCTCGCGATGCTCGGACCGCCGCGGTTGACTTACGTGTCGTGCGATCCGGCGACGCTAGCCCGCGACCTGATTCCCCTCACCGCCGGCGGATACCGCATCGAACAGGTGCACCTGGTCGATCTGTTTCCTCAGACCTACCACATCGAGAGCGTCGTACAACTCGTCCGGTGACCCTTCGGTTCTCGTTCCGGACGAAGTGTCCTCCCGGAAGGCAGTCACGCCGGTGCCCGTCGCGCAAACGAAACCGCCGCGCCCTGCCGCTCCGGTGGGCCGCACTGGCCCAACGCGCGGGCATGGTCAGCGGATCGTACGGCGGTCATTTCCAGAAATTCGTTTGGTCGCCCGCGAGTCGAAATCCCGAACAGACCCCAAGAAGCCGGAACCGCCACCTGGCGCACCGACCGGAAGGGCGCGCTGATCTGCTACCTCGACCGGCATACGGTCAGCCCGTAGTTGGCGTGTCTTCATTGAGATCAACCTCAGCGGTTTCGTCATCAGTCACGGGCGACCTCCGGTACTGTTCAATGACGTCGCGTGCTCGTTCCGCATCTTCTTCACGGACCAGGATGACCATGCCTCCCACGCCGGGGAACATGTCCTGGACCGCCTCCACCGAGGTCATGTCTGAGTCGATCCCAACCGAATCGAGCAAGCCTTTCACCACCAAGGCTTCCGATTCCTGCTCGGTGTCGAACACCTTGACCAGTTGCTCATTCGGATCGGGGCGAGGCTCGGCCGGGGGCGTGGAACCGGAACTCTCTGGCATAATTCCTCCACTGGCGTCGCTTGGGAGGATCGCTATCCCGAGGCGTGACGGCCGCTGCTGATTGTAACTCTCCTGACCCGGGTTGAGTGCGAGGTTGCGAGCTCGCCAGCCTTGTGGCTCGTTGGTGTCAGCAAAATACCACACGTTGGGGCAGTTGCTTTCCGCCCTCAATGCCGGGACAATGAAGGAATACGAGGGTGAGGCAGCCCCGGCTCTGTTGGTCACCTTGTCATGCGCAGGTGGGGATGGTGGCAGAGGAGTCAGGCGCCCCGGCGAGGGTCTTATGGAAAATGCGAACCGGTTCGGGCTGGAAGGAGCACTTCACGAAAAACAGGAGGAAGCCAAAAAAATCCGGCGGCTTCAGGTCATGATCAGCATGGTCACATCGGTCATCGGCCAGGATCCCAGCCTGACCGTCGAAGAAGCCTCAGAACTCATCGCCAACGCCAAGCGCGCGGCGTTGGCCATGTTCCCCGACAAGGAACTTGCCTTCGATATTCTCTACAAACCCCGCCTGCAACGCTTGATGAAAGAACGGTTCCGGATCCAGTGAACCGTTTTCGATGGCCCAGCCCGACTTATTTGGACTCCATTGTGATGCCCGTCGCACTGGATTGCTTCTCGGCTTTTGCTTTCTTGACGGCCAGGGTCTGATCCACCCAGTCATCGGCGGCTTTCAGGTCCGCGGCGCGCGCCGCCGGATCATCGCACTGCACGTCGGCACGCTCACGATACATCAGATTCAGGTAGGCCATGGCATCGTCATAGTCCTTACGCAGCTCCAGCGCCTTTTTCAGATTGTCGATGCCTTCCTGAATGTTGGCCATGTTCTTTCCCCGCAGAGACGCGCAAGCCTTCTTGTCTTTGGCCGGCAGGGAATCTTCCTGTCTCAGCCCCAGTTTCGCGCGCTCTTCCATGCGCGGCTGGTAGGTCTGGGTCCAGTCGATCACGCCGATGGAGTAATACGTCTCCGGATCGTTTGGATCCAACTCCAGAACCCTGCGGTGATACTGTTTGGCCTGCTCCAGCTTCTTCATGTTGAAGTAAAGCGAAGCGATGCCTTTCAAGCTGGTGACTTGCTGCTCCCGCGGGGGGTTCATATCCAGCACTTTCTTGAACTCCTCGATCGCCTGCTCGGCCACTTTGTTGTTCTCTGGATTGTCGGCCCCGGGGATGTACTGGTTGGCGAGGGCTGTCGCCAGATACAGCCGCGCGTTGATCAGACTCGGGTCGAGTTCCACAGCCTGCTGGAAGTGACCGATCGCCTCTTCGTAGTGGGTGTTCTTGTACGCCAGTACACCCTTGTTGAGCTGGTCGCGTGCCCTAAGCTTGTTGCAGCCTGCGGTGGAGAACAACATCAGACCGACCGCCACCAGGGCCAACACTCGTACACTGGTTTTCATTGCGTTATAAGTCTCCCTTTGCCAGGAATCTGGGACCTTACCATTCCGATGACGATTGCGCAAATCCTGAACGCACCGATGCCCAGACGTCATCGCCTGGGCGGTTCGCATTTTCTCGCTGCTTCCGGGTTTTCGAGCCTGGGGCACGGACGTACGCGTCCGTGCCGGCGAGAAGTCTTTCGCACTGCTTGAGTCTACTGCCCAGCCTCGATCTTGGCTGTGATAAGGCCGACCTTATCCACGCCCGAAGCGTGCGCGATGTCGATCACGTTCGCAACGTCGTAGAAGGGAACATTGTCGTCCCCCTTCACGAACATAACCTTTTCCGCGCGGGTCTTGAAGATGTCGGTCAAGCGGCCCTGCAGATCGTCCCAGGTTGCATCTTCCTGGTTGATCTTCACGCTCGGGGTCTGGCCGGCACCACGGTCGATTAACTGGACCACGATGGTGCGGTCGGGTGTGTTCTGCTGCTTCTGATTCGGCGGTGGCGGCTGGGGAACCAGCGCGTCCAAGCCCTTTGGGGTCAGGGGCGTGATGACCATGAAAATGATCAGCAGCACCAGCAGCACGTCAATGAGCGGTGTGACGTTGATGTTCGCGTTTTGGCCTCCGCCCGAGCCAAGTGCCATTCCCATAGCGAATCTCCTCGATTATTGGCCGCCGGTCGGCGCCGGTGTCGGCGCGGTAGCCGCGCCCTTGTCCTTGCGCTGATCGGTCAAAAGGCCCAGCTGATCTACGCCTGCGGCCCGGATGTCATCCACTACCTCGACCACTCTGCCGAACTTGGCGCGCGCGTCGGCGCGAATGTAGACCCGCTTGTCAGACTTGTTCGCGAGACGGTCCCGGATCTTCCCGGTCAACTGGTCCAGACCCTGCAACTTGTCGTTGCCGAAAAAGACGTCGCCCGTACGCATCACGGCCACAATCAACGCGTCTTCCTTGTCGGCGTCCGGCATCTGCTCAGGATTGTTAACTTTTGCCAGGTCAACGCTCACGCCTTTCTGCAACATGGGCGTCACCACCATGAAGATAATCAGCAAGACCAGCATCACGTCCACCATGGGCGTGACGTTGATATCGGAATTGACCTTTGCGCCTTCGTTTCGTTTTGCCAGTCCCATAAACTCACCTCTCCCTTTGCGCTGCCTCGACGTTCCTGGGTTTCTCAGACAGCGCCTGCAGCTCTGAGCCTGAGTGCCCGGCGCCAGGGCGTAGCCCCGGAGCCGGACCGCAACTCACAACCGCAGCCACTGCCGGTCAAACTAGGAACGGCGCAAGCTCCGCCGCTTCAGGAAGTAGTCGACCAGTTCGCTCGAGGAGTTATCCATCTCCACGTCGAAGGCCTCTACACGACCGGTCAGGTAATTGAACATCATGACGGCCGGGATCGCTACCAGCAGACCCATGGCGGTGGTGACCAGCGCTTCGGCGATACCGCCGGCGACAGCGGCCAGACCAGTGGCCTTCTCCTGCGAGATGCCCTTAAACGCGTTCAGAATGCCGACCACCGTTCCGAACAGTCCGACGAACGGTGCAGTCGATCCGATGGTCGCCAGACCCCCCAGTCCACGCTTCAGTTCGGCATGCACGATCGCTTCGGTGCGCTCCAGGGCGCGCTTGGAGGCTTCAATGGTTTCGCCCGGAATCTCGCCCGGGCTGTCCTGGTGGGCCTTGAATTCCATCAAGCCAGCGGTCACGACTTTCGCCAGGTGGCTCTTCTTGTTGCGCTCGGCGACCTTGATGGCTTCGTCGATCTTGCCATCGCGCAGGGCGCCGGCTACCGCCGGGGCAAACGCACGCGACTGCTTGCGGGCCGCGCTGAACGCCATCCAGCGGTCAATCATCACGCCGATCGACCACCCCGACATGATGAACAGAATGATGACCACGATCTTCGCCAGAATTCCCATCGACTTGACCAGCGAAATCAGGTCCCAACCCACTTGGCCTTCCTGGACCACCCAGGCAGCCATCGCGGGCACATGGTGCACGGCACTTGCTAGATTGGCTACGAACATGAGTTGCTTTTCCTCCTCAGGAACTCGTCACATTCCGCTACTTCGTGTCGCTACCGTGTTGCGACTCCCGCATTCGCCAGAACTGCCGCCTTCTACGTCGGTCCCGGCCCCGGCTCACCGCCACCGGGACTTGTCCTCGGAAACGTATGCTCTGGCTCGAGGACGCACCGGCTGCATCAGGCGCCCGTTCGCACCCAGCCCAGCCACCGGAAAGGTGGGACATCGGGAGGGCAGGGCAACCAACATCCGTCAACCACCGCAACCAAAATCGCACGCACGACCGAGGGGTTTAGCCGCCGGACAGCGTGAAATTCACCTGAACTTGCGTTTCCACGGCCACCGGCTCGCCATTCAACATGTACGGCCGGTACCGCCATTGCTTCACGGCCTCGATCGCCGCGGGGGCCAGCATTGGGTGTCCGCTGATCAACCGCAGGTTCTCAATCGTGCCGTCCTTGCTGATTTCCGCCTGCAACAGCACGGTACCTTGGATCCGCGCCTGGCGGGCCAGCGGCGGATAATTCGGCTGCACTTTCTTGATCAGAAGTCCCTGAGAAACGCCCAGCGACACCCGCACGCGCTGCGGAGTCGCGACGTGGGGCACGGCCACCGGCGTCGAGCTGATAATGCCGCCGATTACGCCGCCCATCTGTCCGCCCGGAACGCCGCCCGGAACCCCGCCCACCACCCCCGCCATCGAAGTGTCCGGCGGTGGCGCGTCCTCTTCTTTGATCATCTGGACTTTCTGGGGAATCTTGGTGGGGGTGCGCAGCTGACCGTTGACCAGATCGCTCTGGATTTGTTTCACCACCCTCACGGGCGCTGCGGCCGGCGGTGGCGGCGGTGGCGGCGGCGGCGGCGCCACCAGGAATGTCATGAGCTGCTGCTTGGGCAGCGCTTCGGTGAAAATGAGCGGAAGCAGGACCAGCACGCCTACCAGCAGCGCCTGCAAGACGAACGAAAATGCGGTGGTTGCTCCGCGCTTCGTTTTCAGCCGGTTGCCTGATTCAATAAGGCTATCTTCAAACATAGGCTTTCTCCCTAACAACGGACCCTACGTATGCGGACCCTACGTATGCTTAGACACCGTACGTTTCTGCTTTGCTCCCAAAAGCACCTTGCGTTTTCACCGCAAGGCACCCGAGCCACTGCAACGCGTCTGCCGTCCGTTTAGCCCTGTCCCGGCGGCTACAGCCACTCGTCTTAAATCAGTCACTTACAGCCCGCCGGGCCGATGGTCGTCGATTCCAAAGCCGTGGCGCCCTGCAAGTCTTTGACGTCCTGCACAAAAAATCTTTCCATCCCTCGACCGCCCGCTCGCGGCTTCCCGCTAAACTCCGGCCCGTGCCTTGTCTCGCTTGCCCGCATCGACCGGCATCGCGGTCGGCTTCTTACCGCGGCCAGAACGCCATTCCTGATACGCCACCAGGATCGGAGCTGCAATCGCGATCGAGGAGTACGTCCCAATCAGGATGCCGATCACCAGCGCGAACGAGAACCCGTGGAGCACCTCGCCGCCGAACAGGTACAACGCCAGCACCGTAAGGAACGTCAGCCCCGCCGTCAAGATGGTTCGGCTCAGGGTCTGGTTGATGCTCTTGTTGACGATCTCCGCCAGCTTCTCGCGCCGCATCAGCTTAATGTTTTCCCGGATGCGGTCAAAGACCACGATGGTGTCGTTGTTCGAGTAGCCGACCAGCGTCAGAATCGCGGCCACCACCGTGAGCGAAATCGGCTTGTTCGTCAGTGAAAAGGCGCCCACAGTGATCAGTGTGTCGTGAAAGACGGTCACCACCGCCGCCACGCCATAAATCCATTCGAACCGGACTCCCAGGTACACGAGCATCCCAGCCAGCGAGTAGAGGACTGCCAATTTCGCCTGCGTCTGGAGTTGTTTTCCAACCTGCGGTCCCACGAT
>DASQPN010000004.1:0-9318 GCA_035643915.1 Terriglobales bacterium | reverse complement strand
CCGGCATGCCAAACAGCGAGCCGTCGACCGCGGCGATCGCGAATACACCCCACGGCCCCAGCGGCGCCAGCACTTTCGCAATCCATGTCGTGTAGCGCCTCAGGATGATCTTGAGTGTTTTCAAGCGGGAACTACGAGTTTACGCGAACCAGGCAACGGGCGGATAGCGAGCTGGCAAGCAGAACGCTTTTAGCCGACCGATCGGCCGGCGGCGGCGTTCTGGCGTCGTCCTTCCAATGAACTCTACGACTTGGTCCGACCCCCGCGCGCAGCGCAGGGGGAATCTGCTGCTCGCGGCGCGACAGCGGATTCCTCCCCGGCTGGAGCCGGTTCGGAAGCACAATCAAGGCGGGCGACGAATTTCTCTACCGCTTCGGAAAATTCGGGTCAGCCTTTACTTCCAGAATCTGCTTGGTGTGCCGCTCGCTGTGCGCACTGATGAACAGAATCCACTCGTACGCGTCCAGTTTCTTGCCCAGCGGACTGTCAGCCGCGTGCTCACGCAGGTCGGGCGTCTTCTTCAGAAAGTCCTCGGTCGTCGCGCGGGACTCGGCAAAGTGCTTCAGCGATGCTTCCGGCGAACCGAAGCGGTTGCTCGGCTTGAGAGGCTCCGGAGCCTGTTTCTTGCTGCTGCGGTCGGGGATCATCTTTAAGACCATCTGGTCGATGGCAACCACATCCTCGCCCGCAGCACGCGGCGGCGCCGTCATGACCTTCTCCACAACCATTCCGCGGATGTAGTCCTCGGCGGCGGCGATGTGTTCGGTGACTTCCGCGACCGACCAGCGATCCGGCCCCGCTTTGAAATTCCACTGGGCTGGCGAAAGACCGCTGGTCGCGTCGATTACACCCTGCCGTGTGCTTTCCAGATAGCTGAGCGCTTTGTCGCGGTCGGCCGGGCTCAAGGACTGCGCCCGCGCAAGCGTGCCCACACCAGCCAGGACCAGAATGAGGACGAAGCTGCGGTTCACAATTTTTCGCATCGAATTCTCCTGATTTCGGTGGATTTGGGCCGACGTGGTTCTATTCCACGTTGGCGGGATTTTCTTCGTCACCCAACAATTTTGTGGGTATCCCAACTTCGAAGTTCCCGTCATCCTACACGATTAGGGGCAACGGTGGTAACGGGGTGGATCGAAGACATTCGCGTACCGGACAGAACGCCGCTCGGCTGTGTGTGTCTACTCGTGTTTCGTGCTTCCACTCAGGAGCTGCAACGCGTGCGGGATCAGATCCACCACCGCCTCGAGGGATTCGACCGCCCCCGAAGGTTTCCCGGGGAGATTGAGAATGAGCGCTTCGCCGCGCACGCCGCACACCGCTCGGCTCAGGGCGGCGAACTTTATGATCTTCGCGCCTTCCGAGCGCATGCGTTCCGCCACACCTTCCAGCAGCCGGTCGCACACGGCGCGTGTGGCCTCCGGCGTCACATCGCGCCGGGCGATTCCCGTTCCGCCGGTCGTGACCACAAATCTGGCCTGAGAACTCAAACGAATAAGAACAGCGCGGATCGCCCCTTCATCATCCGCCACGATTTCCCGGGCTACCACTTTGAAATTTTTCTTCTCGAGGGCCGCAGCCACGGCGGGGCCTCCCAGATCGGCGCGTTCCCCGCGGGAAGACGAATCGCTGACCGTGACCACCGCCGCAGTGAGCTCAGGTGTCGAGGAGGACATCTTCTTCCTCGGCGCTCTCCCCGGCGTCACGGTTGGATTCGTCGAGCAGGCGCAGACCTTCCATCAGCAGGCCCTGGGTGTTCAGCCGGGTGCTGGTTTCGGTGGTCTTGCCCTCGAAGTTGAGCTGAAAGTTGCCGCCCATCCAGCGCAGGACCTTGAAAACCGCAGCATCGCCCTTCAATGTTCCGTACACGGCATGCACCACCTGTCCCTCGCTGAAATACACGTCACATTTCTCGTCGTCCTTGGTGAGGGTCAGCAGGCAGCTCTTGCGGCCCATTTCGAGCGATTGCATCAGGTCGATCACGTTCATTTGCGAGAGGCTGCCCCGCAGCACACCGTCCGAGGGGGCAGCCTTGGCCATCTTTTCGAGAGCGATCTTGTCGATCACGCGCTTGATGCGCCGCGTGGCTTCCTTCAGGAAAAACGGCTTTTCGACGAAGTCGTCGACCGGATCCTGCTGCGCAAGCCGTTCATTGATGTCGGTCTTGGTCGCTAGGATGATGGCGGCAAAACCCGCCGTGGCGGGCCGGCTGCGAAGCTTCTCGATGAGCTGACGGCCATCCATTCCCGGCATGCGGTAGTCGGTCACGAGCAGATCGGGTGGATCGTCGACCGCTTTCAGCAGAGCGTCGGCTGCGTCCGCCGCAGTGCTGACCTGGCCCAGCGTTGCCAGCGACTGCTTCAACATGCCGAGCACCATGGGATTGTCGTCCACCAGCAGTATTTTGATGTTGCTCGACATGCTTGGTCAGGACTTCCTGCGCGGGCGCACATAATCGCCGCTCTTCCCGCCCGATTTGCGCTCCAGAACAATTTCGCGGATTTCGATCCCCTTGTCGAGGGCCTTGCACATGTCGTACACGGTCAGGGCAGCGACGCTGGCCGCGACCAGCGCTTCCATCTCCACCCCAGTCGAGGCCGTGGCGGTAACTTTTGAGGCAATCGTGACGCCATTCTCGCACAGGCGCATATCCACAGCAACGTACGCCAGGGGCAGCGGATGGCACATCGGAATCAGGCTGGAGGTCTGCTTCGCCGCCATGATTCCCGCCAATCGTGCAACCGCAAGCGGATCGCCCTTGGGATTCGTCGGCAACGCCTTCAGCACCGCGGGCTTCATTCGAACAAACGCGCTGGCCTCGGCCTCGCGCCGGCTGACCGACTTGTCGCTGACGTCCACCATCCGCGCCTTGCCGGAGCGATCGTAATGGGAGAGCTTCTTGGCCACCGAGAACTATCTTACAGGGGAGGGACTTTGCAGGCTTGCGAGTCCCCAGATTGCAAGGTCGGAGGGTTGCAAAGTCCGGCAAGAAGGCCGCATGCGCCCAGCACGGTCTGCTGTGCCGGTGGTTTCGCGACTTCGAGCTCTGCCGTCTTGCTGCCTTGGAACTCTGAACCTTGAAATCTCATCGGGTCATCACTGCCACCCACTCTCCGGCAGCAATCCGCTCCCGATCTGGCGGGATCACGATGTAGCAGTTGGCTCTCGCGCTGGACGCAACGTCACCCGAGCCATGCCAGCGGGCGAGTTCCACTTCGGATCCTTCGAATTCACCGGACAACAATCCCGGCAGAAATCGCGTCAGGCCGGTCCTGGTCTTGATTTCCGACTTGAGCCGGGCGTGCAGGAACGCAAGCTTCCGCGATGCCCTACCCGCCAACCCCTCAAGCATCGGGCGGGCGAAGAGTTCGAAGGTCACCATAGTCGAGACCGGATTGCCCGGCAATCCGAAGAAGTACTTACCGTTCGCGCGGCCGAAGACGATCGGCCGGCCCGGCTGGATCTGCGCCCCCGTAAAGAAGAACTCGGCGCCAAGCTCGGCGAGCACCTGCTCCACCAGGTCGTACTTGCCCATGGAGACGCCCCCGGTGAGCAGCAACAGATCATGCTCGAGCCCCTGTTGAATCAGGCTTCGCAGGTGCCGGGTCTCGTCGCGAGCAATCCCAAGAATTTTGGGATCTCCGCCCGCCTCTTGCACCTGCGCGGCGAGTGAGTAGCTGTTGGAGTTGCGAATCTGGTTGGGGCCGGGGCGTTGGTGCACTTCCACGACCTCGTCACCGGTCGAAAGAATCGCCACCTTGGGACGCCGGAAGACCCACAGAGAATCCTGGCCGACCGACGCGGCCACCGCAATGACGCTATAGTCGATGCCCATGCCAGGCTCCAAAAGCACCTCGCCCTGGCGCGCTTCCGAGCCCACGGGAACGACGTTGTCGCCGCTGGCGATTCCCCGCGTGATCGTAACCCGAGCGCCGCGAAGCGACGTGTACTCGACCATGACGACCGCGTCCGCTCCCGTGGGCGTGGGCGCCCCGGTCATGATCCGAGCGGCTTGCCCTGGGCCGATTTCGGCGGGAAGGTCTTCCGGGGCAATACCGGCTTTGATTTCCGCGATCACTTCGAGGGTTGCCGGAAGCTGCGCGAGGTCGGCGGCCCGCACGGCGTAGCCATCCCGCATGGCGCGGCGGAAAGGCGGGAAATCACGGTCCGCGACCACCGGCTTGCCCAGGACGCGGCCTGCACTGGCGAGAAGCTGCGCTGCTTCCAGGTCGCCCTGTCGAACCCGGGCCGCGTGCCGCTCGACCACATGGCGGGCATCTTCGAAGCTCAGAATGGTCGGCTGTTGAGGGAGTGCGGCCATGCCGCTGATGATACGAGGGCAGGACAGGAAAATCTAATGAGCCACCCTGGGCTTGCAATTCCGAGCAGCGCGAGGAATCTCCGTTGGGGGGCCGGATAACGGCAGGTTCCTCACCAGCTGAAGCCGGTTCGGAATGACAAACTAAAGAGAGGGTTCTCGTGCCGGACCCATCGCAGGCAGGGCAGAATTTTCAATTGCCAATTGAAAATTACTTGGCCAGCTCTTGCCCCAGCACGGCCGCATTGCTCGAGAACGAAATGCCGGTGTCGAGGTCCACCATCCCGCCGCGCACCAGCTTCGCAATTTCCCCGTCGAAGTACTGCATACCATCGGCTTCGCCGCTCTTGACGGCGTCGAGGAGCGTCTTGCCTTCGTGCTCGCCCTTTTCTACGCACTCCCGCGTGCGGCCGTTGGACTTCACAATCTCGAACACCGGCAGCCGTCCGCTGCCATCCGCGCGTGGAATGAGCCGCTGCGCAACAATGAACCGGAACGACTTCGCAAACCGCTCGCGCACCGATTTCTGTTCTTCCGGAGCGTACGCGCCAACCAGACGCTCGACTGTCTTCGACGCGTCGATCGTGTTCAGGGTCGACAGCACGATCAGACCCATATCCGCCGCCTCGAGCACCAGCTCGATCGTTTCCCGATCGCGCATTTCTCCGACGAAAATTACCTTGGGCGCCTGGCGCAGCGCGGCACGCAGGGCGAGCGCAAAGTTCGGCGTATCGCTGTGCAACTCCCGCTGGTGGATCGTCGAACGCTTGTGGTTGTGCAAGAACTCGATCGGATCCTCGATCGTGATGATGTGATAGTCGCGCTCGCGGTTGATCCGGTCGAGCAGCGCGGCCAGCGTCGAGCTCTTGCCGGAAGATGTCGGCCCGGTCACGAGCACGATTCCGTTGCGCAGGTTGGTCACGTCTCCCAGCTGCGCGGGCAGGTGGAGCGAGTCGAACTCCGGAATCGCCGTCGGAATGACGCGCATGACCACCGCGCAACTCCCGCGCTGAATGAAGGCATTCACGCGAAAACGCGCCAAACCCGGCAGCCCATAAGAAATGTCGCAAGAACCTTGCTCACGCAAGGTGTTGATCGCCTGCTGGTTGTTGCCAATCAGATCTGCGGCGATGCGCCGCGTATCGTCCGCCGTGAGCGTGGCAAGTCCTTCCATGTGCACAGGGACCAGCTGTCCGTAGACACCAACCTGGGGCGCTCGTCCGGGAGAAAAGATCAGATCGCTGACCTTTTCCGACGCGCGCAGCATCGCGGCCAGCAGCGCCTGCGTCGGCACCGCTCCCGGCCCATGCACGCCCTCCAGGGCAACCGATATCGGGGCTATGCCCGGTGAAGCCATGGCTCTTCCTCACACGTACAGAAATTCCTTGCCACAGAAGGGGAACGAACCAAGAACATCTGGGGAAAATTATCTTTACTGTAGCGCGGGAGTCAGGTTCCGCGAAGGACGGAAGGTAGGTGCCCCTTAGTAACCTCAGGGTGGGTTACCCGAGCCCTGTCGGAAATCTCGGACCAGCGAGAAAGAGGCGGCCCCGCAGGCCGCCTGCTTCCTCTTGCGAACAAAGCTACTTCTTGGCTGCTGCTTTCTTCTTGAAGCCGGTTTCCACGGCTGCCCCGATGCTGGCCAGCATGTCCTTCGCGGGTTGCGCATAGGTGCCGGTCGGCGCCAACTCCAGGTACTTGTTGAACGCTTCGGAGGTGCCGTCGGGTGCGACCATTTTGTCGCCCTTCAGGGTGGCCTTGCCGATCAGGTTGACGCCCTTCCAGTAGTAGGCGTCGGCCTTGCTCGGGTCGGCTGCGATCACTCGGTCGAAGGCGGCAATCGCGTCGTCGACCTTGCCGGCATTGGTGAGCACCGCGCCAATGTTGAAATTGTACTGTCCGGCATGCGCCGGATCGAGTTGCTCCGCTTTTGCGTAAGTCGCCACGGCTTCATCGATCTTGTTCGACTTGGCGTAGGCCTCGGCCAGATTGTTGTAGTAAGCCGCCAGCTTGGCGTTAGCATCCGTGTCCTTCGGATCCGGATTGGCGGTTTTCAGATCAATGGCCTTCTGGTAGTTCGCCGCCGCCAGTTCGTAGCGGTTCTTCTTTTCCGCTGGATCCGTCTGTTTCGGCGCCGACAGACGGTAGTAGTCCGCCAGCTTGAAGAAGAGCAGGTCGCGGGTCGCGTCCGCCTCGGTCGCTTCCTTCATGGTGTGGATCGCCGTATCCAAGTCGCCGGCATCGGCCGCTGCCTTGGCGGCGCCCAGCTTATCGTTGAGGGTCTTGACGGTGCTCTGTTCTTTCTGCGCCTTGGCCTGCTGCTCCTGCATCTGCTTGAGCTGCTCCGCCGTCAGACCCTGGCCCTGCGCCTGGGCGGTCGCCTCTTTCTTCAAGTCAAAGTCCTGGCTCACCTCGTCCAGGCCCACCTGAATGCCGCCGTAGTGAAAGAGCTCCTTTCCATCTGCGGCATAGAGCGTGGCTTTGTATTTGCCGGGGGCGATGCCCAGCGAAAAATATTCGCCCTTCTTGTTGAGTTTCAGTGTGTACTTGCGGCCCGTGTCCAGGCTCAGCCATTCCACCGTGCCCTCGGTAATCGCCTTCCCGTCGCCGTCCCTGCAGACGCCCTTTACTGTGCCCGTTGCCTGGGCGAAGACCGGCGGCACACACAGTCCCAGCACCAGCATGACGAGCACGGCCAATGCAAAACGTTGCTTCATCGTAGCCTCCCGGCTCAAAACAAAAAATTACGATTTCCGATTGCCGATCGTTTTCCCCGCAGCTCTCATCGACAGAAGACTGGCAATTGAAAATGGGAAGTACCCCTGCTTCCTAAGATCGGACCGCCGCTTCCGCGTACCGAATCGGATCTCTTGCTCCTGCCTCCTCGAACGCGCGCAGCCGCAGCACACAGCTGTCGCACACTCCACAGGCCCGATCCTCCCGGCTGTAGCATGACCACGTTAAATCGAAGGGCGCGCCCAGTTCAAGGCCGAGCCTCACAATGTCATGCTTGCGCAGCCTGATCAGCGGGGTCACAATTTCGATTTTCCCTTCTTTCGTCCCCGCCCGGATCACCTGGTTGAATGCCTCATAGTAGGCCGGGCGGCAATCCGGATATCCCGAACTGTCCTGCTCCACTGCCCCGATATAGATCTTCCCAGCGCCCAGCACCTCGGCCCAACTGACCGCCACAGACAGGAAGTGCGCATTGCGGAAGGGGACGTAGGTTACGGGAATGTCGCGGCCAATCGCGTGCGACTCCGGCACCCGGATGCTCGCATCCGTTAGCGCGGACCCTCCAATGGCACGCAAGGCCTCATTCCGCACCACCAGCCGGTCACGGATGTCCAGCCGGTCGCATACCGCAAGGAACGATCCCCGCTCCCGGGCTTCCGTCCGCTGCCCGTAGCTGACGTGCACGGCCGCCGCGTCGAAATCCCGGACGGCCAGTGCCGCGCACACGCACGAATCCATCCCACCGCTGAGCAATACCACGGCCCGAGGTTTCAAAATGGCCACCATAGTTGGATGAAAACTAGGGCCCCATGGATTGCTTGACCGTAACTCATTGTCCGAATTGCCAATTGCAGACTTCTCGCCGCCCATTTGCAGGCCGTTCCCGGGGGGGCGCCCACCCCGCGATTTCCATGGGAGCAATGGAAAAATCGAAACTTGGCAATTCCCTAGACCCCTTTGACCGCCGGGTCCCAGATAAACTTATGGATCTGCAGTCCCAGCCGCGCAGGCACGTCGTCGGCCACCATCCACTCGGCCAATTCGCGCGGGTCCAGCAAACAATGGGAGGCATCGCGGGCGCCGGTGGCGTGTTTCCGGAAGGCGGGCGAGAATAGCACGGCGTTCACTCGCGCCGCCAGATGGTGGCGCACCACGAATTCCCGGGCAAACTCGTAGTCGCCCCGGTCGCTGATCACGAACTTCACCTCGTCGTGGGGCAAAAGCGCTTCGAGGTTCTCCAGATCGAAGGTATCCGGCTCGCCCGAGTTCGGGCACTTCACGTCCACAATCTTGATCACACCCCGCGGAACGCGTGTCAGCGGGCGCTCCCCGCTGGTCTCGATCAGCAGTTTGTAGCCCGCGTCCAGCAAGCGCCGCATGAACGGCACCAATTCCCGCTCCTGCAGCATGGGCTCTCCCCCGGTGATCTCGACCAGGCCGCCAGGGGGACTCAGCGCTTCCACTTCGCCGAAGACTTCTTCCGGCGTCATGCGGTGGCCTCCCGTGAAGGTGTACTCGCTGTCGCACCAGGAGCAGCGCAGGTTGCACCCCGTCAACCGCACAAAGACGCAGGGAAGCCCGGCATGCGTGGACTCACCCTGCAGCGACTTGTAAATCTCGGTTATCTGCACAGGCTGGCTCGAGGGACTGAATCATCGGGCAAATGAATCACTGAATCAGTCTCTCAATGACTCAATCCGAGGCGACACTTCCCACTCCGAATACCTCGCGGTGGTCGTGTCCGTCTCAAAAATCGTGACGTCCCTCACGAATACCCGGCCCTGGGTCACCCCCTTCAGGCGCCCGTTGGTTTCATCGTAAAAATACTTGGCGAGGTTCTCCGCGGACGGATTCAGCTCGGTGAAGGGAACGATATCATTGATCATCTGGTGATCGAGTCGGTCGATGACGTGCTTCATCACTTCGCGCAGGTCCTTGAAGTCCAGCAACAACCCGGCCTTGTCGAGTTCCTTCCCCGCCAGCGTCACGCGCACCTTGTAGTTGTGCCCGTGCGGGTTCTCGCACTTCCCCTTGTAGTTGCGCAGGTAGTGCCCCGCGGCGAACGTATCTTCGACCGTTACTTCGTACATGCATCCCCCGGCCGCCCCGCATGAACACAGGCGGCCCGCATCACTTGCCCCTCTCACTATTCTACCGGAAGCTGAGTTACAATCTTGCCATTCGTTTCTTCTCGGTTCCAACTCCTAGGCTCTGAGGGTGGTCAACTGCGGCGGCTGCCATGAAGGTCCTTTTACTCTCCATGC
>DASQPN010000003.1:0-8858 GCA_035643915.1 Terriglobales bacterium | reverse complement strand
ATGCCTCCCTCCCTTTTGATGAACCGGCAACGCAACGCGCTTGCCGTCTTGACACTTCGCACGCGAGCTGCTTTTATTTCGCTTCCGCCGCTCTCTGACGATACAGCCGTTTCTTTCGCTCCAGCCGGGGCTCGCGCAAATTACGCCGTGGACTTCACCGTTGCGCCGCTCCGCGGCTATTTTGAAGCGAGTCTTGGGGGCTTCTCGCATGCCACTCATTATTATTATTATTTCTTGGATCGCGATCTCTTGCCAGTGAGTGTATCGGCAGATTGGTATTGTCGCACGGTCCATTTACTGTATTCTTACCATACCACTTTCTATGCCCCGAGAAACCACCGTATTTCCGCTTAGCTTGCCTGCGTCGTCTTCCGGGGGGAGTTTGTATCGCTGGCTTTACGAGGAGCTGCGGTCGGCGATTCTGGATGGGCGGTTGCGGCCCGGGGCACGGCTGCCGGCCACGCGCGATTTCGCCTCGAGCTATGGGCTTTCGCGGGCGACCATTGTGACTGCGTTCGACCAGCTGAAATCGGAGGGCTACGTGGAAGGGCGATCGGGATCGGGGACCTACGTCAGCCAGGTTCTGCCGGAGCAGCTGCTCGACGTGCATGGGCCACGGGCGGAGAAGCGGCTCCCGCACCGGCGCGTGGCGCTGTCCTCGTACGCTCGGCGGTTGCAACCGTTCCGCGGAATTTCGCCGCGTCCCATGCGGGCGTTTCGCGCGAATCAGCCCGCGTTGGATGTGTTCCCGACAACCCTTTGGGCTCAGGTTGCGGCGCGACGATTGCGGCGCGTGTCGACCAATCTGCTTGCCGGCGGGGAGGCCTTGGGGTATCGGCCGCTGCGCGCGGCGGTTGCGGACTACCTGAACCGTTCGCGCGGCGTAAAGTGCGTTGCGGACCAGGTGCTGATTGTCTCGGGGGCGCAGGAGGCGCTCGATCGGACGGCACGCATCCTGCTGAATCCGGGCGAGCCGGTGTGGATGGAGGAACCGGGTTATCCCGGAGCTGCGGTGGTGTTTCGCGCGGTCGGAGCGCGTATCTGCGCCGTCCCGGTGGATGCGGAAGGCCTGGACCTGGAGCGGGGCCGGAAGAAGTGGAAGTCGGCGCGGCTGGTGTACGTGACTCCGGCGCACCAGTTTCCGCTGGGCGTCACCATGAGTTTGCGCCGACGGCTGGCTCTGCTCGAGTGGGCGCGGCGGTCGGGGACGCTCATCTTCGAAGATGACTACGACAGCGAGTATCGGTACTCGGGGCGCCCGATTCCGGCGATGCAGGGACTGGATCGGTCGGGAGTGGTGATCTTCGCTGGTAGTTTCAGTGCGGTGCTCTTCCCTGCCCTGCGCCTCGGCTATCTCGTAGTTCCATCGGAAATGGTGGACGTGTTCGCGGCGGCCGAGTCGGTGAGTACGCAGCATCCGCCGCTGCTCGAGCAGGCGATTCTGTGTGACTTCATTACCGAGGGACACTTTGCGCGGCATATCCGGCGGATGCGCGAGTTGTATGCGGAGCGGTTAGCGGTGTTGCTCGATTGCGCGCACGAGAGGCTTGCGGAACTGCTGGAGATCTCTACGGTGGAGGCGGGGTTGCAGACCGTGGGCTGGTTGAAATGCGCGATTGGGGCCGAGCGAGTGGCGGAACGGGCGGCGGAGCGGGACGTCGAGGTCGTTCCGTTGAGCCGTTATGCGTCCGGACGGTCGCGCCGGGAGGGGTTGATTTTGGGGTTTGCAGCAGTGGATCCGCGGGAATTGCGGCGAGGGGTGGAGCAACTGGCGCGCGTGCTCACCGCGTGCGTGAAGTAGACCCGCTAGGCTGGCGCGCCGCGTCGACGGGCGAGCACGCCGGTCGCTCCACCGGTATTATTTGTCCATGGGGAACATGCGATCTGGGTCGATCGCTATGAACAGGCCCTTGCCTCGGGCCAGAACTTCCCCTTTTTGATTCAGGATTTCCGCTGTGTTGATGTGCTTGCGGCCACGCACGCGCAGCTCGCGGGATTCCACCCGCAAGGGTTTGTTCAAAGGGACCGGTTTCAGATAGTCGACCGTGATTTGCGAGGTCAGGGCGACCACATGGCGGAGCTTGTTCACCTTGCCCATCGCTTCATCGAGGACGGTCGCGATGATTCCGCCGTGGCCATGGCCGGGCGGCCCCGTGAAACGCTTGCCGAGACGGAAGCGGCAGACGAAGCAGTCGTGCTGTTGGTCGTAGGCGAACTTTAGACGCATGCCTGCAGGATTGTTTTTGCCGCATGCGAAACAATCGTTCTTCTGCATGCGCACGTAGCGAGTGTCGTGGCCGTGTCCGCGAGGCTTTCTGGGCATAGGGTAATCATAGCGTGCAGCTCTCTTCCACGAAGAACCGCTGCCCGCGATTGCGTGCGAAGAACATCTTGCGTTTGTCACACGATGCTGTGATAGACTTCCCGGCCATCCGCAGTTTTCCGTTCGATTCGAGGCTGCGGTGTGGGAAAAATCGGACCCCAGGAGGCGTGGTAGATGGGCCTCGCTTTGCTAGCGGTTATCTGGCTGATCACCTTCGTTAGCACCTACTTCTTCATTGCAAAAACCTGGTGGTTGCCGCTCGGGGCTTCGGCCGCGGCGGCCGGGATTGACCGGCAGTTCACCGTCACCTACATCCTGATGGGGATCGTGTTCGTGCTGGCGCAGGGCTCGCTGGGTCTGTTCGTCTGGCAATACCGGGACCACGGGTCCGCCCGCAAGGCGGAGTACTCCCACGGTAACACCAAGATGGAGGTCGTCTGGACGGTGCTGACGGCCATTCTTTTTGTCGGCCTCAACCTGATGGGCAGTCCGATCTGGGCGGCGGAACGTTTCAAGCCGGCCGATGACGGCGCGCTTCCCGTGGAAGTGACGGGGATGCAGTTTGCCTGGTACTTCCGGTATGCCGGGCCTGACGGCAAATTCGGGCTCACCAGTCCCAAGTTGATGGATCCTTCGGCTGGCAGCGAGGCGGCGATCGGGCTGGATACTTCCGACCCGATGGCCAAGGATGATGTGGTCACGGGCACCATGGTGTTGCCAGTGAACCGGCAAGTCGATCTCACCTTACGCGCTGTGGACGTGATCCACAGCTTTTTCGTTCCCAACATGCGCTTCAAGCAGGACGCGGTTCCCGGACTCGCCATCCACATGCATTTCACGCCCACCCAGATCGGAGATTACGAGATCGCCTGCGCAGAACTGTGCGGACTGGGGCACTACAAGATGCATGGCATGTTGAAAGTCGTGAGCCCGGAAGATTTTGACAAGTGGCTGGCCGCGCGGGAGGCGGAGAAACAATAATGGCTACTTCGGAAATCGCCCACGCGCACGCGGCTCCTCAAGGGTTCATCCGGAAATACATTTTCAGCCTGGACCACAAAGTCATTGGCCTGCAGTACTTTTTTCTGGCGCTGACGGCGGTGTGGGTCGGCATGATCCTGTCGCTGTTCATGCGCATTCACATGGTGTGGCCGAGCGCGGACCTGCCGCTGGTCGGACACATCCAGCCGGAAGCGTATCTCAGCCTGGTCACGATGCACGGGACGATCATGGTGTTCTTCGTGCTGACCACGGCGCCGCAAGGCGGCTTCGGTAACTATTTTCTGCCGATCCAGATCGGGGCGCCGGATATGGCGTTTCCGGTCCTGAACATGCTCTCGTTCTGGACGACCTTCGTGGCGTTCATGATCATGATCGCGGCTTTTTTCGTGACGGGCGGCGCTCCCCTGCATGGGTGGACGGGGTATCCGCCGTTGAGCGCAGTCCAGTCAACGGGACCGGGCGAGGGATTGGGCGCCGACCTGTGGATCACGAGCATCGCGATTTTCTGCGCGGCGTCGCTGATGGGCGCGTTGAACTTCATTACCACGACGCTGGACCTCCGCGCCAAGGGCATGTCAATGATGCGCATGCCGCTGACGGTGTGGTCGTGGTTCATCACGGCGATCCTGGGGCTGCTGGCGTTCGGCGTGCTGCTCTCGGCGGGAATTTTGCTGCTGATGGATCGCAACCTGGGAACGAGCTTCTACGTCCCGCTGGTTGTCGTAAGCGGGCAACTGATGGGACATCGGGGAGGCTCCCCGCTGCTGTGGCAGCATCTGTTCTGGTTCTTCGGACATCCTGAGGTCTATATCGCGATTGTGCCCGGCATGGGCGTGGCCTCCCAGTTGTTGTCGACCTTTTCGCGTAAACCGATCTTCGGCTATAAGGCAATGGTGTACGCCATGCTGTCCATCGGGTTCCTGGGCTTCATGGTCTGGGGACACCACATGTTCATGAGCGGAATGAGCCCGTATTCCGCATTTGCGTTCTCGATCTTGACCATGTCGATCGGTGTGCCGTCGGCCATCAAGACCTTCAACTGGCTGGGGACCATCTGGCGCGGGCGAGTGCGGTTCTACACGCCGATGCTGTTCGCCGTCGGCTTTGTGTCGCTCTTCGTTTCGGGCGGGTTGAGCGGGCCATTCCTGGCGCAGCCGACGCTTGATATTCCCCTGCACGACACCGCCTTCGTGGTCGGGCATTTCCACCTGATCATGGGAGTGGCGGCGATCTTCGGGATTTTCGCGGCGACCTATTACTGGTTCCCCAAGATGTTTGGCCGGATGATGAACGAGGCGCTGGGCAAGATTCACTTCTGGTTCACGTTCATTGGAACGTACTCGATCTTCATGCCCATGCATTACCTGGGGATGGCGGGGCAACCCCGGCGCTACTCGCAGTTCACCGAGGTCGCGTATCTTCAGCACTTGATTCCGTTGAACCGGTTTATCACCTACGCCGCAATCGTCACCATCAGCGCACAACTCATCTTCGTAATCAACCTCTTCTGGAGTCTGCTCAAGGGACCGAAGGCTTCCGACAATCCTTGGGAAGCGACCACGCTCGAGTGGACCACCGCAAGTCCACCACCGCATGACAATTTCGGTGGACACACGCCGGTCGTGCACAACGGCCCGTATGAGTATGGGGTTCCGGGGGCGGCTCGCGATTACATCCTGCAGACAGATCCCGCGATCGCCCCAAGCTCGGCACACTAGGCCCAAACCAGGTATGGCAACCGTGACCGCGAATCTTGCAGTGAAGGACCCGAGAACCCGTGACACCGGCGGGGGAAGCCCGCCTTCGTATGGGGGCGGGGGCAACGGGGATCGAGGCGGGGGGGGCGGGGCGTCCGACTACGGCGAACGCCTGCGGCGCGCGCGGCTTGGCCTGGTGATTGCCCTCACGGCGGTCGTCATGATGTTCGTGGGGTTCACCAGCGCTTTGCTGGTACGCAAGGGTTTGCCGTCGCTTGATCCGCAAACCAACACCTATTCGCGCGACTGGGTGCCGATCGAGCTGCCTTGGGTTCTGCTCGCGGTGAACACGGTGGTTCTGCTGGCGAGCAGCGTCACGATGGAGTGCGCGCGTCGAGACATCGCGCGGCAGGTGGCGCTGGCTCCGGTGAAGTCCATTCCAGGAATTTCTCTGGGCGACGAGAAGGGATTCCCGTGGCTGGGCAGCACAGTTGTCCTCGGCCTGGGCTTTTTGGCCGGGCAGTTTCTGGTGTGGCGTGTGCTGCACGAGCATCACTTTTTTGTGTATAGCGGTCCCAGCAGTTCGTTCGCGTACCTCCTGCTGGCAACGCATGCGGTCCATCTTACGGGCGGGGTGATTGCGCTTACCTATGCGGGCACGACTTCCCTGCTGCACCGGCCGGTGGAAGCACGAAGAATTGTGATTGATGTTTCGGCCTGGTACTGGCACTTCATGGCCTTTTTGTGGGTTTACATTTTTGCACTTTTGCGGATCGCTCGATAGATCACCTAGGAGACGCCCTACGATGGCTACGGTGCAGCACGCGGTGCAGGACGTTTACGAGCCGTCCCTGTTTGGCACCTATTCGAAGAAGATCGGGATGTGGCTGTTCCTGGCCTCCGATTCCCTCACCTTTGGGGCGCTGCTGTTCGCCTACAGCTACAACCGCATCGCCAACCCGGCGTGGCCGACACCGTTCCACAAGGAGAGCATCGCCAACGCAACCGTCATGACGGCGTGCCTCCTGTCGAGTTCGCTGACCATGGTGCTGGCGGTGCTGGCCGCGAACAGGCACGACAAGCCTTGGACGCGCTACTGGCTGCTGGCCACGATGTTCTTTGGGACCGCGTTCACGGTGTTGCACGCGATGGAGTGGACGAAGCTGATGGGCGAAGGCATGATGCCTTCGAGCAACCCATGGGCCGCGACCGTGCCCCAGTTTGGAGGAACTTTTTTCACGCTGACGGGCATGCACATGCTGCACGTAACCATCGGCGTGATCTACCTGGGAGTGATCGCGCTGCGAAAGAAATTCCTGCCGATTTTGCTGGGGTTGTGGCTGGTCGGTTGGCTGCTGACGCCGGCCAAGAGTGTTTTTCACATCGGTATCCACGCCTTGCTGATCGGGGCGATTGTCTCGGCGATCATTCTGTTCCTGAAGCCGAAAGACTACGATTCGCACGATGTCGAGGTGTCAGGTCTTTACTGGCACTTCGTCGACCTGGTCTGGATGTTCATCTTCCCGCTGGTATACCTCATGTCCACTAAGGTGTAGGAACAGCACAGGAGAGATTCGATCATGCATGACGTCAGCGCACCGCACGACGAGGGCAAGGGGCTATATTTCTGGGTTTGGGGTGGCCTGCTGTTCCTCACCGGGGTAGAGGTGGTTTTAGCCTACGAGCAGGTTCTCCAGCCAGCGCGGATGCTGGAAGTCCTGTTGGTGCTGTCGGTGATCAAGGCGGCCTTGATCACGCTATACTTCATGCACCTGAAGTCAGAGATTCGCGCCATGCGCTGGCTGCTGACGATTTCCGTCATGGCCTGCTTTGCGCTGATGTGGATTTTCTTCTTCCCGGATGCAGACCGCATTGTCAAGTTGGGAGTGCAATGACAAAACGTTTCCTGACTCTCGTGGCTGCGATCGGCCTGTGGAGTGCTCCGGCGCTCGCGCAAGGCTGCGCCATGTGCTATTCGAATGCTGCGGGAGCCACCAAGGATGGTCAGCGAGCCATCAGCAAGGGTGTGCTGGTGCTTCTGCTCCCGCCCTTGGGTTTCATGAGCGTCGGCGTCGGCCTGGCATTTCGGTATGGACGAAAGCGCGATGAGGAACGCGGGTGAGATTCAGCCCGGCAGCATAAGCGGTTAGCTGGCGAGTCGGCGGACCACTGCCGTTTCGTTTCTCGCTCGACGCTCGTTCTCGGTTCCCCGGCAAACATACTTCTTCCGCCTGCGTTCCCCACAATATTTCTCTCGCCCGCTGAGACGGGGCAGAGCCGTCGCGGCTCGCGAACGTCCAATCTGCACTTTCTTGTAGGCGAGTTTCGTAGCGCGGCATGGGACTGCCGAATGCCGAGACCCCTCAGGATTCCCCCTCGCCAGCCACCCCTGCCACTGGCAAAAACCTGCGCCTAAGGGAAATCCCGTAGGTTCGCTTCCGGTAGTTCTTGCGTACCGCCGTGCTGGAATATGCGCCGCGTAAAATTCCGCGCCGTGAAGAAATTCCTTGTTGCAGGCGAAAACTTCACGATCCGCGGATGGGCTGACAGGGAAACAAAGCACTTAGCAATTACACCGGACGGGGCGATCCTTTGGCAAAGTGGTTGCACTCGAGGGGCGTGTAAGAAACCAAAATATTCTCTCCCCTAGGAGCTTGATCATGAAGAAATACTTGATCCGTGGTTCGGTGCTCGCGTTGGTTCTCGGCGTGGCCAGCATGGGTTCGATGTATGCACAGAACGCCACTCCACAAAACGATCAGCAGATGCGGTCGAACTCGTCGCAGGACGGCGATAGGCAGCCGGAAGCCAAGTCCTTTACAGGCACGATCGTGAAGCAGGGCAACAAACTGATGCTTCGAGACCCCTCGTCGAATGTCAGCTACAAGGTGGATGACGAGAGCAAGGTGAAGGACTACGTCGGCAAACAGGTGAAAATCGTGGGTACGCTCGACGCCTCCACCAACGTTATTCTGGTGGAGAGCATCGAGATCGTTTCTTAATCGCTTCCGGTTGGTTCCTGATGCGGCGTGTCCGACGCAGTCGTGCGCGGCGCGCCGCCTCGTCGTGATCAGGCAGATGACAGTAGGAGGTGTGATGCGGTCCCGATACGATGCTCCGATGGTAGTCACATTTCTTTTCGCCGGGTTCGGTCTGGGGGCGCTGCTCGCACTCGCGCTTCTCGCGCTGGACACCGCCCGGATTCTTGCGACCGCTGGGTAGGCGCCCTGGCCTCAAAGGGCAAGCTGGCGGTGCCGTATAATAGAGAGATTCCGTGAGCCCGCTGGCGCCTTCTGGTGGCCTGGCTGCGGATTCGCCCGTCGGGCGGAGTAGCGGGAATACGGCGGTCCCTTTTACAGATGTCCAGCGAAAGCATTGTTGTCCGCGGCGCTCGCGTCCACAACCTGAAGAACATTGATTTTTCGATCGAGCACAATTCCCTGACCGTAGTGACGGGTGTGTCCGGTTCCGGCAAGTCCTCCCTGGCATTCGATACGATCTACGCTGAGGGACAGCGCCGATATGTCGAATCACTCTCCGCCTACGCCCGCCAGTTCCTGGAACGTATCGAAAAACCCGACGCGGACCTGATCGACGGGATCGCCCCCGCCGTCGCGATCCGCCAGAAGAATACGACTCGCAATCCCCGCTCGACCGTTGCAACCGCGACGGAGATTTACGACTACCTGCGTCTGCTGTTTGCGCGCGTGGGCCGAACGTTTTGCCTGAAGTGCGGGCAGGAAATCAGAAAAGACGCGGTGGACGAAGTCGCGGACCAGATCCTCGCCATGCCAGAGGAGACGCGGTTACAAGTTCTGTTCCCTCTGCAGTCCAGC
>DASQPN010000002.1:0-3383 GCA_035643915.1 Terriglobales bacterium | reverse complement strand
GGGGAATTGCAGGTTCGAGGACGTCACGGAAAAGGCCGGGCTCGCCGTGGGCGGGCTAAGCCTTGGCGCCGCGTGGGGAGACTACGACCGCGACGGTCGCGTGGACTTGTTCGTCTCCCGCTATGTCCGGGTCGATATGGATAAGCTTCCGGAACTTGGCAGCGACGAGAAGTTCTGCCGGTTTCGCGGCGTGCTGGTGCAGTGCGGACCTTGGGGCATGCAGGGCGAAGGAGACTTCCTTTTTCACAATCGAGGTGATGGTACTTTCGAGGATGTGTCGAAGAAAGCCGGCGTGGGTGATAAGCGTCACTACTACGGAATGGGAGTGGTGTGGGGCGACTACGATAACGACGGCTGGCCGGATTTGTATGTGGCCGACGACGCGGGGCCCAACTATCTTTACCGCAACCAGCACGACGGAACGTTCGAGGAAGTCGGACTGATGCTAGGAGCGGACCTGAGCGGCGACGGCCAAGAGTTGGGCTCGATGGGTGTCGACATGGGGGACTACGATCACGACGGAAGGTTGGATGTGGTGGTGACGGAGTTCGTGGACCAGTCCGACACGCTCTACCACAACAACGGAGGGGATGGTTTCGCCGACGTCAGCTGGAATACCCGGATCGCGCAGCCCAGCCATCCCTACGTGGGCTGGGGAACCGGTTTTTTCGACATGGACAACGACGGATGGCTGGATATCTTTGTCGCGAACGGGCACGTGTATCCGCAGGTGGACACGATCCCCAACGCCGCACACTTCAAGCAGCCCATGCTGCTGTTTCGCAACCAGCGCAACGGGACGTTTGAAGAGTACGGCGCCGCCGTGGGTTTCTCCGAGATCCCGATGCAATCGAGACGCGGGGCAGCGTTTGGCGACATTAACAACGACGGTTGCGTGGATATCGTCACGCTGAATGTGAGCGAGACCCCGTCGCTGCTGCTGAATCACTGCCGGAACGGCAACCACCGGGTGCTGTTCAGGCTCCTGGGAACCAAAAGCAACCGGTTTGCAATTGGGGCGCGGGTTACCGTGCGGACCGGGAAAATGGCGCAATTCAGCGAGGTCAAAGGCGGATCGAGCTACCTCTCACAGAATGACCTTCGCCAGCACTTCGGGCTGGAGAAGAACGAAAAAATGGATGAGGTCACAGTGCGCTGGCCGAACGGCACGGCCGAAACTTTCAACGATGTTCCGGCGGACTTCATTTACACGATCGTGGAAGGCCAGGGAATCAAGGATAGGGTTGGGCTGCCGCCGGTGGACGCAGTTTTCCCATCCACGAAGGCTCAATAACCGATCCCCGAAGCGCTTTGGTACACTCGCACTTCAATTCCGACCCAGGAACCATATATGAAAAAGAATGTGAGACCGCGTAGAGAGTCGGTAGCTTCCGCGGTGCTGGTGGCAGGCATCGCTTGGGCGGTGACTGGCATGAGCGCGCCCTATTGCTGTGCCCAGGCAAATAGTTCTGCCGCTCAGCCTAAGATGACCGAGCAGGCCTTCAAGAACATCCAGGTGCTGAAAGGGCTTCCCGCCGATCAGCTTATTCCATCGATGCAATTCATCTCGGCGTCTCTGGGGGTGGAATGCGACTACTGCCATGTCGAGGGCGCGTTCGATAAGGACGACAAAAAGCCGAAGCCGATCGCCCGCAAGATGATTCAGATGATGTTTGCCATCAACAAAGACAGCTTCGAGGGGCATCGTGAAGTCACCTGCAACTCGTGCCACCGGGGCAGCCCTCATCCCGCTGGTATTCCAGCCATCGCGAGCGAGGAGGCGGCGCCCGCCGGCGTGGAACATGGCCATGCCGGGGAGGGGGCCTCGACGGAAGCGTCCGGGGCGGCCAACCCACCGAGTGCGGATCCGATTCTCGAGAAATACCTGGCGGCCGTCGGCGGGGCGGAAGCCCTGCAGAAAATCTCCAGCCGGGTTGAGAAAGGTTCCGCCCGCATGGGCGGCCATCAACTTCCGATCGAGATCTTCGCCCAGGCTCCGGACAAACGTCTGTCGATCACGCATCTGCCCGATGGCGACATCATTACCGCTTTCGACGGGCACAGCGGATGGCTGGGTAATCCCGGCAGGCCGGCACGCCCGATGGGGAACGCCGAGTCCGAGGCCGCGCGTCTCGACGCAGATCTCTACTTCGCAGCTCACATCAAGCAGGTCTTCCCCGAGCTGAAGGTTGCGCCGGCGGAGAAGATCGGCGATCGAGAGGTCACGGCTGTGCGTGGGCTACGCGAGGGGAAGCCGCCGGTGAAGTTGTACTTCGATGCGCAATCTGGATTCCTGGTGCGCATGGTACGGTACGGAGACAGTCCGCTCGGACTCAATCCCACCCGGATCGACTATGCGGACTACCGCGACGCCGGAGGAGTGAAAATTCCTTTCCGGTGGACCATCGCCCGGCCGAACGGACGCTTCACCATCCAGGTGGACCAGGTCGAGCAAAATGTTCCGATCGATGCCAGCAAGTTCACACCACCAGCGCCCCCGCCAGAGAAACGTTCTTCTCAATAGCGAGGCCCGGGTCATTGCCGGTTTTTCGTGTAGAATGCGCGCCGGCACCTGCCTCACGGCCGCACGCAACGTGGCGGCGGGAGAAAGTGCGTAACCCATGGGGAAGGACAGAAAACTGCGGCCCAAGAAATCCTCTGCGGTCACTCTGAAGGCTGTTGCCGACCACCTTGGGCTGACGCCGGGCACGGTCTCAGCCGTTTTGAACAACGCTCCGTCGTCCCGCTCGATTCCGCAGCACACCAAGAACCGGATCCTGGCCGCTGCGAGGGAGCTGAACTACCGGCCGAATTTCTTTGCGCAGTCCTTGCGCAAGAAGCGTACCTACACCATCGGCGTAATCCTGGAAGAGATCGGTGACTCCTACGGGTCAGGGGTAATCAGCGGCATTGAACAGTACCTCCGGCAGAAGAATTACTTTTTCTTGACGGTCGTGCACCGGCATGACCCTGAGCTGCTGGAGCGTTATGCCCAGATCCTGCTCGAACGCGGGGTGGAGGGTTTCATCACGGTGGACATGCGCCTGCGTGAGGCGCCCTCCCTGCCCACGGTGGCGGTGGCCGGGCACACGCCTTTCCCCGGGGTAACCAACATTATCCTCGATCATCATCATGCCGCCCGGGTCGCCCTCCAGCACCTGTTGGAGCTGGGACATAGAGACATCGCGTTCATGAAGGGACACGCGCAGAGCTCGGATTCGGAAGATCGATGGAAGGCAATTTTTGAGGTTGCGCAAGAGCTGAAACTGGACATCAACCCCGAGCTGACGATCCAGATCGATATCGACGATCCCACTCCGCAACTCGGTTATCCTTTCGCCAAGAAGTTGCTGGAACGCAAAGCGCCCTTTAGCGCGCTGTTC
>DASQPN010000001.1:0-26208 GCA_035643915.1 Terriglobales bacterium | reverse complement strand
GAGCTTCACGCTGTATCGCAAACCTTTCGCGGCGGCGGCCAAGTCCGGCCGGTAAGGCCTTTCAGCTCCAGAGGACACAGAGCCTCACGGGGGAGACAAGAGTCCGTATCCCTGTCACGCAGCTTATTCCTTACTTCTGAGCTGCCATGCGAACCTCGCATTGCGGCCCACGGTTCGGTTTCCCCCGTGAACCTCTGTGTCCTCTGGGTGAATCGCCTTTTGCTGGGACGCAAACCGCGCTATCCTGAGATCAACCGCCGGGGGACGTGCCATGGGAATGCGAGATTTCTGGAACGGCCTGAAGACTCCCGAACACCGCCTGGCGTGGATGATTGCCATTGTTGCGGACGCCCTCCAGATCGCCGCTTTCCCGCTCTTTGCCGAAGGAGCCATCTCGCCCGCCGACACGGTTCTCGACATCCTCGTGGGCGTGCTGCTGATCCGCCTGCTCGGCTGGCACTGGGCATTCCTGCCGTCGCTCGCCGCCGAACTGCTGCCCGGCTTCGACTTGTTCCCTAGCTGGACGGCAGCGGTGTTCTTCGTCACCCGAGCGCAAGTCAAAACCGGCGAGCCCGAGATCCTTCCGCCGGGTCCAGCGCCCGAACCGCGGCGCTAGCCACTTTCAGTTTTGCGCCGGAGAGTAGCGATGCGAAAGGTTTCCGGTGGCGCTCCCAAGAATTGTCAGTCGCGAACCGGCCCGCCTGGTCCCGCGCCGTGACTCGGAGCTGGACGCGGAACTGATCTACGGCTTTGTCCGGTGGCGCTGCCGTTTTTCATAAGCTCGAAACATCGTCTTGAGCTTGCCCTTATGCTCCAGCGCTGCGAGCGGATCCCGCTCCCGCTTGAGGTGCTCTAGTTCGCGGCGTAGGCGATTGAGACTCGCGAGCCGATCCGCATCGATTTCCCCAGCCTCGATGCCCGCCAGCACGGCACATCCCGGCTCGCCCACGTGCTGACAGTCGCGAAATCGGCAATGCCTCGCCAACTGGGAGATTTCAGGAAACGTTTGGTCCACCGCTGTGCTGCTGGCCCAAAGCTGTACCTCGCGCAGTCCCGGGGTGTCGATCAGCAGCACTCCCGAGGGCAGCCGGAGGAGATGCCGATCGGTGGTCGTATGCCTCCCCCTTCCGTCCTTCACCCGAATGCTTGTGGTCGCGCGGATATCCCCTTCCCCGAGCACATTGACCAGCGTCGATTTGCCGACACCCGAAGACCCCAGCAGGACTATGGTCTCTCCGGGCATGAGCCACGAGCGGAGTTCGTCGATTCCGTCGCCCGAGACAGTGCTGACGCAGAGTACCGGGAAACCCAGAGCGCGCTTCTCCGCTTCGCGGCGGAATCGGTCGACATCGTGCACAAGATCGGCCTTCGTCAGAGCGATGATCGGGCTGGCGCCGCTCTCCCAGATCATCGTGAGGTACCGCTCCAGTCGCCGCACGCTGAAGTCCTGATTCATCGACGTCACCAGCAGGCCCCGGTCAACATTGGCAGCCAACATCTGTGCCGAAACGGAGCTCCCCGCCTGCCTGCGAACCATGGCCGTGCGGCGCGGCAAGATGCTTTCGACGACGTATCGGTCGTCGTCGGCAGGTTCCACCAGAACCCAGTCGCCCACCACGGGAGGAAACCCGGGCTGACTGCGCAAACGACCTCGAGGCATCGCGAATGCCTCGCGGGAACCATCGTGGACGAGAAAGAGATCTGCGCCCTCGGAAACGACGCGGCAAGGGCGTAACCGTGTGTCCTGGAGGTGCGCTTCAAAAAACGCACTCCAGCCCAGCGATTGCAATGTCATGGGAACCAACCTCAGCGGCTTTCGTGTTCAGACACCTGGTGGTATCGAGGCCGTGAACAATGCGGCGGGTGCCGCTACGGCACTCTAGAGACTGAGGCTAGTGATGGCAGTCATAGGCAACTCCGGCTCTGCCGGGATCGGGTGCAGCCAACTGTGGAGCAGCATAAGAGGCTTTGCGTCCGGCGTCAAGGCCTGGCGCCATTGACTTCGGTGGTAGGCTTTCCGGTGGCCTCGAAGCGCTCCGAACCCTCGTAGGCGCGACCGGCCGATTCTCAAACAAGGGACTCCACCGTGCCTGCCACCTCACGCGCCGTTGCTTCTCCCCGCGTAGTTAGCATCGACGACCTTCGCCCGATGGCCCAGCGACGCTTGCCGAAAGCGGTCTTCGACTATCTGGACGGTGGCGCCGACGGCGAAATCACTCTGCGCGAAAACTGCCGCGCCTTCGAAGACATCACCTTCCGTCCGCGCCACGCTGTCGCCTTCCCGCAATGTGATCTGCGTACACGCGTCCTGGGCTTCGAGCTTTCGCTGCCCGCCATGCTTGCCCCTGTCGGATACAGCCGCCTCATGCATCCTGACGGCGAAATAGCCGCCGCGGCAGCGGCCGGGAAAGCAGGCACCGGCTACATTCTTTCGACCATCTCCGGACACGCGATGGAGAGAGTGAAGGCGGCTTCTCCCGGCCCGGTGTTCTACCAGCTGTACCTGATGGGCGGCCGAGGCGCCGCCGAAGCTGCGATCGAACGTGCCCGGGTTGCGGGTTACTCCGCGCTGGTGGTTACCATCGACACGCCAGTGGCCGGCCTGCGCGAACGGGATTTCCGCAATGGCATGAAAGAACTGATGGGCACGAATCCCTTCGCCAAGATCCCGTTCCTTCCGCAGATCCTGTCACGTCCCGGCTGGCTGGTCGGTTTCCTGCTCGATGGCGGCGTCCCCGCGCTCCCGAACGTGGTGATCCCGGGCCAGGGCCCGATGCCGCTGGTGGACGTCGGCGCGGCCCTCGCAAGCGCGGCCGTGACGTGGGAAGACTTGCGCTGGATTCGCGAGGTCTGGCGCGGTCCGATCGTCGTGAAGGGCGTCCTGACCGGCGAAGACGGAAAGCGTGCAGTCGATGAGGGCGCCGCCGCGGTAAGCGTCTCGAATCACGGAGGCCGCCAACTCGACGGCGTGCGCGCCTCGATTCGCGCCCTGCCCGAGGTGGTCGCCGCCGTAAACGGGCAGGCCGAGGTCCTGATGGACGGCGGCGTCCGTCGCGGCACCGACATCGTAAAAGCCTTGTGCCTGGGGGCCTGCGCCGTCCTCTGCGGCCGCGCCTACGCCTATGGCCTGGCAGCCGCGGGAGAAGCGGGAGTCACGCGGGCGCTCGACATCCTGCGCGCCGATGTCGAGCGCACCCTGCGCCTGCTGGGCTGCCCGTCAGTCAGCGCGTTGGACCAATCGTACGTCGAGGTTCCCGCGACCTGGGCCACCTGACGTCAAACCCAACCACCACCAAGAACACGAGGGACACTAAGGTACACGAAGGTTTCTTCACCCAAGAACCTTCGTGTACCTTACGAATGAGCGTTGTTGCGACTTAGCTTGAAAGGGTTTTCGTCACGCAAACAAGAACTCCTTAGTCCGCAATTCCTTGATCGTATCCCGCAGCTTGGCAGCCTTCTCGAACTCGAACTTCTTGGCCGCCTCGCGCATGTCGCTCTCAAGCTTCGCAATAAAGGCATCCAGATCCTCCTGCGACTTGAAATCCGGAACTCCGGTCACCTCCACCGAAGTCAGGTCGGCATAGTCCGCCGCCACGATCGACGCCAGCGACATCTCCAGCGGCCGCACAATCGATTCGGGCGTAATCCCGTGCTCTTCGTTGTAAGCCGTCTGTATCGCCCGCCGACGGTTGGTTTCATCCATCGCGCGCTGCATCGAGTCGGTCATCCGATCGGCATACAGCACCGCCCGCCCATTCAGATTGCGCGCACAGCGTCCAATCGTCTGAATCAGCGACCCGGTCGACCGCAGAAAGCCTTCCTTATCCGCATCGAGAATCGCCACCAGCGACACCTCTGGCAAGTCCAGCCCCTCGCGCAACAGATTGATCCCGATCAGCACATCGAACTCGCCCTTGCGCAGGTCGCGTAAAATCTTGACCCGCTCCAGTGTCTCGATCTCCGAGTGCATGTAGCGGCACTTCACGCCCACTTCGCTGTAGTACTCGGCCAGGTCTTCGGACATGCGCTTGGTTAGCGTGGTCACGAGCACACGCTCTTTTTTCGCCACGCGAGCGCGGATCTCATGCAGCAGGTCGTCAATCTGCCCCTTCACCGGCCGAACTTCGACCGGAGGATCGATCAGCCCGGTCGGCCGAATGATCTGCTCGACGACCACGCCTGCTGACTTGGTCAACTCATAGGGTCCCGGCGTGGCTGAGACGTAAATCAGCTGGTTCATCCGGTGTTCGAACTCCTCAAAGGTCAGCGGCCGGTTGTCGAGCGCGGAAGGAAGTCGGAATCCGTACTCCACCAGGTTCTCCTTGCGCGAGCGATCCCCAGCATGCATCCCGCGCAGCTGGGGCACGGTCTGGTGCGACTCGTCGATGAACATCATGAAATCGCGGGGGAAGTAATCGAGCAGCGTGGGCGGCGGCTCGCCCGGCAAGCGCCCCGTGAAATGCCGCGAGTAGTTCTCGATGCCGTGGCAGTAGCCCATCGACTTGATCATCTCAAGATCGAACATGGTCCGCTGGTGCACGCGCTGTGCCTCGACCAGCCGTCCCTGCTTTTCGAGTTCCACTTCCCACCACGCCAGCTCCTGTTTGATCGACTCGACCGCCGAAGCTCTGGTCTCTTCCTTCATCACGTAGTGCGTCTTGGGATAAATGGGCAGCCGCACGTAACGCTGCTTCACCGTGCCGAAGAGGGGATCGATCTGCGAGAGCGCGGAAACTTCATCGCCCCACATCTCGACGCGATACGCCATGTCGTCGTAGGTAGGGAAGATCTCGATCACGTCCCCGCGCACCCGAAACGTTCCGCGCCGGAAGTCCCCATCGGTGCGCTCGTAAAGGATCTCGACCAACTTGCGCGTGATGTCCTGACGCTTGATCTTCTGCCCCTTCTCGAGAAAGAGCAGCATGCCGTAATACGCTTCCGGCGATCCCAGCCCGTAGATGCAGCTCACCGAAGCGACAATCAGCGCATCGCGCCGCTCAAACAACGATTTGGTCGCCGAGAGCCGCAGCTTGTCGAGCTCATCGTTGATGGTCGCTTCCTTCTCGATGTAGAGATCAGCAGCGGGCACATACGCTTCCGGCTGGTAGTAGTCGTAATACGAAACAAAATATTCCACAGCATTGTGCGGGAAAAAGCTCTTGAACTCGTGGTAAAGCTGCGCCGCCAGGGTCTTGTTGTGCGCCATGACAATGGCCGGACGGTTGGCCGCCTCGATCACCTTGGCCATGGTGTAGGTCTTCCCCGACCCGGTCACCCCCAGCAACACCTGGTGCTGCTCCCGGTCGAACACCCCCCGGACCAGAGCCTTGATGGCGTTTCCCTGGTCCCCTTGCGGCTTGTAATCACTGACGAGTTTGAAATCCATGACAATCGCCCTTAGCTCTGAGCAGTTGGCTCTTGGCTCAATCTTGCTTCGGAGCGACAGCCTGCCCTAAGCAAGGCCGAAGGGACCTCGCCCGTCGGAACCACCAACTCACCCCAAAGAATTGTCATTCCGACCCTGAGCGTCGCGGAGGGAGGAGGAATCTGCTTTCAGCGGGCGCCGCAGAATGCAATTTTACGTGCAAAGAATCGTTCTATTATAACGCCTTCGGCCAGACGCACAATTCGTCGAGAGAGGGCACAACCCAGGACCACTAAGCCGCCCAAAGAGTTGTCATTCCGACCCCGAGCGGGGCGGAGGAGAGCCCGCCCTGAGCGAAGTCGAAGGGAATTTGCTTTTCTGGGGACGATGCCACGGAAGGCAAGAGCTGGCAGGAGAATCACACCCGGGCAGGACGGACTTCCAATCGATCCATGGCAACGGCAATCGAAGATTTCTTACCTCACTTGTCCCCCGAAGCCACTTTCCCCATCACCGTCCCCACCGCAAACGTGTTCCTCAGCTGACTCATCAGTGCGCCGACGGCGTCGGGAGTGTGCGGCACGAGAATCGTATTCGTGTGGTCGGAAGCCCCGATCGCTTTCAAAGTGTCGTAGTGCTGGGTCAAGGCCAGGATCGCGAGAACGTCGCTTTCCGAAACGCCCGGCACGGCGTCCTTAATCTCGAGGATCGACTTCTGCAACCCCTTCGCAACCGCTTCCCGTTCGCCCGCAATGCCCTCGCCTTGCAGAATCTTGGCCTGCTTCTCCGCTTCCGCCTGGGCCACCAAGAGAATCCGTTTGGCTTCGCCCTGCGCTTTGGCGGCCTCCTGGTCACGGAGAGCGGCGTTGATGCTGTTCATGGAAGCCTTCACCCGATCGTCTGGGATCACGTCGGTGATCAGCACCTTCGAAATGCCATAGCCGAACGGCTGCATCGATGCCTCCAGCTGCGTCTTCACATCCACCGCGATCTCGGACTGCTTGAGAAATACGTCATCCAGGATCATCCCCGGTACGTGCCCGAGAATCACGTTGTAGACATAGGACTCGATCTGGGCCTTGGGGTTCGAAAGCTTGTAGTAGGCGTTCTCCACGCCGTCGGGAATAATGAAGTACTGCACATTGACCGGAATCTTTACGAAGACGTTGTCCTTGGTCTTGGTCTCGATGATGGCGGAGAACTGTTGGATCCGGAGATCGACCATCGCCACAAGGTTGTCGATCCACGGCGCTTTGAAGTTCAACCCCGCGTTCGCAACCCGCAGGAATTTGCCAAAGCGCTGGATCACCGCCGCCTGCTGCGTCTGGATGGTAAAGAAGCTGCCCAAAACCGTGCCCAGCACCAGCAGGGCGACAAAGCTGCCGATAATGATGATCGCAATGGTCGTTATATCCATTCGTCACTCCTCGAGGAGTCTGACCTGCTCTAGGGATTAGCGTGCGTGCATAAGACTGCCATCGCGAGCGATTGGTAGCAACCAGGAATCGCGAGGGGAGATGCCGCTGTGGGTACGTCCCGATGAAGATGGAGTGGAGCGACGGGCGTCCCCGCCCGTCGGCGAGCAGCGCGCCCCACGACTTTGGCAGGCTCTAGCGCTGCTGCTTCACTTCCTCCATCCCCACGATCTTCGTCGCGGTGTGAAATTTCTTGTATTCCTTGTCGGTGACGTCGACATTGACGTTGAAATTCTTCAGAAGCGCCACGCGCACATCGACGTGCACAGCCGTGTGCCGGGGCAGCCAGACTTCATCGTTCACCCGCGTCTGCTCCGTCACGATGTGTGTGCCCTTGTGCAGACGCGCGAGAAACAGGCCGAATGAGATCGTATCGATCACTTCCGCATCGAGCTTCACCCACTGGTTCTCGGCCGCGTCGATCCAGATCCGCCCGCGGATCTTGGTGAGAAACCTCGCCTCCTTGCGACGCGGTTCGAAGCCGAGCCGCGGTTCGGCCGCGATGATGTAGGTCTCCCGCCCCTCGACCTGCTCGGTGCCTACCTGCGTGAAGTTGTAAGCGTCCGCAATCTCCTTCACAAACTCGCGCCCCTCTTCCCGTTCTTTTTCTTCCTTCTTCAGCCGCTTCTCGCGTTCCGAGTCAGACTCGTTGCTACGCTTGTCGATGATCTTCTGGATTTTTTCCTCTTCCTTGCCGGCGTCTTTCTCGGACAAGGGCTTGTCGTCCTTGGACACCAGTCGGTAGACCTGCTCGCCGTAGATCTGCAGCACGTCGAAGGTCTTGGTCTCGGTGGAGGTGACCTCGCCCTTGCCGTCCAGCTTGCGCTGTTCCTGGCGCTCGGAGTAGGTGTAGTCGCGCAGCTTCTTCTCGTTCTCGATATCCTTCTCGGCGACTTTCTGGATTAGTTCCCTGATCCGCTCGTTCGAGAGTGTAGCGGGAAGCGAAGAGGCGGCGGATTGCTTAGGGTCGACAGGCGCCGCACTATTCGAGGAAATGGAAGAAGCCGGCGAGCTTTCGGCAGCCGCCTGCCCGAACGCGAGTGCCTCGGCCAGAACCAAAACCAAAAGCGACACGCCCCAACGCCACATCCGCATGACTTCAACTACGTTTGGAAAGAACCCGAAGTTCCGAAAAGAGTTCCGCAAAGATTCACGAGAACTTGTCTGGAACTCAGTGGGATCCCAAGCCGTCAGGCTATCCGATAGGGTTGAGGGAAATCCCCGAACGGAAATGAAGACTCGGGCTCCGGTCACACCGAAGCCGCTTGCCGGCGATTGCCAGCCGCCACCGGCGCTACCGCGAACAGCCAATGAACACCGACTAACGGCTGTTCTTGTACGCCTTGCCGAGGATTTCGGCCTTGTAGACTCGCTCGTCCACGCGATGCAGGCGGTTCGCGATGCGTTTGCTGAACAGCGGGTAGTGCTTGATTTCGAGCAAATGATAGACAATGAACCAGATGGGCTTGTCGGTGGTCATCCAGTCGAGGTGGTCAAAGCGCGCGAGGTTTACGGCACGGGAAAAACGCCGCAGGGTCCGTTCCTTGCGCAGGTTGAAGTATATGTTGAAATAGCTGAGCGCGAGTTCGCGCAGCGTGCGATAGACCGGCTCGCGATAACGGCAGCCGGTGTAGTTCGATTTCGCGAGGGCGCCCCAGTGGCCGTCCATGCGGTAGACGGCAATCACGTGGTCGGTGTCGTGGTCGGCTTCGAGATCGACGATCAGCGGCGGATAGCCATTCGCACGCAGCGCGGCCGCCGCAAACATTGCGCCCTCCAGACAATGCGATGTGTTCTCCTCCAGCACGCGCCGGGGCGACCAGGCGGTGTCCGCCAGGTGATAGGGCATGGCGTCGAGATACTTCTGGATCCCGTGGGGATCCTTCAGGCTGCGCAGCCTGCGAAGATGTTTGGGCGAAAAGCCGAGGTGGTTGGTGTTCATCAGGAGCTGAGTCGAGTGTAGCGCAGTCCGTAAACGAGTCCGTTGGCGGGGAAGGTGCCGCTCAGGCCGCAGGCCAGGGGGCGGGACGCCGCGCTACACTAAGTCTTCCAGGGAAATCAAACACATAGCCTGAAGATAACCATAAAAACGGGAATTCCGGAGCTGAGAGCTGAAACGCAGGGTGCGCCCGTCGCGTGGAATGCCCGTCAATTGGGAAGAGAAGCCTCAGTGCGCGCAGATAGGCTCCCGGGCGATCTTTCAAAGGGTTGTCCGCAAGGGAGCGCCCCAATCGAGCCTGGCGCAACAATATCTAAAAGATAACACAATTTGGCTCTCTGCTCCTAACCTGCAGGCCGGCATTGGGATGCGCGTTTTTCCCTCCATCATCGGGCTTTCGTTTTTGGGAAAAACGCGCGGGATTTTCCCGAAGGCTAACCCATCGAGCGAATTGCTCGGCGCCCTGTCACAAATCACTTCCATTTGGAAATGTGCGAAACCGCGAGCTACCAGCTGAAGGCTGACAGCTGAAAGCTGAGATGGAAGCCTAAGAACCTAAGGCCTGAGAGGTGGTCTCCCACTCACCGAAAAACCTCTGCCAACTCCCGCGGCGAATCGACCAACACATCCGGCGGAGTCAATTCGAGCGAATGCGGCGCGAAGCCGTATGTGACGCCAATCGTCCACAGGCCCGCATTTCGTCCGGTGAGCACATCGTTCGACGAGTCGCCCACCATGACGCTTTCCTCCGCACGGCATCCCGTCTCCTCAAGCAGCTTATGCGTGCCCAGGGGGTCCGGTTTCTTGGTAGGGAAGCTGTTGCCGCCATAGATCTGCGCGAAGAATTTTCCCAGGCCGAGACCCTCGACGATTGCGCGCGAAGGATTCACGGGTTTGTTCGAAAGCACGGCCATCTTGCGCGGCTGCCCGGTGCGCGATCGCCGGATCGAAGCCAATGTTTCCTGGACGCCATCGTAGACGCGCGTGTTGTCGAGTTTGTGCTCGCGGTAGTAGGCGAGAAAGTAGCTGAGCGCCTCCTGCACAAAATCTTCGTCCTCGGGATCGCCCAGCGCGCGCCGCACCAGCATGGGCGCGCCGTCGCCTACGTAGGTCGCAATCAGTTCGCCGGGCAGTGCCGCCTTCCCAAAGTGCCACAGCATGGCGTTGATGGAGTGGAGGAGATCGAGCTGCGAGTCGATCAGGGTGCCGTCGAGATCGAAGATCAGGAGCTTGATCGTGGCGGGGTCGAAGCGGCGGCGGATGCGGATCATTGGATTCAGGATAAAGCAAGCCAGTAGCTCCTGGCTTCTAGCTACTCACTACACCAGCGGTTTGGAGCCTGGGTGACTCTCATTTCCGACCCAAAAGAGAGGTGCTCTTCCCCGACGCATCCCCGTGGATTGTCTAGTCAATTCTGTCCCAATTCCCGGTAGGGCGTCCCGTTTGCGACTTCCGAACCGTCGCGCGAGTGGTAGACGAAGATGTAGATCCCGCGTCCGACTTCTTCATCTGGTCTCCCGCACCTTGCAACCGCCATGCCGATTGACATTCGAGGAGTGAGGGAGCGAAAGCACAGTCAGTTGCCAGGAGTGGCCAGGAGCCAGAAGCTAGAAGTCACAGACTAGTCGCCAGAAGCCGCCGCCCGGCCCGGTCGATGCGTCCCGCAAATCCCGTATTCCCGAATCCACAAGTCTGCGTTTACAATGCACTTTGCAAATTCCCCCCGGCTCTCAGGGTATTGGATGGCCACGACGAAGACCGACCCCAAGCTGACCGCGCTCGCCGACGACAAGAGGTCGAAGACCTACGAAGGTCTTACCCGCCAGCAACTCATTGACGCGTATCGCCTTATGTATATGTCGCGGCGGGTGGACGACCGCGAGATCCTGCTTAAGCGGCAACAGAAAATCTTCTTCCAGATTTCAGGCGCGGGACATGAGGCCATCGGCGTGGCCGCCGGGTTCTGCCTCAAGCCAGGCTACGACTGGTTTTATCCGTACTATCGCGATCGCGCCCTGGTGCTGATGCTTGGCGCGACTCCTTACGACATGCTGCTGCAGGCCGTGGGCGCGGCCGACGACCCGAGTTCCGGCGGGCGGCAGATGCCGTCGCACTGGGCCTATCCCCGGCTGAACATCGTGACGCAGTCTTCGCCCACGGGCACTCAGATCCTGCAGGCCGTGGGTTGCGCGCAGGCTGGTGTTTACCTGCGCGACCATCCGAACGCCAACCAGAAGGGAACTGGCGATTACCGGCAGTTCAAGGACGTCAGCTGCCGCGGCGACGAAGTGACTTACGTATCGCTGGGCGACGGCACCACCAGCGAAGGCGAGTTCTGGGAGGCGATGAATACTGCCTCGAACAGGAAGCTGCCGATCGTTTTCGTGGTGGAGGACAACGAGTACGCGATTTCCGTGCCGGTCGAGGTGCAGACTGCGGGCGGAAATATCTCGCGGCTGGTCTCGGGCTTTCCGAATTTTCATTTTGAGGAAGTCGATGGCACCGATCCGGTCGTAAGCTATGCCGCCATGAGGCGGGCGGTCGACCACTGCCGTGCCGGCAACGGGCCCGCGTTCGTGCACGCGCACGTGATCCGTCCGTACTCGCATTCGCTTTCCGACGACGAGCGGCTCTATCGCCCGGATGTGGAACGGCAGCGCGACGCGGCCCGCGATCCCATCACGCGCATGCAGATGTTCCTGATCCGTGAGGGTATTCTCGACGAGAAGGGCATCAACAAGCTCGAAAAGCAGGTTGAAGACGAGATGCAGGTGGCGGTTGACCGTGCGCTGGAAGCGGCATTCCCCACGCCCGACACGATCCTGAAGTACATCTACTCGCCCGACCTCGATCCGACTTCGGCGCAGTTCGAGACTCAGCCGGTGTTCCCGCAGGTGGTGGAGTCCGTCTCGGCCGATGCCAAGAAGCCGGTGCTGCCCAAGACCATGGCGGAGCTGATCAACGCGACGCTGCGCGATGAGATGAAGCGCGACGAGCGCATCGTGATCTATGGCGAGGACGTCGCCGACGCCAGCCGCGAGGACTATCTCAAGAAAAAGCTGGTGAAAGGGAAGGGCGGGGTCTTCAAGCTGACCGCCGGACTACAGGTGGCGTTCGGCTCGGACCGCGTGTTCAATTCGCCTATTGCCGAGGCCAACATTGTCGGCACGGCCACGGGAATGGCCACGCGCGGGCTGAAGCCGGTGGTCGAGATCCAGTTTTTCGACTACATCTGGCCGGCCATGATGCAGTTGCGGGATGAATTGCCCGTCATCCGCTGGCGTTCGAACAATGCGTTCTCCGCGCCGCTCGTCATTCGGGTGGCGATTGGCGGATACCTCACGGGCGGCGCGCTCTACCACTCGCAGTGTGGCGAGAGCATGTTCACGCATATTCCAGGGTTGCGGGTGGTCTTCCCGTCGAATGCGCTGGATGCGGCCGGATTGCTGCGCACCGCGATCCGGTGCGACGACCCAGTGCTGTTCCTCGAACACAAGCGTCTGTACCGCGAGACCTACGGGCGGTCGCACTATCCTGGGCCGGACTACATGGTTCCGTTCGGCAAAGCGAAGATCGTGCAGCCCGGTACGGATCTGACCGTGATCACCTACGGCGCCGTGGTTCCGCGCGCCCTGCAGGCGGCGCAGAAGCTGGAGCGGGAACAGGGCGTGAAGGTCGAGCTGATCGATCTGCGCACCTTGAACCCCTTTGATTGGGAGACGATTACGAACTCGGTGCGCAAGACCAACCGGGCGCTGGTGGCCTACGAGGATTGTTTGAGTTGGGGCTACGGGGCCGAGATTGCAGCGCGCATTGCGGATCAGATGTTCGGCCAGCTCGATGCTCCCGTGCGGCGGGTGGCGGCCATGGATGTCTACGTGGCCTATCAGCCCGTGCTCGAAGACGCGATCCTGCCACAGGCCAGCGATTTGTATCGGGGGATGAAGGAACTGGCGGAATATTAAAGCGGTCGTTGCTCGGTTGTACGCGTCAGTCAAGCGGCTACTTGCAACCAGGCGATTCGCTCGGATGAGAAAATGGGGCAGACCTTGCGGTCTGCCCCGTCTGTGTTGTGATTAATGTGAGTGAACCCGTGGAAATTCCTCAATGTTCATCAACGAGAAATGGCGCAGGTCGGATGCGGTTGTCGTTGGGATATGGGAACAAAACAATCGCAACAAGGCTCAACTGCCGGCCGCGATTCAATGTGAATCCTCGGCTTAGAGCAATTCTTCTTTACAGGGGAGGAGGCGAATTTCGGCTCTAGACGCGGCATCTGGGCGGAAAGCGCACGGGCGGTCGGTCTGGAGCCGAGGCGCAGATTCATGACGGTGTTGGGCTTTACGCGAAGGTCCACGCTTGCTCCCCAAGGCAGCCGGCTTCTGCCCCGACTATTTTGACTTGCTGCGACGCCCGCCCCCTGTGCCACCACCGCGGATGGCATCGATCGAGATCGGTCCGGCTCCGAAGAAGATCAACGCGAAGGCCATCATGCACAAGGAGAGAGCGAACTCGTATCCACCGGCGCCCAGCAGACCGTGCTGCCAGTGCACTTTGCCGATGGCCACGCACATGTTTAAGAAGACGGCGAACGCGGCCAGACGGGTGAAGGTGCCCGTGATCAGCAGGATTCCGCCGACAAACTCGGTGAATGCCGAGGCGTAGCCCAGCCACAGGGGCAGACCCATGCTGGCGATGTAGCTCGCGAACTCGTGCATGTGCCGGTGCACCTTGATGGAGCCGTGTGCAAGCATGATGATGCCCAGCGTCAGGCGCAGCGCCAGCAGGGCCAGGGGTTGCAGGCGATCAAGGAAACGCAAGGAAACCTCCCGAGGATTTTGAAGCCCTCAGGGTACAGCAGGATGGTGCCGGGAAGAAGTGAGAAGGTGGATGGGCAGTGGATCAGTTTGCGGTCGTCAGGCCTTCCGCCAAAATCTCCCGCTCGAAATCGATTGCAGGGAAGGTGAGCGTCCGAGGCACCGGGATCGCCACATGCGCGAGCCGTTGAAGTTTCTCGGCCTGAGTCGCTGGGTGATCCACCTCGAAGATGTGCAGTCTTTCCCCAAAGCCGGTGCGCTTGGCGTACGGGTCGAGGCCTGCCCCGAACTACCACCAGCTGGCGGACACCGCGCACGACCGCAGCCGTCAAGGCGTCCTTGGCAAAACGCGTTCTCAGGGAAATAATAAACAGGCGCTGCCTTTGTCGGGACGGATCGTTTTCCGCATCGCGGACTGCCGCTCCCGCGGCCGCTCCCAGACGGCAAGGCCAGCGGATCGGCGAAGAAGTGACCCCTCTCGCACTTTGGCGGACGGCACGATGGGCAGCAGCTCCCCAGTGCGGCGCGGCTTGGTTGTCCGGATGGCGTCGGGAAAAGCCTAGTTGCCCGGGCTGTCACCCTCACTTGGCAACAGCCGGTCGAAATAAACAGATCTGGTCGACCGACGGCCAGCTTCGGCATCGGCAAAAAACAGGGTTGGATGAATGGAATCAGTGACCGACGGGAAACGGGACGAGCCGAGCAAGGTGGCAATCGGGCACCTTATTCGGGCGCGGGCCACCCCGGGCTGCTGGTTCCGGATTGTTCCAAGAGGCAGGCGAGAGTGCCTCACTCTACAGGGGCTTTTGCCCAGTTTTTTCAACAAGTTTCCGTCCGTCTTACGACCTTCGTACCGTCGCTAGTACTTTGGTTATGTTCAGTGAGGTAACTCCGCACCCAGTGAATAAACACCACTTCTCGTGGTAGTCACTAGTTCGTTAATCGCAACCTGTAGCACTCGTGTACAAGTGCACGAAAGTAATTCTCCAGAAAATAGGTATAAAACACTGTAAAACACGGAGATATGGCTTGACTCCGTGTTTTTCGGGGTTGGGATATGCTCTGCACACCGAAATCCGCTCGATCACGAATTGGAACGAGGGGATTTCCTCCCAAAGGTTTGCTCTTGCGGCCGGAGACACCGGCAGTGGGGGCGTTGATTCTGTGGAAGGGACATGAACTCTATGGCCGACTCGCGAGAAGTGATGAACATTCGTCAGGCATCGCAGTACCTGGGAGTGAGTCCGGATACGCTCTACAAGTACGTCAACGAGCAGAAGATTCCGGCTTTCAAGCTGGGGAACCGCTGGCGCTTCAAGAAGTCGAAGCTGGACCAGTGGATGGAAGAGAAGTCGAATCAGATGGAAGTACGAGCCAAGAAGAAACCGAAGGTGGCCATGAAGGCCGCCGGGTCACAGTAAAGGCGGGCACATGTTTGGATTCGGATCGAAGACGATTGTTGGTCTGGATGTGGGCTCCTCGAGCATCAAGGCGGTGGAGCTGAGGCGGAAGGGTCGCGACATCGAGGTAGTGCACCTCGGGCTCGAGCCGCTGGCTCCGGATATCGTGGTCGACTCCATGATCGTGGACTCGGGCACGGTGTCGAGCGCGATCTCGAAGCTGCTCACCGAGCACGATATCAAATCCAAGAGCGTGGCCACGTCGGTGAGCGGGCACTCGGTAATTGTGAAGCGAATCCCCATGCCGTCGATGAGTGACCAGGAATTGGCGGAAGCCATCCAGAAGGAAGCGGCCAGCTGCATCCCGTTTGATCTGGGGGATGTGAACCTGGACTACCAGATCCTGTCCGAAGACGCCGGCAATCCGCAGATGGACGTGTTACTGGTCGCCGTCAAGAAGGACAAGATTTTGAACTACACCAACGTACTCTCGATGGCGGGACGAACCCCGGCTATTGTGGACATCGATGCTCTGGCCCTGCAGAACTGCTACGAGTACAACTACGAGCCCGCTCCGGGGCAGGTGGTGGCGCTTTTGAACCTGGGAGCCAGCGTCATGAACATCAACATCGTCAAGGGTACGACGCCTTTGTTCCCGCGCGACGTCAGCGTGGGCGGGCACCAGTACACCGATTCGCTGCAAAAGGAACTGGATCTGAGCTTCGAGGACGCAGAAGCGCTCAAGCTGGGCCACAAGGTGGGCACGGTGAGCGAAGACGCCAAGACGCCCATTCTGCAACAGGTGACCGAGATCATCGTGCTGGAAATCCAGAAGACCTTCGACTTCTTCCGGGCCAGCGCGGCGGGCGAGCACATCGAGAAGATTTATCTCGCGGGTGGGTCGTCCAAGGTTCCGGGCCTGGTCGAAGGATTGCGCCAAGAGTTCTCGATGCCGGTGGAGCTGTTCAACCCGTTCCTGCGGGTCGGGCCTCCGGCGGATGGAGTGGGAGCTGAGCTGATTGAGCAGAACCCGGGCCAGCTGGCCGTGGCGGTGGGCCTGGCCTTAAGGAGTTTTAGCGACCTATGATCCGAATCAACCTGCTGGAAGCACCGAAAGGGAAGGGCAAGCGGTCGTCCATGCCGTCGATGCCGACGATGGAAGTCGGCGACGTCGGATCGCCGCGGCTTAAGGTCTTGCTGGCGTTTGGGCTGGCGGCCGCCTTCAACCTCTACACCTGGTACCACCTGGACACGCAGAAGAAGACCATCGAGCAGAAGATGGTCGTTGCGGAACAGAAGAACCGCGAACTGGCCGATGTGAAGGCGCGCTACATGGCGCGGCAACGCGAGGCGGAGAACTACAAGCGGCGGGTGGACGTGATCGACCAGCTGCGCTCGAACCAGGCCGGGCCCGTGAACCTGATGGCCATGGTGGGCGAGACCGTGAACAACACCGAAGCGGTGTGGCTGAACAACATGAAGGATCAGGGCGCCAGCGTCGACATCGAGGGCATGGCGCTCAGTTCAGACGCGGTCGCCAACCTGATCTCGAATCTGCAGAAGACGGGTTACTTCCTCAATATTGAGATCAAGGAAAGCATACAGGACGAAACCATCAAAGACATGCAGGCGTTCCAGTTCACGCTGACCTGCGAAAAGGGCAAGTCCTAAAGGCGGGGAGACTATGGCGAATTTCGGGGAAATGTCGGGCCTCAAGCAGTGGGCGGTGGTCGTTGGAGGGGCGCTACTGGTCTCGGCGGGTTTGTATTACACCGTGTTCAAGACCCAGCGCGACCAGAATGCAGCTGCCCAGCAGAAGCTGGAAGCCAAGATGCAAGAGAACGCGGAACTGGAGTCCTACCGGCCCAAACTGGCGGACATCGAGCGGCAGCTCGCCAACCTGAAGCAGCAGCTGGAGATCGAGCGGCGGATCGTGCCGGACGAGAAAGAAGTCGATGGTTTCATGCGCATGCTGGATGCGGAAGCGTCCAAGGCCGGGATCGAGATCCGGCGCTACACATCGAAGCCGACAGCGCAGAAGGATTTCTACACGGAAGTGCCCTTTGAGATGGAGCTGGACGGCCCGTACTACTCGATGCTGAATTTCTTCGATCGGGTAGGGAAGCTGGAGCGCATCGTGAACGTGTCGAGCCTGCTGGTCTCGACCACGCGCAAGCCGAGCGACGCCAAGGCCAGGAGGACGTATCAGTATGCGCCCAACGAAAGTATCGTGGCGACCTGCACGGCGACGACGTTCTTCAGCCACGATTTGGACCCGGCAGGATCAGCAAGTCCCGGCCAGGCTCCGGTGAAAAGGTAGGTGAATTCATGAAGCTGACCACTGGCATCATTGCACTGGCAATCACGATGGGCACTGCCTGGGGGCAGAATCCCGCCACGATTCTCCAGAACACGAAGAACTCGTTGCAGGGGGTCGAACAAGAGAAGACGGCTGCCAGCAACGCGGCGTTGCAGGGATCAGCGGCCCCGGCGAAACCATCGCCAGGAGTCACAGCCAGGCCGGGGACGGCCTCGAGCCAGCCTGTGGCAAAGCCTGCGCCAGTTCCGGTGAAGGCAGCGGTGAAACCTGGAGCGGCTCCGGTAAAGGCCACCGCGGCTCCGAGTCAGGCGACGCTGAAACCTGTGTCGGCACCAGCGCCGTCATCCACCCTGAGGGTGGTCCCGGCAAAAGCGGCGTCGGCCCCTGCGGCCACAGCGAAGGTCAACGTGGTTCCAGCGAAAGCAGCTTCGACGAGAGTGGCGGCTGCCAAAGAGAAGACGGCGACCGCCGCGGCCAAGCCGGCGGCGCGCGGTGCGCAAGCTGGAAAAGCGGACAAGCAGGAAGAGAAGAAATATTCGATGACGGGCAAGCGGGATCCGTTCCTCAGCCCGGTGGTGAACCGGCAGATGAGCTCGGGTTGCAGCACGGGCAAGAAGTGCCTGGATATCGAACAGATCGCACTGCACGGAGTTGTGAAGTCGGACAACGGTATGATCGCGGTTGTCACCAACGCACTGAACAAGGCGTATTTCCTGCGGGAAAACGATCCGGTGTTCAACGGGTACGTAGTGAAGATCACGGTCGATTCGATCGTGTTTAAGCAGAATTTTCAAGACCGGCTGGGAAAACCGTTCACGAAAGATGTTGTGAAACGGATTACGACGCCGGCTGTATGAATTGGCGAGTCCAAAATCTGGAAGCGAGCTTGAAGAAAGACACGCGCCGAGCCCAAGGCCGCCGCGTGTGGGGGAGATACGAAATGCGAAAGCAACTGCTGGGTGTTGTTCTACCGCTGCTAATGCTGGTACAGGTGAGCGCAGCGGCTGATACGCAGAGCACGGGCACCAGCGCAACCACGCACGCTGTATTGCAGCAAGTGAATGTGGTGCGCGGCGAAGACTGGGTCAGCGTGGAAATCACGGCTCGTGGGCCGGCGACTCCCAGGTTGAGCACACTGAGTTCGCCCGCCCGCGTTGTGATCGACCTGCCGAATACGGTGATGGGGACCGAACAACGTCACCTGACCGTGGACAGCGACGGCGTGAAAGGGGTGCGCGTGGCCATGAGTGGCCAGACGCCGCCCGGCACTCGCGTGGTGGTCGACCTCGACAAGGCCTGCAAGTTCGAGCTGGTACCCGGCGGCGACAACAAGATCATCGTGAAGCTGTACACCGGCAGCATGACCGCCCAGGCACCGGCGAAGGAGCCGGTGACTGTAGCAGCGGCGGCCCCGAAGGCTGCGCTCAAACCGGCTGCGGCTTCACCGTTCACGGCGAAGCTGGTTCCGGCCGCAGCCATGACGGCTCCCGTGGTCGAGAAGAAGGATGCGACCTCGACTCCAGCCCCGAAGCTGGTCGAGGCGACGTCTTCGACCAAGCCGGTCGACTATGTCTTCGTGGAGCCTTCGTACAAGCCGAAGGACGAGACGAAGCCCGAAGCCAAGCCCGCGGTGATCGAGCCTTCCGCGCGCGCACTGGAAGCAGCGGCGAAGTTTGCCGACAAGCCGGCGTCCGAACTCCTCCCGGTCCACGCCAGCGCTTCGATGCAGCCGCAAGCGGCCCAGGCGGCTTCAACGGCAATTCAGCCCGCGGTGAACCTCGCCGCCGAGCAGAAGACCCAGATGTCGCAGAGCCCCGCGACCAGCGGTCCCAAGTACACGGGCGAGCCGATTTCGGTCAACCTGAAGGATGTTGATCTGAAAGATTTCTTCCGCCTGGTCCACGAAATCAGCGGACTGAACGTGGTTCTCGATCCGAACGTGCATGGCAGTCTGACCATCGTGCTGGATGACGTGCCGTGGGATCAGGCGCTGGACATCGTGCTCAAGAACAATGACCTGGCGCGTGAACTCGATGGCAACGTACTGCGGATCGCGACCTTGGACACATTGAAGAAGGAAGCGGATGGGCGGCGGGCCCAGCAGGAATCGGAAGCCCTGGCGGTGGAAAAAGTTACGGTTACGCGGTTCCTGAGCTACGCGCACTCGAAGGACGTGGTTCCGACCATCAAGAAGTTCCTTTCGCAGCGCGGCGACGTGATTTCCGACGACCGCACCAATGCGGTGATCATCTCCGATATTCCGAACGTGATTCCGGCGCTCGACCGGCTACTCACACAACTGGACCGCAAGACGCAGGAAGTTGAAATCGAAGCCCGCGTAGTGGCGGCGACCCGCAGCTTTGCGCGTGACATCGGTACGCAGTTCGGCTTCGGCTGGGGCAACGGACACACGGCGATCGGTGGCGCGGCCGACGCGGGTACTTCGCCCACAAACGTCAACGGGTTGACGCCCGGTTACATCACCGTGGGCGGTTCCGGCACCGGCGGATCCGGTTCGCAGATTCCGCTGTTCTCCAACTTGCCCGTAACCGGCCCGACCAGCGGTCTGACCTTTGTCAACGCCAGCAACAACGTCCGCATCGACGCTGTCCTGACGTTGGCTGAGTCGCGCGGTCTGCTGAAAATCCTGTCGCGTCCGCGGGTGGTAACGCAGAACAACATCCAGGCGTTGGTTCGCCAGGGCGTGCGCGTGCCGATCGTGACCCAAGCCCAGCTGGGCGGCCCGCCCACGGTCACCTACGTGGACGCGTTCCTGCGCTTGACCGTGGTTCCGCAGATCACTTCGGAAGGCACCATTTTTCTGAACGTGGACGTGGAAAATACGACGCCCGACTTTGGCCGGACCGTGCAGGGCAACCCGACTCTGATTACGCAGCAGGCGACCACACAGGTGCTGGTCACCGACGGCGGGACGGTGGTGATTGGTGGCGTTATCCAGACCAATAACTCCCTGAACGTGCAACAGGTTCCCTTGTTGGGAGACATCCCGGTGTTGGGCAACCTGTTCAAGCGCCGCAGCGTGACCACCTCCAACCAGGAACTGATTTTCTTCATCACGCCGCGGATCATTCAGACCTAGCGGCACTGTTGAGGGACCATTAGCCACCGGCTTAGCGACGAACCTGTCCATGAGCCGGTGGTTGTTTTTTTGGCAGATCGCGGTTCTCAGTCGAGCGGGACGGGGGCCATGGGTATCTTTCGGATACCTCCGAGCGGAATCCCTATTGCAGCTGCAGAATTGTGCTAGTGTCGGCGCATCCAAGACGAAAATCGTGATTCAGGAGGCTGGGCGTGGCTTCTGGCCAAGCCAGTTCGATCGATGCACGTCCCCGGCTGACCTGTGCTGTCCTGTTGCTCCTGGTTCTACCCCTCAACGCCCTCGATAAAAGCGAGAAGCCCTGGCGTTCGACCCCCGATCTCTCGATGGGATCGCAGGATGTTCAGCTGGATGGGCATTGTTGGCGAATGTCGGCAAACATCGTGGACTCGTCGCTGGCGAAGCTTCACAAGAAAAGATCGGCTGGCGCAACGGAATTCCACCATGGCAGGATTGTCCTTGACCGGTTTCCGGATGAAGTGATGGTGGAGGTTACAGTCACCGATTGCGCGTCACCGTACGCCGTGCCTATGGGGAAAGACGTCCTGGGATCGGTTCAATTTGCGGCCCGATGGAGGAGGGGGACGGACGAGAGACCCGCGGGCGGCCTATATGTCCCACGCACACGATCCAAGGAATCCTGGTCTCAGTCGAGCGACACGTTCCAGGTTTTCGAACTCTCCATCCAGAGCACCGATGTGCCGCTCACCGATCAGCTGGTGTTGACGGTCTCATCTTCCGACGGAAAGAAAATCGCTCAGTTCGTCGCGGATCTGTAGGACCCGGGCTGCAGTAGCTGTCGTGACAGCGGGTAGGGTGGAAGCGTTAGGCGCCGACGGGCGGGGACCCTTCGACTTCGCTCAGGGCAGGTTCCCCGTCCCTCCATGCTCGGCACCAATGCCTCGCGGTTGGTAAACTCCGGCTGATGGACTACACAGCCCGGCTACACTCTCTGCAACTAACCGTCGATCACCTGCAGTTCGATACCCTGCTGGTCACCCACCCTCCGAATCTTCGATACCTGTGCGGCTTCACGGGCAGCGCCGGTGCGCTGTTGGTGAGTGCCGGGGGCAGCGTCTTCTTCACCGATGGTCGGTACACGCAGCAGGCGCACGACGAAGTGCGGGGCGCGAAAATCGCAATCGCGCGGAAAGCTCCTCAGACCGCCGCGGCTGAGTGGCTGGGGCGCCAGCGGCCAGGCCGCCGGACCAAGCGATCGCGCTCCATCGGCATTGAAGGCGAGCATCTTACGGTGGCTGCCATCAGACGCTTGGCGGACTTGCTGCCGGGACATATGCGGCTGCGGGAGGCTCCTCCGCTGGTCGAACAGGCCCGGATGGTTAAGGAGGCGGAGGAGATTGAGGCGATCCGCGCGGCGGTGACGACCGGCGCTGGCCTGTTTGACCGCGCTCTGGAAGTGATGCGTCCCGGGATCAGCGAGGTCGAGATTGCTGCCGAGATGGAGTATGCAGCGCGCAAGGCGGGCGCGGAAGGCATGTCGTTTGAGACCATCATCGCCTCGGGGGTTCGTTCGGCTCTGCCCCATGGGAGGGCCTCCGCTGCCCCCATCCAGCCCGGGGGATTCGTGGTGTGCGACTTCGGTGTTATACTTCACGGTTATTGTTCGGACCGTACCCGCACTGTATGGATCGGTCCTGCGTCTGCGGAAGCGCGGCGAGTGTATGACGCCGTGCTCGAAGCGCAGCAAGCTGCGATTGCAGCCGTCCGGTCCGGTGTGAAAGCTGGCCAGGTCGATCGTTCTGCTCGTAAAATGTTGCAAAAGAATGGCTTAGCGAAGTACTTTACCCATTCCACGGGTCACGGAGTGGGGCTCGAAGTTCACGAAGCTCCACGGGTGGCGAAGGGCCAGCAGGAAGTTTTGCGGCCGGGAATGGTGATCACGATCGAACCGGGAGTCTACCTCCAAGGCCAGTGGGGCGTGCGTATCGAAGATATGGTGGTGGTCACGGAGCATGGTTGCGAGGTCCTGACTCCCACGCAGAAGGAATTCATAGTCATTTAATCAGCTACTCCTGCCCGGGCACTCGAATTGTCCGGAGTTCACCCGCGCCTGAAGGTCGTCTGCGCGTGGTGGAAAGCGGGCCCACCGCACACGATGAATCTAAAAGAGCTGAAAGAACTCATACTGTTTCTAAAAGAAGAGGGCATCACCGAGTTCGAACTGGAACGCGGGGATGTGAAGGTTCGCGTTAAACGGGGAGGCGACTCGGCGGTGGCGCCAGTAGGGGACACCCGCTATTACGGAGTCCACCCAGCCCCGCCAGCTCCTCCTGAACTTGGCGCACGGTCCGCCGCCCAGACTGGGCCTCCACCGAAAGAGGTTGAGCCTGAAGAAGAACTGCACATGGTGCGCTCTCCGATCGTGGGCACCTTCTACGAGTCGCCCTCGCCCGGTTCGCCGCCCTTTGTGAAGGCGGGCGACATGGTGTCCGTCGGACAGGTGCTGTGTATCGTCGAAGCCATGAAGCTGATGAACGAGATCGAGTCCGACGTGGCCGGCGAAGTGGTGAAGAAGCTGATCGCCAACGGACAGCCGATCGAGTACGGGCAGGAATTGTTTGCCATTCGGGCGAAGAAGTGAGGAGTTTGTCGTGACGCCAGGCGCGCGGATCGCGCGCTTTTTTGTGTCTGGGTACATCGTTGGCGGTTGGAACTGAACTGGAGTGGCAATGTTTGCTCGATGTGGTCGGGCTGGTGACTCCAGCAGCAGAAGTTTGGTTCGGGCAGGACGTGGCTCACTGGTTTCGGAGTTTTGGGTTCGGATGATTCTTTTTTGGTGGTGGACCCTCGCCTACCGCCTACTGTCGTCGGTTGCCTTGTACTGGGTGGCATTCGGACAAGTCTCCCACGGAACCGGGCGGATGGGGGTTGCCGGTCGGGGCTTCGCTAGTGCTCGGTGGTCTGTTTTACGCGATTGATCCTTGGTTCCATCGCTCGCATCTCCCCGGCCTGTGGACGCTGGTAGGTCCGGGGATGACGGCGGTCGCGGTGGCTTTGTAAGGGCGCTATTGGTGCCCGAAGGGAACCAGGTCGCCTAGGGATGGCGGGAGGCGCTGTGCCCGCTGAATCGAAGAGTCTCAATGTTTAAGAAGATCCTGATTGCGAATCGCGGGGAGATTGCCCTGCGAATCATTTGTGCCTGCAAGGAGTTGGGCATCCGCTCGGTCGCCATCTATAGCGAGGCGGACCGGAACTCACTGCCGGTGCGCTTTGCCGATGAGGCGATCTGCATCGGGCCTCCGCAGCTGGCGCAGAGTTACCTGAATATTCCGGCGGTCATCAGCGCGGCGGAAATCGCTAACGTGGACGCCATCCATCCCGGCTACGGCTTGCTTTCCGAGAACGCGAACTTCGCCGAGGTGTGCGAGGCCAGCGGACTGAAATTCATCGGACCGACGCCCGAAGTGATCCGGCTCATGGGGGAGAAGGAGAAAGCGCGCGCGGCCATGAAGCAGCACGGAGTGCCCATCCTGCCGGGCTCAGACGGGGTGATTGCGTCGGAGGACGAAGCGCGCGAGTGGGGCCTGAAGGTTGGGTATCCGGTGATCATCAAGGCCTCAGCGGGAGGTGGCGGGCGCGGCATGCGCATTGTGCGCAACCAGGATGAGCTAGCCGCGCTGTACCGGCAGGCGCAGTCGGAGGCGGCGGCGGCCTTCGGCAATGGCGATCTCTACATGGAGAAGTACCTCGAGCATCCGCGCCACATCGAGTTCCAGGTGCTTGCCGATGAACACGGCAACGTGGTCAGCCTGGGAGAGCGTGAGTGCTCGATCCAGCGGCGGCACCAGAAGCTTCTGGAGGAGTCGCCTTCACTCGAGGTCACACCCGCGTTGCGCAAGGAGATCGGCGATATTCTCAGCAAGACGCTAAGCGCGGTTGGATACCGGAACGCGGGCACCATCGAGTTCCTCATGGATCAGGACCGGCGGCTCTACTTCATCGAGATGAACACGCGCATCCAGGTGGAGCATCCGGTGACGGAGATGGTCACGGACGTGGACTTGGTGAAAAGCCAGATCATGATCGCCTACGGGGCGAAGATGAAAGATGTATTGCAGGGGCCGGTTGTGCATCGGGGGCACGCCATCGAGTGCCGCATCAACGCGGAGCATCCGGAGAAGTTCACGCCGTCGGCCGGCAAGATTACGGCGTTCCATCCGCCGGGCGGGACGGGCGTGCGGCTCGACACGGCGGCCTATGCGGAAGGAACGATTCCGCCGTACTACGATTCCCTGATCGCGAAGCTGGTGGTGCGCGGCAAGGACCGTAACGAGGCTTGCTCGCGCATGGCGCGGGCGCTCGAGATGTTCATCGTAGAGGGAATCTACACCACGATTCCGCTGCACCGCCGGATCCTGGCGGACCCGGATTTTCGAGCGGGCAAGTTCGACACGGGATACATCGGACGCTTTCTGGGCACGAAGAAAGACGAACCGGCGGCCTGATGGTGGTTGGAGCCACTCGCGTTGTCCAGTGGCCTGTCGTGCTGGCGGTTCTGCTGGTTGCGGATGGGCGGTGGCACAGCAGCTGGACTCGAACCAGTCGGCTTCGAGCTCGAACGAAGAAATCCCCGTCGAGCGTTGCGACGTGCTTCGAGCGGTGCGGGTGAAGGTCGCGGGGCAAGACATGCGGTTATTGCTCGACACCGGCGCATCCTGAACAGGGACAATGCATGCTGCAGCCCGCGACCGAGAAAAAGTCGTAAGGGTAAGGGTGTTTTCCCAAGGCTCAGTTACTGGAACCGATGATCCAACTTCCACGGCTTTACGCGATTCTGGATGCTTCCCGGTTTCCGGATGCCTCCCTCATGTTTGCGGTGGCAGAAGAGCTCCAAGCCGGAGGCGTGACGCTGCTGCAGTACCGCAACAAGGCCGGTAGTGCGCGGCGGATTCTGGAAGAAGCGCGCGAGTTAAAACGGCGGGTGGGGAAGTCTGTTCGTCTGATCATGAACGACCGCGCGGATCTTTGCCTGGCAGCCGAGCTCGATGGCGTGCACGTGGGGCAGGAGGATCTTTCGCCGGAGGGGGTGCGGCGGGTGATTGGTCCGGATCTGATCCTTGGCGTTTCCACGCACAATCCGGAGCAGCTTCGGGAAGCGGACGCGACTTCGGCGGACTATCTCGCAATCGGGCCAGTGTTTCCGACATCGAGCAAAGAGAATCCCTACCCGGTGGTGGGGCATGAGGGCGTGCGAAGGGCGCGAACGCTGACCGAGAGGCCTCTGGTGGCCATTGGCGGAATCGCCCGGGCGAATGCGCGGTCGGTGCTTGAGGCGGGGGCGGATTCGGTGGCGGTGATATCAGATCTGTTACGGGAGCCTCGGAAATCTGCAGAGGAATTTTCCCGCATCTTGGGGTAAAGTCATGTCCGACTTTCTTTCCAGCTTGTGACTTCGACGGGCGAGGACCATTCGGCTTCGCTCAGGGTAGGCGATCGCTCCACCAACAGGGAGGGACGTGAGCACTCGTACGAACGAACCCACGGCGGTGCCAGGCGCCAGTGATTGGGACATCCATTCCCACCAGGACAAGGAACTCGTCCAAGGCCTAGGGCTGACCAGCGCGACGATGCTGGTGATGGGGTCCATGATTGGCTCGGGCATCTTTATCGTGTCGGCGGAGATCTCCCGCGAGGTGAACTCGCCCGGGCTGTTGATCGGTGCCTGGCTGATTACGGGGTTCCTGACGATTGTCGGCGCGCTCAGCTACGGCGAGTTGGCGGCGATGATGCCGCGGGCGGGCGGCCAGTAT